>SFID01000057.1 GCA_004555425.1 Bacteroidales bacterium
TTTTTTAGCGCGAAAAACTTTAATATCTTTTATGATTTCGGCCGCGAAAAAAATCCTACATCGGCGATTCGTTCACCGATAAAGCCAAGAAAATTTCCGCTAAAGCATCTAGAAAATCCTAGATGCTTTGTATTACATCCCTTATATTGGACAAAAAAAGAGGAGAAAGCCCCGTGTTTAGGGCTCTCTCCACTTCGCTAGGACAAAGATAATACATTTTTCCGCGAAATCCAAATCGCGTTAACATATCGCAACACTTCGGAAATGTTAAAATGCAGCAATTTGCAGCAGCGAGCCTTCGCGATGTGTTATATTACGAGGCGAGCTTTGGGCGCGAGCGCCCAACAGTTTCATCAGTCGCTGCGCAACCTGGTTTCAACGGGAACTTCGTTCCCAAGGCCAAGGGAGTAACGTGAAAGTACCGCAAGCAAGGTGCGGTATTTTCACGTTACTCCCTTCTTCTCGGTATTTTCACGTTACTCCAATTTCAGACACCCTAATATGGCGTTACTATATCACGCGGACGGCTAGGCCCTGACGCTCCAGCTCCTTGACAGCCTGACGGATGGCTTCGTGATGCTCGGGGGCTATGCCTAGTTTGGCGAGGTCGAGCGTGGGGATGCTGTCGATGGTGTGGAGGGAGGTTTCCTCTACGGGGGAGAGAATCATGCCTACGGCCGAGGTGTTGTTGGTGATGGGGTCGATGAGGACGAAGGCACCTGTGGCTTTGTTGTGGTGGTAGGCATCGTAGAAGAGTTCCTTGCTCGTGGCGATGACGGCCTGTCCGATTTCGTTGAGGATGAGGCGGTCGGTTTCGCTGCGCTCCATGGTGTTGACGTTGACCTTGTGCTTGATGTGGTCAATGCGGCAGCGCGTGGTATTGGTGGTCTGCTTGAGATAGAAGGACTTGGAGGCGTCCATCGCTTCCTCGTCCATCCATACGAGCATGGTCTCGAAGAGGCGGCCTACGTGGGGCAGGTTGTCGGGGCGCACAATCATTTCACCGCGCGAGATGTCTATCTCGTCCTCGAGGGTGAGGGTGACGCTCTGGGGCGGGAAGGCGTAGTCGAGGTTGCCGTCGTAGGTCACGATGCTCTTGACGTGGCTCTTCTTGCCCGAGGGGAGGGCCATCACTTCGTCGCCCACGCGGATGATGCCGCTAGCCACCTTGCCGCAGAAACCGCGGAAGTCGAGGTTGGGGCGCAGGACGTACTGCACGGGGAAGCGGAAGTCGTCCATGTTGTGGTCCTCGCTGATCTGTACGGTCTCGAGATAGTCGAGCAGGGCGGGTCCTTCGTACCAGGGCGTGCGGTCGGACTTCTCCACCACGTTGTCGCCCTCGAGGGCGGAGAGGGGGAAGCACTGCACGTCGGGGATGGAGAGCGAAGCGTTCTCCTGAGGCAGGGTCTGGAGGAAGGCGGTGTAGTCGCTGACAATCTTCTCGAACACTTCGCGCGAGTATTCCACGAGGTCCATCTTATTGACGGCCAAGACGATGTGCTTGATGCCGAGGAGGGCGCAGAGGAAGGTGTGGCGGCGCGTCTGGGTGATGACACCCGTGCGGGCATCAACGAGGATGATGGCGAGGTTGGCCGTGGAGCCGCCCGTAATCATGTTGCGCGTATATTGCTCGTGGCCCGGGGTGTCGGCGATGATGAACTTACGCTTGTTGGTGGAGAAATAGCGGTAGGCCACGTCGATGGTGATGCCCTGCTCGCGCTCGGCCTTGAGACCGTCGAGCAGGAGGGCGTAGTCAATATGGCCAGCACCAGCATTGCCCACGCGCTGAGAATCGCGCTCGAGGGCGGAGAGTTGGTCTTCGTAGAGTTTCTTGGAATCAAAGAGGAGGCGTCCGATGAGGGTGGACTTGCCGTCGTCAACCGAACCTGCGGTGAGGAATCGCAGGAGGTCTTTCTTCTCGTCCTGGTCGAGGTATTCCTCGATGGACATCTTCTTATTATCAAAGGCTTGTTCGCCGTTGGGGTTGGAGGTTATCTGCATTTTCAGTGGGGTTTGTTTGAATGGGGCCGCGAGGGGGAGCGGCTGGGACTGTTGGCCTAGAAATATCCTTCGCGTTTCTTCTGTTCCATAGAGGCTTCTTGGTCGAAGTCGATGACGCGGGTGGTGCGCTCGCTCTTGGTGGTGGTCATCATTTCCTCAACGATTTTCTCAATCGTGTCAGCCTTGCTCTCGATGGCGCCTGTGAGAGGCCAGCAACCGAGGGTGCGGAAGCGGATGCTGCGCATCTCGATCTTGTCGCGGTACTCTGCGGGCAGACGATCGTCGTCGGGCATGATGAGTTGGCCGTCCAGGTTGACGACGGGACGCTCCTTGGCAAAATAGAGGGGAACGATGGGAATGTTTTCGAGGCGGATATATTGCCAGATGTCGAGTTCGGTCCAGTTGCTCAGGGGGAAGACGCGGATGCTCTCGCCCTTGTGAACGCGGGCGTTGTAGATGTCCCAGAGTTCGGGGCGCTGGTTCTTGGGGTCCCACTGATGGAACTGGTCGCGGAAGGAGAAGATGCGCTCCTTGGCGCGGCTCTTTTCTTCGTCGCGGCGGGCACCTCCGAAGGCGGCATCGAACTTGTGCTTGTCGAGGGCATCAAGGAGGGCCTTGGTCTTCATAAGGTCGGTGTGCACCTTGGAGCCGTGGCTGAAGGGGCCCACGCCTGCCTTGAAGGCTTCTTCGTTGCTTTCTACGATGAGGTCCCATCCGTGGTCTTTGGCATACTGGTCGCGGAAGGTGATCATCTCCTTGAATTTCCATTTGGAGTCGATGTGCATCAGGGGGAAGGGCACTTTGCCGGGCGCGAAGGCTTTCTCGGCGAGGCGCACCATGACGCTGGAATCCTTGCCAATGCTATAGAGCATAACGGGATTCTCAAATTCGGCAGCCACTTCGCGAATGATATAGATGGACTCTGCTTCTAGTTCTTTGAGGTGGCTTAGGTTGTAGGTTTCGGGCATATTTCTTGGTGTTTAGTTTCAGACGGAAGCCTGCGGCTTCCTAGTTTCAACGGTCGCTTTGCGACCTGGTTTCAGTCGAAAGCCTGCGGCTTTCTAGTTTCAACGCAGCCTTCGGCTGCTGGCTCGTCGGCTTTTGCTGACTGGTATATATATGGCGTGCCGCATTCCTTGGCTGCGGCTTCCTAGTTTCAACGGTCGCTTTGCGACCTAGTTTCAAGTTTCAACGAAAGCCTGCGGCTTTCTAGTTTCAACGCAGCCTGCGGCTGCTAGCTCGTCGGCTTTTGCTGACTGGTATATATGGTGTATTATAGATGCTGTTTTGCTGGGGCGCCTTTACTCTTCAATCCCCAGCAGGCGGAGCAATGCACTGACGCTTTCCTCCAGGCTCAGGCGCGAGGTGTCAAGGCTTAGGGCAGGATTTGCGGGGGCTTCGAAGGGGGCGGAGATGCCGGTGAAATGGGGGATTTCGCCGCGGCGGGCTTTGGCGTAAAGGCCCTTGACATCGCGGCGCTCGCACTCTTCGAGGGGCGTGGAGATGAAGATTTCCTTGAAATCCTCGGGGCCGATTATTTGGGCGGCCATCTGGCGCACCTCTTCGGTAGGACTGATAAAGGCGGCGATGGTGATGATGCCCGTATCTACGAAGAGTTTGGACACTTCGGCGATGCGGCGGATATTCTCGCGACGGTCCTCGGCCGTGAAACCGAGGTTGGCATTGATACCTGCGCGGATATTGTCGCCATCGAGGATGCGGCACAGGCGGCCGCGGCGATGCAACTCGCGCTCAAGGGCAATGGCTACGGTGCTCTTGCCCGAGCCGCTCAGGCCCGTGAACCACAGCATAACGCCCTTCTGGCCCAGCAGCGCTTCCTTGTCGGCGCGGCTGAGCATCTTGTCGAATATGGGATAGATGTTGGACAATTTTTAGTTAGGAGTTGGGGGTTAGGAGTTAGGAGTTGGGAGTTGGGGGTTAGGAGTTGGGAATACGCCCTGAAAGGGCAAACAGCACGTAGCCCAGAGCAGAGCGAAGCGGCGCTCTGGGTATATTGTTCGTTCCCTCGTCTCCGCCCTGAAAGGGCAAAAGCGTAAGGACCCAGGTAAAGCGTCCATCCTATTATTACACTATATTATATATGCTTTTGCCCTTGCAGGGCGAAAGCAGTTCTATCATTCTATTACCCAGGGCGCCGCTTCGCTCTGCCCTGGGCTACGTGCTGTTGCCCTTTCAGGGCGCACACGGCCGTATGTTATATAGAAGGAAGGGGAGTTGGGGAGTTGGGGAGTTGGGGAGTTGGGGAATTGGGGAGTTGGGGAGTAACGTGTAAGTACCCGCACCGTGCTTGCAAGGTATGAGTGAGGAGTTCATTCTCATTGAAAAAGACTCCTAACTCCTAACTCCTAACTAACTAGAACGGCCAGAAGATAGGAATCAGCCAGACGCTCAGGACCATGACGATGAGGTTGAGCGGCAGACCTATCTTGATGAAGTCGGAGAAGCGGTAGTTGCCTACGCCTTGCACAATGAGGTTGGTCTGATAACCAATGGGCGTGCAGAAACTGGCACTCGCTGCCACGCAGATGCACACAATAAACGGCATAGGACTTACGCCCAGATGCTCGGCAATGGAGAGAGAGATGGGAAACGATAGGGCCGCGGCGGCGTTGTTGGTCATCAGTTCGGTGAAGGTGCTGGTGATGATAAACACCACGGCCAGCAGGACGTAGGCGCCGTGCTCGTGGCTCAGGCCAACAGCCCAGCTGGCTACGGCATCGGCCATACCGGAGTTTTGCATGGCTTTGCTGATGGCAAAGGCGGAGGCAATGGTCACGAGGATGTCCCACGAGATAAACTTGGTGTATTTGCGCGCTGGGAAGATATTGGCCCAGGCCATAATGACGGTGGTCACGCAGACGAAGAAGAACATATCGAGCTTCATCGCAGGTATGGCTTCGCGCGTGACGGGGAGTTCGCCGATGGCCGCGCCGAATATCATCAGCGCAAGGAGGATAACGGTGAACCACTGCTTCTTCCTGGACATCGGTGCTTCCTTCTGCCGCGTATCAGCCACCATAAGGAAGAACGACGAGTCGCCCCAGTTGTTCATAAAGGCTTCGTCGGCCAGGAGGACAAGGGTGTCGCCATCGTGAAAGTGCACTTTGCGCATATCGTGCATGAGGAGGGTCTGGCCGTTGCGGCGTATCTCGAGGAGGGTGGCGCCATACTTTTCCTTGAAGTCGAAGTCGCGCACGCGGCGGTTGATAGCGGGGAAGCGCGCTCCGAGCACCACCTCCACGCGGAAGTATTTCGAGTCGGCAGCGCCCTCGGCCAGGCTGTCGTGTCGCTCCTCGCGGCGTTCGGGGAGGAGGAAATTGGAGGCGATAAGGATGTACAGGGTGCCGACGACGGCGATAATCAGGCCCACCTTGCCCAACTCAAACATATCCAGCCCGCGCACACCGCTGTCGGGACATTGCGCGGCATAGTCGAGGGCCATACCGTGAACGACAAGGTTGGTCGATGTGCCGATGAGCGTGCACATACCGCCCAAGATGGTGGCAAAGGACAGGGGGATGAGTAATTTGGTGGGCGACACCTTGTGCTGCTCGGCCCATCGCTTGATCATGGGCGCGAAGATGACGACCACGGGCGTATTGTTGAGAAAGGCGGAGATGAAGGAGACGGCGGGCATCATGCGCAACTGTACGCGCCGCACGGCCAACTGCCCCTTCGGCAAAAGCCAGCCCAACATCTGCTCGAGCAGTCCCGACCGCCGCACGCCTTCGCTCACGAGAAAGAGCAGGGCCACGGTAATCATCCCCTTATTGGAAAAACCCTCAATGACTTCCTTCGGCGTGAGCACTCCTGCACACAGGAAAACCACCGCGCCCGAGAAGAGCACGATGCCCGGTCGCAATGCTTCCTTGATGAGCGCCACGAGTAGCAGCAGGAGAACGATGGTGACGAATGCAGTCATGTTTTCAAGGAAAAAAAGGAGGGTGGGAAGATGAGGGAAGGAAGAGGGAAAGGAGAAATGGGGACAGCGGTACGAAGCGGCCCGCGCTTCTCAACTTCGCGAGGATGCTGCCTCTAGGCCTTGGCCAAGAACCAAGGGTTGTGCAGGTCTTCCTTATTATATAGGAGGGTTTCGCCAGTTTTGTAGTCGGTCATCGTGCCGTTGGCTTCCTTAATGACGGCGTGGGCCGCTGCGGTGTCCCACTCCATCGTGGGGCCTAGGCGGGGATATTCGTCGGCCAGCCCTTCGGCCACGAGGCAAATCTTGAGCGAACTGCCCGACTGTATGGTGACCATGTCGTGATGCTTGGCGCGCACCTGGTCGAGATAGACGAGGGTTTCGTCCGAGAGGTGCGAGCGCGAGGTCATAACGGTATAGTGGCGGTTGTGCTTGAGGTCGAGGAAGGGCAGACGCTGTGGACGAATCTTGAACTGCTTCTTGTCGTCTATCTCAGATTTGTACGCACCCATCTCTTTGCAACCGAAATATACGACACCCGTCACGGGCACATAGACCACGCCGAGCACGGGTTTACCATTGTCGATAAGGGCGATATTGACGGTAAATTCGCCGTTGCGCTTCAGAAATTCCTTTGTGCCGTCCAGCGGGTCAACGAGCCAGTAGGTGCTCACGGCCTTGCGCTCCTCGTAGGCGGCATGGCTCCCTTCTTCGCTCATCATAGGGAAAACGGTCTTCCATCCCTTGGCGGGTTTTGCCAAGGCTTTGGCGATAACTTCGTGGGCGCGCTTGTCGGCGATTGTCACAGGTGAGTTGTCGCTTTTGATACTAACCTGTGCATCAAAGGCGGGGTCGTTGTAAATGGTCATAATGGCCTGGCCGCCCTCAATGGCAGCGTCAATGGCCTGACGCAAAAGTTCGTTGTTGGGTCTCATATTTGAATTGGGACACAGATGATAGATTGCTAAAGACTGAGGAAGGTGCTAGCCGCAGTGCAAAGCAAAGGGACCAACCACCCAACCACAATCCGAGGCAAAGTTACTGCTTTTTGGCTAAACGAGGAGACAATCGCGGGGAATCTTTCTGACCCCGTGGAGGTTTCGGCGGAGAGATAGGGGGAATTAGAAGGTCGGGATTTCAATCGGAGGCGTTGGGGCTGGCGGATGGCGGATTCTCCAGAATCTCCAGAATCTCTAGAAAATCTAGGAGTTCTAGGAAATCTAGGAAATCTAGGAAATCTAGAACATCTAGAACATCTAGAAAATCTAGGAAATCTAGAATCTCCAGAAAACCCAGAAACCCGCCCAAACAAAAAAAGGCTGCGCCGAGGCGCAGCCTTAATAATATGTCTCAAGGGGCAAATCTTACTTCACAAAGGTCTTCTGACCGTTGATGATGTAGAAGCCACGGTTGAGCTTGCCGTTTACGATTACGCGACGTCCGTCGAGCGTGTAAACCTTAGCATTCTTATCGAGCGTAGCAGCGTTGATGCCAGTACCAGCAGTTACAACGAGGGTTACGTCAACGATGTGACCACCATTGTTGAGGATGTGGTTGCTAGAGAGAACGCAGCCACCGGGATCCTGGTTGTCCCAGTCAATCTTGACGCGCATGCGGTATTCACCGGGCTCGGCATTTACCGTGAACGTCATCGGAGTGTTCGGGTTCACATTCTGTCCTTTGGCAACACCTTCGTTGTTGTAACCTGCAATGTAAGTCCAGCCGAGGAGTTCGGTACCAGTCTGGTCAGCACCATTGTTGAAGCTGAACAGCTTGTCGTTGTCAAGGTCAACGTAAACGTAGGTGTGCATCCACTCACCACTATAGTTGGCCTGAACAGTAACCTGATCACCGCTGGCGATGGTGAATCTCTGGTCAGTCAAATCCTGGTAAGCCTTCTTCGTACCATCAAGCGATATAGTCTGCTCTTCGCCGCTACCAGCGGTCAGAGTGATGCTGTTGAGGATACGTTTTCCATCTTGGCCACCAGTCTGGTAAGCATCCTTGTCGAAGTTGACGGGATATTCCTCGAAGGGAGCCTCCTCTACGGTGTAGGTCAGCGTGAACTCGGGGTTGTACTTCGCACCCTTGCTCTTGCCATAGTCGTCAGCCTCAAGGTCAACCTTGGAGTTCCAAATCATGCCTTCATCCACGGTGATGGTATAGGTACCAGCCGTTGTGATAGGATTGGTCAGCGTGAAGGTAGCGTCTGCACCAGGATAGAATGCCCAGTTGAGCTTACCAGAAGTGATAGAGTCACCTGCTTCATTGTAAACGGTAACAGGGTATTCATAATCCATAGCAGGAATGTTGTCGGGGAAGTGGAGGGTGATTACATCCAGGCGGTTAACCGTGCTGCCATTTTCGGGGCTTACAGTTTCGTACATGAAGGTTGCAACCGTATCCACTTCTTCAGCTTCTACCGTATAGGTCAGCGTGAACTCGGGGTTGTAGATAGCGCCGAAGTCTGCTACACCGTAGTCTTCGAACATTTCGTTGAACTTGTCGTCGAATACGGTAGCCTCGGGAACGGTGATGGTGTAAGTACCATTTGCCGTCACGGGCTCAGCGAGGGTAATCAGTGCGTTGTTGTTCCAACCGTCATTGGTTACCATGTCGAAGTCAATCGTTGCGGTAGTTACCACGGTGGAGTCTTCGCTAAGCACGTTCAGCACAACATCCTTGGCAAAACCACCCGTGAGACCTTCAGCAGGATGCTGGAAGGTAACGATGATGGAGTCAAGTTTCTCAACGGTGCTGCTGTCAGCAGGATTTGCTTCCGTGAAGACGTAGCGTGCGGGGTTGGGCGTGTACTGATACTGTACGACAACCATCTCGCCATTTTCGCCATCGGAGAGTGCACCGCCATCAACAGCCGTACCCATCAGGGTGAGGCTCATCTGGGTCAGGCCCTGAACGAGGCTAGCGGGAACGTTAACGGTAACGGTCGTGCTGTCAGTAACTACGAGACCTTCTTCGCCAACGAGTTCAGTGCCTCTCATACCACCCCAACCGTTGTGGCGGAGACGTACGGAAGTAACTTCCTGAACATTCTTCTCAAAGGTGAATACTACCTGCTCGGGCAGAGCTTCGAGTTCTTCGGTCATAGCAGGAGTAACAGATACCAAGAGAGTAGGATCAACGCCGAGGTCAATCAACTTGATGGCAGAAGTGAAGTTTGCGTTGTAGTAAGGAACGTCGGCACCATCAAAGGCGTCTGTGGAGTGCTTCACTACTAAGTAACCATAATCGTTAGCCTTTTTGTCCGTGTTATAGCCACGTACACCATACCAAGAGAGGCAACCGAAGAGTTCCGTTTCGTCTTCAGCACGGACACCAGTAGCGTTGCTGTTGTAAATCTTGGCGAAGGTCACATCGGTAGTCTCGTTCTTTTCTTCAGAAACACCCGTATTGTTGGGGCTATACCATCTCTTGGCAGGCTGGGTGATGGTCAAGTACTTGCCATCGCTGTTGGTGAAGGTGAACTTGCCGTCGTTCTCTTCTACGCACTTGAAGATGAGGTTGTCGGTCAATTCTTCGCCTTCAACGGGCTTCTTGAGCACGTTTTCGGTGCCAGCGTTCTGCAGGTAGTATTTCGTTTCACCCTTGTAGGTGATAGCGAAAGCATACTTGTGGTTCACAGCGGGCATTTCCACGTCGCGAGCGCACTTGTAAGCGCGAACAGCAGCGGTGAGGGCGTCAACATCGGCGGGAATAGGATAGGTCAGAGCCTGTGCCGTAGTGATGGCAGCGCTAAGTGTGTTGTAGGCTTCGCCGTCAGCCACGGGATAACCAGGACCACGAAGGGCGATGGCCTCCTGTGCGTCTGTCAAAGCAGCATTGAGGGCTTCCTGCACTTCGGGAATAGGCTCGGGCTCAACACCGTTTTCGATGTTTGCCATGGCGGTATTGATACCAGCGATGAGTGCGTCGTAGTCGCTCACACCCAGCTGGGCGGCCTGTGCCTGTGCCACTGCATAGTCGAGGGCAAACACTTGAGTCTCGCTAGCCGTAACAGTGGGAGCCACTTCGCGAGCAGAACTAATCTGGAACTCGCCATAGGCGAAGTACTTGTCGTTGCGTGTGTCAACGTCGTAAGCATCGGTCACCTGGAACTTGAATGCAGTATAAACCGTCTCGCCCGTGTTGAGGGTGAAGCGGCCCGTACGTCCACCGATGCCTTCTACGTCAAAGCGAGTCTTGGCATCAGCCTCAGCCGTAAGGGTAACGAAGGGCTGCTCGGCCCAAGTCACATTGCCTTCAGCATCCACCGTACCACCAAACACGTTCATGGCTGTCGGGATGTTGCAGTAACCACCATTGTTGTTGGTGCTAGCATTGTAGCGTGCACCATATCTTACCACGAGTTCGGTGAGTTCGTTGCCAGGCAACTTCACCTGAAGGTCGTGGGGCATCTTATCGGCCCAGCCAGTGCTCCACTGAGAGTGGAAGAAGGTAGTGGGGTCGCCATCGAGCAGTGCCTCATACGAACCTTCGCGGGACTCCTTGGCGTTGGAGTCGAACTGGTCAGCGCTGGTGATGTAGTCCGTATATTCGGTGTAGCCAGTGATGTTTTTCTTCATGGTCTGAGCAGCGGCAATGGCAGATTCCAATTCTCCTGCCTTAGCCAAGATGTTCAGCATAGAGTCAAGAGCACTGGGATCCTGTACCGTGAACATAGAGGCCGTAGCAGACTGCGTCCAACCCGTCAGTTTGTTTTGTTGATTGAGGTGCAACCAAGAATAACCAGGACCATAGTAGCCCGAGGGGCAGTTGAACGTAGTGTAATCACCATAGGCAGCCTTGGTGTAAACGGGAGCGTCTGCCTCAGCAACGGCTTTCGGAGACTGGCCGTAACCACAAACGCCGAGATACAGACCAGAACCTACGTTCTTAATCTTGTACTCGCCTTCGGTTTCGGTCTCCACGAGTTGCCAAGTGAGGAGGCCCTTGTCAGCAGCGGCCAAGTTGGGCAGGGTAACCAGAGTACCCTCTGCACCAACCTCATTACCATTGAAGCCGATGTAGCCCGAGTTGCCGTTGTAGCCAGCATGATAGAGCACGAAGCCAGGCACGGGTTCGGGATCGGTACCGGGTTCGGGTTCGGTGAGTTCAGCCTTGGTGTAGGCAGTCACGGAGGAGAAGGCGAACTGACCAGCCTTGGACGTGCCGTCCGTACCGAGCGTAACTTTCGCACCTACGCTAAGAGCCAAGTACTTAACGTCTTGACCATTGGCATCCCAGGTAATCGTACTGTTTTCGAAGTCTTCAGTGATGACACCCTGAGAAGGAGTGATGGTCGTCCAGCGCTTCTTGCCCTGAGCAGAGATGTGGAAGACGAGCTTGCCGATGTTCTCGGCATCGTTCGAAATCATCACAACGTTGTTTGCGTAGGCACGGAGGTCCTTGGAATCGGCATTGACGGTGGGTTTGGAAGACCCCGACTCTTTCGATGCCTGAATGCCCCAATCTCCTTGAGCTAAGGAAATCTGCGCAGCTTCTTCGGCAACGCCATTCCAATCAGACTGTCCCGACCACGTAATCTCAGTACCCTGCTGTGCGAAAGCCACGAGGCTATACACGAAGAGCACGAGAAGAGAAAGTAAGGATTTTCTCATGTTGTTTGGAATTTAAGTGAATAATAAAGTGAATTGAAAAAAAATTGCTGGTTTATGGTGCGCCCTCTCAACCTCTGAATCAGCACGAGAGAGGGTATGCACGCTGCAAATTTATAAAAAATTACGCAAAAGGTTCCACTAACTCCCATTTTTTCAATCTCTACTTAGCAAAAATCAGTACAAACGGTGAAATTTTCAGTGAACTAGGGGCTTGGAAAAGCCAAGGGCAAACCTTGCTTTGGCGCATTCGAAGATTTGTCGTACCTTCGCTGGCGGTTATGATTCGTACTTAAAAAACATTATAATGGGAATTGACATACACAATTTGATTGGCGAAGCCACTGCGTACGACAAGAAACAGCTCGTAGAAGCAAAACGTCCAAAGAGTTGGCTGAAAAGTGTATCTGCATTTGCTAATGGAGAAGGTGGAGTTCTTGTATTCGGAATATCAGACAATGGTGAGATTATTGGCCTTCAACATGCCGAAGAGGATGGTGAGACAATCAGCGAATGCATCAAGACCAAATTAGACCCTATACCTACTATTGAATTAGAATATCGCTTAGTAGGAGAAGCCAAATTGATATTACTCCATGTGAAGCCTGGTGATGAAACCCCTTATTATTATATAGGAGACAAACAACGCATTGCCTACATTCGAATAGGAAACGAATCGGTTGTTGCCGACCGTCTACAACTGCGCAATCTTGTCATGAACGGTTCTTCCCGTTCATACGATGCTCTCCCCTCCTGTTATCGCTTTGAGGATATGTCCTTTACCCGTCTGAAATCTATCCATTTCAAGCGACTAGGCCGACACTTTGAGGATAACGAGTTTATATCTTGGGGTATTATTGGAGAAGATGGGAGACTAACTAATGCAGGAGCTTTAATCGCAGATGATTCCCCCATACGCCATTCTCGGATTTTCTGTACACGATGGAATGGACTAAACATGACCAGCGGATTAGGAGAAGCAATTGACGATATTGAATTAGAGGGGTGTATCATAGGACAACTCCAAGATGCCGTTTCTTTTGCCAAGAACAACTCTCACAAAATATGGTGGAAAGAAGCCGACCACAGGGAAGAGCAACCAGACTATCCTATTCGCGCAGTAACCGAAAGTATTGTCAACGCCATTATTCATCGCTCGTATTTGGAGATAGGAAGTGAAGTTCATGTTGATATTTATGACAATCGGATTGAAATCTATTCCCCAGGAGGAATGATGGATGGACGTCTGATACAGCAACTAGACCCTCTAACCATACCATCCAAACGCCGCAACCCATTGCTAGCCGATATATTCAGCCGACTAAATTTGATGGAAAGGAGAGGGAGCGGGATTAAAAAAATTATCAATGCTTACAAGCAGTACGAGCATCTTCCTAATTATCACGCCCCCTCGTTTACCTCGAATGCCTCTGAATTTCACGTCACCCTCTGGAATCTTAATTATCAAGAGTTCACCAAAGAAGAACCAAACGACAAAATACAGTTCACCAAAGAAGAGAAACAGTTCACCAAAGAGGAGAAACAGTTCACCAAAGGGGAGAAGCCCTTCTTCAACGCTAAAAGAAAAATCTATCGGTATATTGCGGAGAAGCCACAGATTACTACAATCCAGATGGCCGAACGTATGGGATTGTCAAAACGTCAGGTTCTTAAATATATTAAGCGTCTCACAGAAATGAATCTAATCATCCGTGAGGGAGGACGCAAAACTGGATATTGGCGAATCATTGACAAAGAGTATGAAGGTTTCTTTGAATCACCAGCATCGAAACTGGAAAACTAAACAACAACCTACCTTAAAGTATGCAACCCACCCTGATACAACCCAAAAAAAGATTAGAATGGATTGACGCCATGCGCGGATTTACTATGCTCATGGTCGTGGCTAATCATGTCAGCCAAACCTCGTTTGGCGAATTGCCCAAGACATCGGCTGCTCTCTCCCTGCTGGTGCTGTTTCGCATGCCGCTGTTCTTCTTCGTCAGCGGCTTCGTGGCCTATAAGGCTTCGTTCAGTTGGTCGCTGCCCGATACGGGTCAGTTGCTCTGGAAGAAGGTGCGCATCCAACTCTTGCCCACGCTCGTCTTTCTGTGTGCCTTTATCGTCATTCGACAAACGCACTTCGTCGATTCCTTCCTGTCCGCTATGCGCAGCCCCTACAAGGACGGCTACTGGTTTACGATCGTGCTGCTCTACATGTTCATCTGCTACTACGCCCTCTCCCTGCTGATTCATCGACTGAAGCACCAACACTTGGTCTGGGTGGGCATCTGGTTGCTGAGCATTGCAGCATACGCCACGGCCTATATGCCGAAAATATTCACCTATCCCACGGCGGAATGGATGAAGACGTCGAGCCTCATCCAGTTGGTCATCTATTTCCAGTTCTTCCTCTGCGGCAACCTGGCCCACCGCTACTGGGACCGTGTGCAGCGCATGTTTGACAGCCGCTGGTTCTTCCCCATCCTGTGCGTAGTGGCCTTTGTATGCTGCGCCGACATCCTGCGCTGGCACACGCTCCGGGGGATGTGGACGAATCTGCCGCGCACGCTGGCGATGTATTCCACGATGGTGGTGGTGCTGATGTTTTTCCGCCACTACGAGCAGTCGTTCACGAAGGCGACCATCATCGGCCGCAGCCTGCAATATATCGGTACGCGCACGCTGGACGTCTATCTTCTCCACTTCATCCTGCTCCCCGTGATGCCCTTCGTAGGCGAATGGCTGAATGCCAACCGCCCCAACTTCGTCCTCAGCACGGTCTGCTCGCTCACCGTCTCGGCCGTCGTCGTTGCCTTCTGTCTCGTGGTCAGCAACATCCTGCGCATCAGCCCGTTTTATAGCGAGCACCTTTTTGGACGGAAGGGGAAATAGTTAGGAGTCTTTTCAATTAGGAATTAGGAATTAGGAGTTAGGAATTAGGAGTTTGTTCTCATTGCAAACGCAATGTACCGCACGTTGCTCGCAACGTGTGGCTCAGCGGTTTTCAGATGTTTGTACTCATTGCAAACGCAATGTACCGCACGTGTTTGTTCTCTTTGAAGTAGTTATCAATGAGCCAACATTTCCGCTGAGCCACACGTTGCTAGCAACGTGCGGTACATTGCCCTTTCATCGATACCGCCATCATTATAAATTCTAAATAAAAAACCGCGATTTTAACATTTCCGAAGTGTTGCGATATGTTAACGCGATTTGGATTTCGCGGAAAAATGTATTATCTTTGTATTAGCGAAGAGGAGAGAGCCCTAAACACGGGGCTTTCTCCTCTTTTTTTTGCCCAATATAAGGGATGTAATACAAAGCATCTAGGATTTTCTAGATGCTTTAGCGGAAATTTTCTTGGCTTTATCGGAAATTTTCTTGGCTTTATCGGTGAACGAATCGCCGATGTAGGATTTTTTTCGCGGCTGAAATCATAAAAGATATTAAAGTTTTTCGCGCTAAAAAAGTTGGATTTTAACATTTCGGGGTAACTACTCAGGTGGATTTTTTAACACGAATAGTAACTACTCAGGTGCTACTGACAAAACAAAAACAGAAAAAAACCCCTTGCACTTGATGCAAAATGTCTCTGGCGAGACATTGATGCTGTGACTGGCTGAGAATCCCGCGAGCAAGCTCGGGAATTTTCAGCCAGCCACAGCATCACCCTATCGGGTTTTGCATCAAGTGCAAGGCGATAAACAGGAAATAAACCTTTCCTACTGTAACCCTAATGGAGCACAGAATGCGGTACACATCTAAACGATGAACCTCTTCCGAGGAAAGGGTTTATTTCCTGTTTATCGCCTTGAAGAGGCTGTTGGCCTTCTGAAAGAAGGTGG
>SFID01000058.1 GCA_004555425.1 Bacteroidales bacterium
CAAAAAAGAGGCTGTGTCAGTTACTTTTGACACAGCCTCTTGTTTTTGTTTTAGCGTGAAATTCAAAGAACCTGATTCAGTAAGCACCACAACCCTATCAATTAAAGAAGTTTCTTTAAGGTTGTTTGACTATCATACTTGTGATAAAAGCAGAAATAATACTTAACAAGAGTTGTACATGATGCTTTGCGCGGAAAAAGTGGCAATATTGCATAAAAATCCGTACAAAGCGTATTTGCCGTACGCTTTACTTGATTATCACCAGAATTGAATCTTACGCAAAGTATTTTGTTGAATATTCCTACTTTTGCTGCTATTTATTCAAACATCTCACATCGATATTGTATCTTTGCAGAAATTATTAGTCTTATGGAAGATAAAGATTTCAATCGTATAAAGGTTGTTCTCGTTGAGCACAAGAGAACAGCCCGATGGCTATCAGAAGCATTAGGCAAAGATCCTGCAACTGTCAGCAAGTGGTGTACCAACACTACACAACCATCACTTGGAACCCTATTCAAGATTTCAGAACTATTGCAAGTACCTGTACTGGAACTTATCAAGAAACAGAATATATAGAATATGACCGAACAAGAATTACAACAATATCTGCTTTCCAAATATCCAAAAGAAAATGAGGAGTGTGAATGGAAAGAGTTCAAGAACATGAAGAATGACTTCAACGGCAAAGAGAAGGATGATGTCATTTCTTATGTTTCCGCCTTGTCGAATATGGAAGGCGGACATTTGGTTATCGGTGTTGTTGACAATACTTTGGAGATTGTCGGTACTAACACATACAACTACGACAGGCAAAAAGCAAAGCTCAGAATGACAGATTTGTGCGCCAACTTACCATCTGAAGGATTGCTGGTTGAAGAATTCATCACGGACGACTCGCACAAGACGGTATGGGTAATTCATATTCCAAAACACATGAAGCGTCGTCCTGTATATGCACATAGCAAGGCATGGCAGAGATTGGACGATTCGTTGGTGGAATTGACAGATTCTCGCCTTAATGTAATACTTGACGAGCAAGATTCCGCATACGATTGGACAGCACAAGCCATCAAGGATGCTACGATAGACGACCTTGACTCCGATGCCATCATGCTTGCTCGCGAAGGCTATAAGCAACGCTATCCAAAGTTTGCAAAGGAGTGTGACTCTTGGAGTGATGAAGTGTTTCTTGACAAAGCGTGTTTGACCATAGACAGAAAGATTACGAAAGCCACACTATTACTTGTCGGCAAAGAGGAAAAAGCACATAAACTCAATCACATTGCGCAGATTGTATGGAAATGCTTTCAAGACGGAAAAACCTTTGGTGACATCTACACTATACCATTCATACGGACCACGAGTGAGTTGCTGAACAGAATAAGGAATTATCGCTTCAAGATTTACCCGAAGAACTCGCTTATCCCAGCCGAGGTGTGGAAATATGACACAGAGAGCATCCTTGAAGGCCTTCATAATTCAATAGCTCATCAAAGGTACGAAAGCGACGCACGAATCATTGTTACGGAAGACAAAGACAAACTGACGTTCCTAAATGACGGTTACTTCTTTGAAGGAGACTATAGACAATATATAACTGGTGAGAAAACACCAAGGCACTATCGCAACCCAGCACTGGTAAAAGCTATGGTAAATATCAAGATGATTGATACCCAAGGTTATGGCATTCACAAGATGTTTGTGAGCCAAAAGGAACGTTATCTACCAATGCCTGATTATGACAAATCAACAGCAACAGAAGTGGTCTTGACCTTGCCTGGTACAGTTATTGATGAGAATTATAGTCTCTTACTGTTAGAAAACAGAAATATGTCTCTTACAGATGCAGTTCTGTTAGACTCTGTACAAAAAGGCAAGCGCATATCGCCAGAAGCTATTGCCATGCTCCGCAAGCGCAAACTGATAGAAGGTCGTTTACCACATATCTTCATAGCAAAGGATATTGCCCAAGTAACAGACCAAAAGATAGAATATTCCAAGCACAAGGGATTGGATGATAAAAAATGTGAGGCATTGTTGCTTGATTCGTTGAAGGATCATGGTTCGTTGACGAAACCTGAAATAGTGCGTCTGCTTTGGGATGTGCTGCCTGACCAGTTGGACGACAGACAGAAGAACAATAAATTGGATTATTTGCTTAAACGATTAAGGAAAGCAGGAAAAATATGGACTGAAAGAAATGAAGTTACTTCCGTATGGCACCTCACGGAAAAATAGTTAAATTCCGTGAGGTTACAAGCACTTTTCCGTGAGGCATAAGCCAAGCCTACATATTTAATATGTATTTGTACTAACAATCAGTCTATTACAGTTACCATTAAGCTTACGGAAAATTTTTATTCCAGAAAAATTCCGTGAGGTTTCCGCACATAAACCCTCAAAACAGACTCTTATTATGGAAGATATTCAAGAGAAATACAACCATCTTCTCCAGCAGAATGAGGCTCTTCGTCAAGAAAACGAAGACTTGAAATTGCTTCTACATGCGCACGGCATTGAATATAAGCCCAAGCACGCAGAAGAGAAGGATGGTGTATATTCACCCTTTACCTTCCCATCTGTCAAACTTTCCATAGAGGAGCGTGTAACTCTTTTCCAATCCTTGTTCAAAGGTAGAGAAGATGTGTTTGCCCGAAGATGGTTCAGCAAGTCAACAGGGAATGCAGGTTATCAGCCTGTATGTGTCAACGAATGGAGACGGGGAGTATGCGATAAGAAGACATATAAATGTGCAGAATGCCCCAACCGTGACTTTGCACCATTGACATCCCAGGATGTCTATCGTCATTTGGAAGGTAAGGATGAAAACTGCTGTGACGTGGTCGGACTTTATGCCATTATGCCTGACAATAAATGCTCTTTCCTATGTACGGACTTTGATGACAAGAGCTGTAAGTATGGCTATAAGGATGATGTTCTTGCTTTTGTGGGTGTATGTAGAGATTGGCAGATTCCATACGCAATTGAACGTTCTCGCTCTGGTAATGGTGCCCATATCTGGATATTCTTTGAAGAACCAGTACCCGCAATTAAAGCAAGGCGATTGGGAAATGCAATACTTACAGAGGCGATGAATCGTGATGGACGAATGTCACTCAATTCATACGATCGCTTCTTTCCTAATCAAGACCGCATGCCAGAAGGGGGATTCGGCAATCTTGTCGCACTCCCTCTTCAAGGACAAGCTCGTAAGAACTTGAATAGTGTGTTTGTTGATGATGATTTTCTTGCATACAAAGACCAATGGACCTTTCTTTCTAATATAAGAAAATTAGGGCAGGATGATGTAGATAAACTACTGAACTTGCATGTCAGTGAGGAGTTTGGTGTTCTATCTACATCGAACGAGAGCAAACCATGGGTTACTCCTACACCACAAAACATTACAAAAGCAGATTTCTATGCCACGCTGGAGATAGTCAAGGCTGACAAGATTTACATTCCACTAAAATCTGTTTCTGCAAAGGTCTTGAATCACCTGAAGCGCATAGCAGCATTTAAGAATCCGGTGTTCTACAGTAAGCAGGCACTTAGGCTCTCAACATATTCTGTCCCACGTATCATCTCTTGTTTCGATATTACCGACGAATACCTTGCTATGCCTCGTGGATGTGAAGATGCCATCCTATCATTTTTAAACGACAACAACGTAAAGTATAGTATTACAGACGAAACCAGTCACGGGAAAAAGATATCAGTAACATTTACAGGAAAGGAACGAGAAGAACAAACAGATGCCATCAACGCATTGCTTCCATATAGCAATGGTGTTTTATATGCAACTACAGCTTTTGGAAAAACCGTTACGGCTGCTGCAATTATTGCACGCAAGAAAGTAAACACACTCATTCTTGTTCACTCCAAGGCCTTGCTTGCACAATGGCATGAACGCCTTACGGAATTTCTTGACATTGACTGTAAGGAACCAGAAGAACCAAAGAAACGTGGCCGCAGGAAGGTTTTCTCCCCGATAGGTCGCCTTGATTCTACAGGCAATTCCCTGCATGGAATTGTAGATATAGCCCTCATCCAATCTTGTTTGGGAGAGAACGGTGTAAAATCCTTCGTGCAAGATTACGGACTGGTCATCGTTGACGAATGTCATCATGTATCGTCTATCACATTTGAGAATGTATTGAAGAATATAAAGGCTCACACGGTGTATGGTTTGACTGCAACACCAATTCGTAAGGACGGTCAACAGCCTATTATTTTCATGCAATGTGGTCCAATACGATTCTCAGCAGATGCTAAGAGCCAAATAACAAAACAGTCCTTTGACAGGTATCTCATTCCAAGATTCACAACATATCGGTCAATCACAGAAGAGAGGCAGACCATCACCGCGATGTACCAATCGCTTTCTGAAGACACTGTGCGAAATAATCTCATTGTGAATGACATTTGTAAAGCAGTTGACTCTGGACGCACACCAATCATCCTTACAAACAGAACCTCGCACGTGACCTTATTGGCAGAAAAACTAAAAACTACCATCCCAAACGTGATTACCTTGACAGGTTCTGGCTCAACAAAAGATAAACGAGAAGCCTTGCAGCGATTGCAGACAATCTCGCCATCGGAGCCATTAGTAATAGTGGCTACAGGCAAATATGTTGGAGAAGGCTTTGACTATCCTCGTTTGGACACGCTATTTCTTGCATTGCCAATCTCATGGAAAGGGCTCGTCGCTCAGTATGCAGGACGACTGCATCGAGAGAATGAAGGGAAGAAGGATGTACGCATCTATGACTATATAGACATCCACGAACCAGTTTTCGACAGTATGTACAGAAAGCGGCTGAAAGGCTATGCGTCTATAGGTTATAAGACCATCATCAAAGGCCAACCAACACTATTTGACAATGTTAATGACATAGAGTTCTCAATAAACGAAGGTCAGATATTCAATGGTAAGACATACTTCCGGCCATACAAAACAGACCTCGGAACAGCCAAGCACTCCGTAGTGCTATCCTCTCCCAAATTGTATAACGCAGAGCGAAATAGCCTTGTGGAATATTTAATGAATTTGTCAAGTCAAGGAATTGAAATACTCATCCTCACCCATACCGCCAACGAACAAACTGAATATCTGCAAAGAAAAGGATTATCCGTAAAGATTATCCCAACCTTGTCGCTATGCACGACTATTATAGACAAGACTATAGTATGGTATGGTGCAATCAATGCGCTTGGCTATAGTTCCGAAGAAGACAATGTGATAAAAGTCACGGATAATAACTTGGCAGACGAATTGACGAATGCACTTCTTTCCAGCAATTCTGCGTAAAGTTACAGATGATTGAGAACCCAGGCGGCGAGGTAGTTGCCGAAGGTGGCTGGCATGAAACTGACGGTGCCGGCTGTGGTTTTCTTGTTGCGCTCGCCTTCTACGGTGAGCAGGGCGTTGCGGTCGGCCTGCTGGGTGCAGAAGACGACGGGGAGTTTGCGGCCTCGCAGACCTGCACGGGCCAGTCCGTTTCGCACACTCTTGCTCAGCCCGCAATGGTACGTCTGCCACAGGTCGGCATATTGTATGGCCGTGATGTCGGTTTTGGCTCCCGCCCCCATGGAGGCGATGACGGGCTGGCGGCGACGAATGCAGGAGGCTAGCAGAGCCACCTTGGGCTGAATGGTGTCGATGGCGTCAATGACGTATGCGTAGGGGGCTGCATCGAGGAGGGCATCTACGCTCTCGGGCGTGAGGTATTCTTCGCGCAGGGTGAGTTGCACCTCGGGGTTGATGTCGCGAAAGCGTTCGGCAAGCACACTCACCTTGCTGCGCCCTAGGGTGGAGTGGAGGGCTGGCAGTTGGCGGTTGATATTGGAGGGGCTCACGGTGTCGGCATCTACCAGTGTGAGATGGCCCACGCCGGCGCGGCACAACATTTCGGCGGCATAGGCTCCTACGCCGCCTGTGCCGACAACGAGCACGTGGGCACTGCGAATGCGCGCCATGCGTTCGTCACCATATAATAAGGTAGTTCTGGAGTACATACGGTTTTTTCAATCGGTTGCTGCGCAACCATAGTTTCAACGGAATCAGGAATCAGGGAGCAGGGCCACCCAAATGAAAGCAGGTTGTGCTGCGAAATGGCTATCGGCCAGAAGGCAACACGACTGTGGGGCGCTGAAGAATGGAGGCCACCTGTGTGGGGAAGATAATCATCACGCTGCGGGCGGAGAAATAGCGTTCAATCTGTTCGGGGAGGTGGTCCATATATTTATGGCGCGAGAGGGTGCCGCGGCGAGCAGCGATGAACACAATCATGTGGCCCTGGTGCGTTTGGTGGGCAATGGAGATGAGGTCGTGCCACTCGGTGTAGACGTGCTGGTAGGCCGTGATGCTGTAGCGACGGCTATCCCAGTAGGCATGGAGTTCGGCCAGTGTGCCGCGCCCACCATAGAGTTCCACGGGACAGCTCAGTTGCTCGGCCAACAGGGCCATACGGTCTGCCCAATGGTGGAAGCCCTGTTCGAACTCGGCCCGACGGGGTACGAGGATATGGATGCGGCGCACCGTATTGATGGGTATCTGCGCGCGATAGATGATGACCTGGCGCTCGGTGGAGGCCAGGAGGTCGGTGGAGAGTTTGCCGTAGAACGTATCGGTCAGTCGCGACTTTTGGTGAAGACCCAGCAGAAGGTCGGAGGCATTAAACTCCTTGAGCGTATGGGATATGCCGCTGACCACGTTGACCGACCAGCGGCTGCGCGTAATCATACGCACATTGGCGGCCGAGGCGATGCCCACGGCGCGCTCCAGTTGCTTCATGCCTTCTTCGCGGAGGTGCGGGTTGTCCTCGAGCACCACATTGAGGGCCGTCAGTGGAATGTTGCTGCCTGGTGTGCGAAGGACGAGGGCTGCGTTGACAAGGGGAACGACCGTTTCGGGATTGCTCAGAGCCAGCAGGATGCGGTCCTCGCCCAGCGGCGAGGCATCGTCGCTCACGGCCTGGGCCGAACTTTGGGCCATGCGCCGCGAGGTGTGCTCGGTGATGAACGAACTGGCCACGCAGGATACGAGAATGAAGAGCATAGCGCCGTTGAGCACATCCTCATCAAGCAGATGGCTGCCATCGGGCAGGATGATGCGATAGCCCACGAGGACTACAGCCAAGGTGGCTGCCGCACGCGAATTGGTCAGGCCGAACATCAGTTGCCGCTCGGAGGGCTCCATTCGGAAAATCTTCTGCGTGGTGAAGGCGGCCAACCATTTGCTCGCACCGCCCACACCTATCATCACGGCTGCCACGAGGAAGGTGGAGGGATGCTCCACGAGGGCCACCACATTGATGAGCATACCCACACCAATCAGGAAATAGGGAATAAAAAGCGCATTGCCCACAAACTCAATATGATTCATCAAGGGCGAGGCGGGCGGGATGCTGCGGTTGAGCACAATACCCGCAAGGAATGCGCCGAGGATGCCTTCCATACCCACAAACTCCATCAGGCCGGCACCCAAGAATACAAGTACGAGTACGAAGATGTACTGCACAACACCGTCGTCATAGCGGCGGAAAAACCAACGCGCCAAGCGCGGGAAAATCAGGATGATAAGTGCGCCCAGCACCGTCACACGGCCCAACAGCCATATCCATTCGTTGGGTCCTACATCCTCCTTGAACATACCGCCAACAACGGCCAGCACGAGCAGGGTCAATGTGTCGGCCACAATCGTGCCGCCCACGGCAATGCTCACGCACTTACGGCGCGACAGACCATAGCGCAGCACAATGGGATAGGACACCAGCGTATGGCTGGCATACATGGCCGCCATCAATACGGCCGCGGCAATGCCGTAGCCCAAGAGGGTGGTGTTGGCTGCGAAACCTATGAGCATAGGGAGGGCAAAGCCGAGCAAACCGAGCGTCAAGGCGCGGCCTTGTATCTTCTTGACGTCCTGCATGTTCATCTCCAGAGAGGCTAGGAACATGATATAGTAAAGCCCCACCTTGCCAAAGAGTTCGAAACTCCCATCGCGGTCGAGGATATGAAAGCCGTGCGGACCTATCAGCACGCCCGCAAAAATCATCCCCACAATCGAGGGGATGCGCAGCCGTTCTAGCAACATCGGCGCAAAGAGGATGATGCTCAGGACGACAAAGAAAATCCATGTCGGGTCGGTGATGGGCAGATAGGACATAGGGGATGCGTCTGATAATGATAGAACCTGGGATATCCTGAGGGAAATACAGCCGTATTCCTCGGAGGAATACTTGCGTATTCGGCTGAGATATTTTTCTTCTAGGCCAGGTTTCCAAATGCAAAGGAACGAAAAAACCGCCAATCTCCCCTACTAATCCATTGGAAAGTTATAATTTTGCAACGTATTCGGGAGCCCCAGATATCGCGATATCCTGGGGCAAGCCCTATATCCACACTTTTAGAAAGAAACAACAAAACACTCAAGCACTATGAATATTGCCATCGTTGGCGCCAGTGGCGCTGTGGGCCAGGAGTTTCTCCGCGTATTGGCCGAACGTGAGTTTCCCATCGACAACCTCCTCCTCTTCGGTTCGAAGCGCAGCGCAGGAACCAAGTACACCTTCCGCGGCAAAGAGTACACCGTCCGCGAACTCCAGCACAACGACGACTTCAAGGGCGTGGACATCGCCTTTACCTCGGCTGGTGCTGGCACCTCCAAGGAATACGCCGAAACCATCACCAAATACGGAGCAGTGATGATTGACAACTCATCGGCCTTCCGCATGGACGAAGACGTGCCCCTCGTGGTGCCCGAATGCAATGCCGAAGACGCCCTCAACCGTCCGCGCGGCATCATCGCCAACCCCAACTGCACCACCATCATGATGGTCGTGGCCCTCAAGGCTTTCGAGGGGCTGAGCCACATCCGCCGCGTACACGTCAGCTCCTACCAGGCAGCCAGCGGCGCAGGCGCAGCAGCCATGGCCGAACTCTACGAGCAGTATCGCCAAGTGCTGGCCAACGAGCCCGTGACCGTAGAGAAGTTTGCCTATCAACTGGCCTTCAATGTCATCCCGCAAATTGACGTTTTCCAGGACAACGGCTACACCAAGGAGGAAATGAAGATGTACCACGAAACCAAGAAAATCATGCACTCCGACATCGAAACCTCTGCCATGTGTGTACGCGTGCCCTCCCTGCGCTCGCACTCCGAAAGCATCTGGATTGAAACCGAACGCCCCATCTCCGTGGAAGAAGCGCGCCAGGCTGTCATCAATGGCGAAGGCCTCACCCTTATGGACAACCCCGCCGAGAAGGAATACCCCATGCCGCTCTTCCTCGCCGGCAAGGACGATGTCTACGTAGGCCGCATCCGCAAGGACTTGGCCAATCCCAACGGCCTCACCTTCTGGATTGTCAGCGACCAGATACGCAAGGGTGCCGCCCTCAACGCCGTGCAGATTGCAGAATACTTGGTCAAGGTAGGAAACGTAGGATGAACTGGACCCTCCCTTCCCTAGCAGAACTCCCGCAGGTGGCTGGCGAATTTCTTCAGGCACTGGGCAATCGCCGCGTCGTGGCCTTTCAGGGCAAGATGGGAGCGGGCAAAACCACCTTTATCAAGGCGCTGTGCGAACAGCTCGGCGTCTGCGATATGGTCAACTCGCCCACCTTCTCCATTGTCAATGAATACACCGATGCGGAGGGACAGACCCTTGCCTACCACTTCGACCTCTATCGCCTCAAGTCCGTGACCGAAGCCCTCGATATGGGAGCCGAGGACTATTTCTACAGCGGCCACTACTGTTTCATCGAATGGCCCGACGTGGCCGACGCACTCCTGCCCGACAACTGCGCCGAAGCCTCCATCGAAGAGGCCGACAACGGCACGCGCATCCTCACCCTGCGCTGAGCGCTCCCACTATTCACAAACCAAAAACACATTGCAAATATCAAATGGGACTCATTGAATTTAACAAACTCCCCATCAATACGCTCGTAGGCGCTGACTGGCGCACCTTCAAGTCAATCACCGCTGGACGCGACGTTGACAGCAAATGGCGCGGCAAGTACCTGCTGACCAAAGCCGTCTGCCGCCTGCTCTCCGTCCTCGAACCCCTTCAGAACAAACGCTACAAGAAACGCCTGGCCAACAAACCCATGGAGCAAGACCCCGTATTCATCCTCGGCCATTGGCGCTCGGGCACCACGTTTGTACACAACGTGCTCTCCTGCGACAAACATTTCGGCTACTGCACCACCTACCAGACCGTCTTCCCCCACCTCATGATGTTCGGACAACCTTTCTTCAAGAAAACCATGTCGTGGCTCATGCCCGACAAGCGCCCCACGGACAACATGGAGTTGGCCGTTGACCTGCCGCAAGAGGAAGAGTTTGCCCTCTCCAATATGATGCCATACACCTACTACAACTTCTGGTTCTTCCCCAAATATATGCAAGAGTATTGCGACAAGTACATGCTCTTCAAAGACATCCCCGCCGAAGAACTCAAGAGTTGGGAGGAAACATTCAAGAAGATGATTAAGATTTCGCTCTGGAATACCGGTGGTTCTCAGTTCCTTTCCAAAAACCCGCCCCACACGGGCCGCGTCAAGGAACTCGTGCGCATGTTCCCCAACGCCAAGTTCATCTACCTCGTGCGCAATCCCTACACCGTATTCGAGAGCACCCGCTCCTTCTTCACCAACACTATCCAGCCCCTCAAACTCGAGGAGTTCAGCAACGAAGACATTGAAAAGAATATCCTTGAGGTCTATTCCAAGCTCTATCACCAGTACGAGGAAGACAAGAAGTACATCCCCGAGGGCAATCTTATCGAAGTGAAATTTGAGGACTTCGAAGCCGATGCCTTGGGTATGACCGAAAAGATTTACAAGACGCTCAATATTCCCGGCTGGAACGAAGCACGCACGGCCATTGAGCAATACGTAGGTTCGAAGAAGGGCTACAAGAAGAACAAGTACAACTACGAAGCCCGCACCCGCGAACTCGTAGAAAAGCATTGGAAGTTCGCCATCGACCAATGGGGCTACCATCTTGACTAAAAACCAAGGAGTCAACCAACAAATACATCCGTTTTGACTGGGCCGTGAAGCATATGCTGCGCGACAAGGCCGAGATGACGGGGCTTTCCGTTGAAGAGGTTGAGCAGGCAGAGCTATACCTGTAATCCTAGAAATCCTAGAAAATCTAGATAATCTAGAAAATCTAGAAAATCTAGAAAATCCAGAAATCCACCAACCCCCAAACAAGCATCATACAACAAACACCTATGTATATTACCATCTCAAACGCAAGCCTTGCGCTGACGATTGATATTCAAGGGGCCGAAACCCGCAGTCTGAAAGACGTGCACACAGGTACGGAATACTTTTGGCAGGGCGACCCAGAGTTTTGGACAGGTACGAATCCCATCCTCTTCCCGGCCTGCGGCGGTTGCTGGAACGGCACATACCGCCACGGCGGACGTGAATACACAATGCCGAAGCACGGATTCGTGCGCAAGCAGCCCTGGACCGTCACGCGCCAGACGGACGACAGCGTCACCCTCGCCTACTCTCCCACCGCCGAGGAGTTGGAGCAGTTCCCCTTTCCTTGTCGCATCAGCGTAACCTACCAGTTGGTGGGTCGCAAGATGCTTGTCCAGTTTGCTGTGGAGAATCTTGGTGAATCGACAATGTATTTCCAGATGGGTGGACATCCTGGCTTGAATCTCCCCGACTACGACCCCAATCGTCCCATCAGCGGATATATCGCTCTGGAAGGTCAGCCCGATTCTGTTCTCCGCGCCACCACGCAGGGATGTACCGAGCCCGAGCGTTTCCCCTTCCCGCAGGAGCGCCCAGGCTACGTGCCCATCTGCGTAGATACCTTTGCCAACGAAGCACTTATCTTCGACAACCACCAAATCACGGCTGCCACCATCCATCGTACGGACGGCACGCCCCTAGCCCGCGTGGAGAGCAGCGCACCTGCCTGGCTCTTCTGGGCGCCACAAGGACAGCACGCCCCCTTCGTCTGTGCCGAACCTTGGTATGGCCTTTGCGACCGCATAGGTTTCGAAGGGCCTGTTGAGGAGCGCCCCTACATCAACGCCCTTGCCGCTCGCGAAACTTGGAACGGCGGATACAGCGTTGAGGTGTTCTGACGCGCATAGTTTTTTAGCCGAATAAATCATTCTTTTTTTTCGACTTTATTTTTTTCTACGCTTTCTAATTTTCCATCAACGTTTATGGATCACTCCCTTTTTATTTACAATACCCTTTCCCGCAGCAAGGAACTCTTCCGTCCCCTCAACGAGGGCCATGTCGGTATGTACGTCTGCGGCCCTACGGTCTATGGCGATGCGCATTTGGGCCACGCCCGTCCTGCCATCACGTTCGACCTCGTCTTTCGCTACCTCAAGCACCTAGGCTATAAGGTGCGCTACGTCCGCAATATCACTGATGTGGGCCACCTCGAGCACGACGCCGACGAGGGCGAGGACAAGATTGCCAAGAAGGCGAAACTCGAACAGTTGGAGCCCATGGAGGTTGCCCAGCACTACACCAACCGTTTCCACGAAGCCATGGCGGCCCTCGGCTGTCTGCCGCCCAGCATTGAGCCTCATGCCACGGGCCACATCATCGAGCAGGAGGCCCTCGTGCGTCAGATTCTTGATGCTGGCTATGCCTATGAGTCCAACGGCTCCGTCTATTTCGATGTGGAGAAATACAACAAGGACCACAAGTACGGCATCCTCTCGGGCCGCAACCTCGAGGACGTCATCAATGCCAGCCGCCAACTGGACGGCGTAGGCGAGAAGCGCAACCAGGTGGACTTTGCCCTGTGGAAGAAGGCCCAGCCCGAGCACATCATGCGCTGGCCCAGCCCCTGGGGTGACGGTTTCCCCGGCTGGCATTGCGAATGTACGGCCATGGGTCGCAAGTACCTCGGCCAGCAGTTCGACATCCACGGCGGCGGAATGGACCTCGTCTTCCCCCACCACGAATGCGAAATCGCGCAGGCCGTTGCCTCGCAGGGCAAACCGATGGTGAAATACTGGATGCACAACAACATGATTACTATCAACGGACAGAAGATGGGCAAGAGCCTGGGCAATTTCATCACCCTCTCGCAATTCTTCACGGGCGACCACGAGAAACTCGACCAGGCCTACTCGCCGATGACCATCCGCTTCTTCATCCTGCAGGCTCACTATCGCTCGACCGTCGATTTCTCCAACGAGGCGCTGCAGGCTTCGCAGAAGGGACTGGAACGCCTCATGGAGGCCTTCGCGCAAATCGAGCGCGTGGAGCCCACCGAGGGCGGCGCACTCACGGATGCATACGCCGAAGAACTCACCCAGAAGTGCTACGAAGCCCTCGACGATGACTTCAATTCGCCCATCGTCATCAGCCACCTCTTCGATGCCTGCCGCACCATCAACCAACTCGTTGACCGCAAGCAAACCATCACGCCTTCTGGCCTCGAAGCCCTCCGCCAGACGCTCAACGTCTTCGTCCACGACATCCTCGGTCTCCGCACCGAGGCCCAAGGCGGTTCGCAGCGCGAAGAGGCTTTCAGCGCAGCCGTTGACATGCTCCTTGAACTCCGTGCCAAGGCCAAAGCGGCCAAGGACTGGGCCACGAGCGATGCCATCCGCGACCGCCTGGCCGAACTCGGCTTTGAGGTGAAGGACACCAAGGAAGGGGCCACCTGGCGACTGGCGAAGAATTAGGAGAAAACGGCAGGCAAGACTGCTTGAAGCCCTGAAACCAAGGAGCCCAAGGTTTCCGGTGAAACCAGGCAGCCGCGCAGCCGAAACAAGGGGCAGCCGCGCAGCCGAAACGAGGCCAAACTCGGCCCCTCGTAATATAACACATCGCCAACCCTCAGGTGTGCAAAACTCGTCTTTAAGTATTTCGCAAAGTGTTGCGAAATGTTAACGCGATTTGCTTTTCGCGCGAAAATATATTATCTTTGTACTAGCGAAGAGGAGAAAGCCCTAAACACGGGGTTTTCTCCTCTTTTTTTGCCCCATTATAAAGGGAGAAATACCTCGGATGTAGAAAAATTTATAAGGCAAATAGGATTTTTTTTCTCAGAGAGCGGATTTTCTATTGGCGAAGTTGGTGCGCGGATTGACGATGTAGATATGCGATAATATAAAATAACTTAAAAAAAATCTTGAAAAAAACTGACTTTGGGATAGGTTCTACAACTTAGCCTGCGGTGTTTTCGCGGTATTAGCACCGTAGGTTTTCCTGGGATCTGCATAGCGGGCTGCGCAACTGAACGAAAAACTACAAAATGCGTTGGTAACTACTCAGGTCGTTTTTTGCCCGAAAAAACCAGTTTGGCTGGGTGCTAATTATGGGTGGAATGATACCGTCGGTGCCCTGCTGGGTGGTAATCATGGGTGGAATGATGCCGTCTGTGCGCCCCGGAGGGGCAACCTGCTCATAGCCCAGGGCAGAGCGAAGCGGCGCCCTGGGTAATGAATACACAACAGCATTTTCGCCCTGCAAGGGCAAAAGCATATATAATAGGTGCAATGTATGGACGAATAGTAAACGCTGGTTCTTACGCTTTTGCCCTTGCAGGGCGAAAGCTGGTTGCGAGAGGCGTGAAGACATCCAAGCAGAATAGAAACCCTACCTTCCATTGAAACTAATTTATAGAACCTACCTTCAATGAGAACTTCCAAAGAACTTCCAAAGAACTTCCAAAGAACTTCCAAAAAAACACTTTCTCTACCTGAAATTCACGGGAAATTTTGTCCATCCTCCTGATATTTGTAATTTTGCAAAAAACATGGCCTTGAAACAATGGTTTCCCGTTGGGGTTGCCCTTCCATTTCAGGCTCCACTGAAAAACGAATTTATAGAATATATATGCGTCAACGCACTGGCCTCTACGCCCTCTGTATCGTCTGTTTGCTGTCGCTCTTCCTCTTCTTGGGCGACACGCTCTTCAATACGCGCGGCGAGCCCCGCGAAGCAATCGTTGCCTATTCAATGATTGAGCATGGCAACTGGATTCTCCCCGTCAACAATGGCGACGAGATTGCCTTCAAACCGCCCCTTCTCCACTGGCTCATTGCGGGCATCAGCACCCTTGCGGGCGGTGTCAACGAACTCACCTCGCGCCTACCCTCTGCCTTGGCTTTGAGCCTCATGACGCTGGGGGTCTATGCCTTCTATGCGCGGCGCCGCGGCGTCACGCTGGCACTGCTCACGGCGGGCATCACGCTGGCCAACTTCGAAGTGCACCGCGCGGGCATGGCCTGCCGTGTGGACATGCTCTTGGCAGCCCTGATGGTGGGTGCGCTGCTGGCAATGTATCGCTGGACAGAGCGCCACGAGCGCGGCATCCCCCTGCTGGCATGGCTCTGTCTGAGTGGGGCTGCCCTGACGAAGGGCCCCGTGGGCGTATTGCTGCCCTGCGCTGTGGTGGGTGTGTATCTGCTCATGCGCGGACGCGGTTTCTGGTATGCCACATGGCGACTGTCATTGCTCGCCGCCTTCTCCCTCCTGCCGCTCTTTGGATGGTATGCGCTGGCCTACGCCGAACCGCATGGCGGACAGCGTTTTCTCGACCTCATCTATGAGGAAAACGTGCTGCGTCTCCTCGGCAAGATGACCTATGCCAGCCACATCAACCCCTGGACGTACAACGTGCAGACCGTCCTCACGGGTTTTCTTCCCTTCACCCTGATTCTGCTCCTGCTCTTGCCTGCCGGCTGTCGCCACCTGCTGGGCCGCTTTCGCCATCGCAGGAAGGACGCTGCCGCCAGCCGAGGCTGGTGGACCGCCATCGTTGAATGGTGCAAAGGTTCGTGGCAACGCCTGTGCGCAATGGACGATGCGCGGCTGTTCACCCTGCTGTCGGTGGTCATCATCTTCGTGTTCTACTGCATTCCCAAGAGCAAGCGCAGCACCTACCTCTTGCCGCTCTACCCCTTCCTGGCCTATTATGTGGCGGAAGGCATCCTGTGGTTGCGCAACCGCCGTCCGCAGACGCTGCTACTCTTCGGCCGCATCCTTGTGGGGCTGTGCGGAGTGCTGACACTGGCCTTCCTCATCGTCAGGGCGGGATGGGTGCCCGCCACCATCTTTGGCACGGGGCGTCATGCCGCCGAGAATGCGGCCTATCTCGTGGAACTCCAAACGTCCCACCTCTCGCTGCTCCACATGGCTGCCGTCGTTGCGCCCATTGCCATGGCGGGCTATTTCCTCATCCGCTCCACCCGCACCGAGCGCGAGCGCGAACCCCAGGCTTGGCTGCTCTGCATCGTGGGCATGACACTGTCCCTCTTCTTCGCACTGGACGGTTTTTACCTGCCAACGGTGCTCAACGTCAAGAGCGACTATGCCATTGCGCGCCAAATTGCCAGCATCCAGCCCGCGGGCACCATCTATTCCTACCGCACAGATGTGCTCGAAGCAAACCGTATGCACCCCTTCACCATCAATTTCTATGTGGGCGACCGCATTATCCCCATCGACAAAGCACCCGAAATGCCGCTCAACGGCCTCCTCGTGACAGGCGATGACGAAATCAAGAATTTCGAGCGCGCCTATCCGCAATACACAGCCGTACCGCTGCTCGAAACAGACCATCGCAGTTGCGACGACAGGAAGAAGGTCAAGGTCTATGCCTTCACCCGCAAATAGTCGCTCGCTACTACGCGCCCCCATGAAGGTGGCAGCACATTTCACAAAGTCCGAAAACAACATTCATCCCCTATGAAACGCAACATTCTCCTTCTCCTTCTCTCCCTGGCAGCCCTGGCCATGAGCGCACAGAGCACCATCAAGTACGGCCGCCTCGACTACGATTCCCTGCTCACCTCTATGCCTGAATACACGCAGGTGCAGGAACAACTCAATGCCCTCCGCATGCAGTATAACAAGGAGGCTGCCTACAACGAAGCCAACTTCAAGCGCCTCTTTGCCGACTTCCTCCAAGGGCAAAAGGACTTTCCGCAGAACATTATGCTCAAACGTCAGCGCGAACTGCAAGATGCAATGGAGAAGAGCATAGCCTTTCGCCGCTCGTGCGACAGCCTGCTCGTCAAGGCCGAAGCCGACCTCATGGCACCGCTCTACGTAAAACTGGATGCAGCCATCAAAACCGTAGGTATGGAGCGCGGCTACGAATGTATTATCAACACGGCCGCAGGCACACACCCCTTCCTCCACCCCTCAGTGACGGAAGACGCTGCTCCCTTTGTGCTCCAAAAACTGAACGCAGTAGTTACGCCGCAGTTGCAGAATCAGTCACCAAACTAATTCCTAATTCCTAATTCCTAATTGGATAAGACTCCTAACTCCTAACTAAATGTCCCCCATAGGCATCTTCGATTCCGGCTATGGCGGCCTGACCATCCTGCGCCAGATACGCCAACTAATGCCCCAGTATGATTATCTCTACTTGGGCGACAACGCTCGCGCGCCTTATGGCGGCCATTCCTTCGAGGTCATCTACGAATACACCTGGCAGGCCGTGCGCGCCCTGTTCCAGCGCGGTTGTCCGCTCGTCATCCTTGCTTGCAATACGGCCTCGGCGCGCGCCCTCCGCACCATTCAGCGGGAAAATCTTGAGCAATACGATGCCACGCGCCGCGTGCTCGGCGTCATCCATCCCACAGTTGAGACCGTTTGCCAACTCACCGAAACCAAACACGTGGGACTGCTCGGCACCGTCGGCACAGTCAGTTCGGGTTCCTACGAGATGGAACTCCATAAACTCGACCCCGCCATCCACGTCACAGGCATGGCCTGCCCGATGTGGGTGCCCCTGGTCGAGAATTTTGAGTACGACTCGCCGGGCGCCGACTACTTTGTCAAGAAGCGCATTGAGGGAATCATGCAGGCCGACCCGCAGATTGACACCCTCATCCTCGGATGCACGCACTATCCCCTCTTGATGGAGAAAATCATCAAGTATGTGCCGCAGGGCGTTCGCATCGTGCCGCAGGGCGAATACGTAGCCCAAAAATTGGAGGACTATCTCCACCGCCACCCCGATATGCAGGCACGCATCAGCCGCGGAGCCTCCACGCGCTACCTCACCACCGAAAGCGCAGAGAAATTCCAAGAGTCGGCCACCCTCTTCATGCACGAACCAGGACTCGTGGCCGAACGCATTGACATCAACAATCCTTCATGAAAATCCTCATCACAGGAGCCAGCGGCTTCATCGGCAGTTACCTGGTTGAGGAAGCCCTCAACGCAGGTATGGAGGTGTGGGCCGCCGTGCGCCAGTCTAGCAGCCGACAATACTTGCAGGATTCCCGCATCCGCTTCTTCCACCTCGACCTGCGCAGCGACGAAGCCCTCGCGACTTCTCTCGACAACCATGTCGGCACACACGGCCCTTGGGACTACGTGGTCCACGCCGCTGGTGCCACGAAATGTCGCACCACTGACGACTTCCGCCGCATCAATACGGAGGGAACGCTGCGCCTGGCCCGTCTGCTCGTTGAGCGTGGAGCATTGCGCAGCCGCTTCGTATTTATCAGTTCGCTGAGCATTGTTGGCGCAGTGGCCGATACGCCAGCCGAACCATCCGCCGCCCAGCCCAAGGGCCTCTATGGCTATCCGCTCATCACGGACACCGACACGCCGCAACCCAATACGGCCTACGGAAAGTCCAAATGGGAGGCCGAACAATCGCTGGCCGACATCGCAGGCCTGGACTACGTCATTCTGCGTCCTACGGGCGTTTACGGTCCGCGCGAACGCGACTATTTCCTCATGGCCAAAAGCATCTGCCAACACGTTGACTTTGCCGTGGGCTACCGTCCGCAGGCCCTCACCTTTATCTACGTGAAGGACCTCGTGCAAGCCGCCCTCCTGGCCCTCAACCACGGCGAGAGCGGCCGCGCCTACTTCCTTACGGACGGCGGAGCCTATCCGAGCCGCGCCTTCAGCGACCTGCTGCAAAAAGAACTCGGCGTGCGGGGCGTCCTCCACGTCAAAGCACCGCTCTGGGTGCTTCGCGTGGTCAGCAGCATCGCCAGAAAAATTGCCGCCCTCCGAGGAAAAACCTCCACACTCAATCCCGACAAGTACCAAATCATGAAGCAGCGCAACTGGCAGTGCGACATTTCTGCCGCTCGCCGCGAACTGGGCTACGAACCGCAATATCCGTTGGAGCGCGGCGTGCGCGAAGCCGTTGAATGGTACAAAGCGGCGGGCTGGTTGTAGACATACGGCCACAGACTAACGACACCCTTGCACACGCAAGAGGCATCCATAAATACCCAACATTCTATGAAATATCTCCTGCCCACCGAATGGGCAACACTCCTATATATAATACTCACCACCCTCTTTGCTTGTTTCCTCTGGCCGCAGATGGCCAACCCCATGGCAATACTGACCACTCGCCTCTGCGTTCTCGTGGTGATGGCCACGCTCATCCTGATTTACCGCTGGCGGCCCAATATATGGACACGTCTGTTTCGGCATTTTTTTCCCTTGACACTGCTCGGCGTGTGGTATCCCGAGACCTACGAGTTCTGTCGCTGTTTTCCCTATCTCGACCATCTGTTTGCCCAGGCCGACCAGTCGTTTTTCGGTTGCCAACCCTCGTTGCTCTTCAGCCAATGGCTGGACGGCAAGGTATGGAGCGAACTCTTCCATCTGGGCTATTGGGCATACTATCCCATGATAGTGGTAACCGTATTTGGCCCGCTGGGCCCGTTTCTCAACCGCCGGCAGACTCCCGCCTACTACGGGGAAGCACTCGCCACGTGCAACCGCACAGGATTCGTCGTACTCGCGTCGTTCTTCCTCTACTACTTGATCTACATCTTCGTGCCAGTGGCCGGTCCGCATTGCTATTTCCACGCACTGGGCGTTGAAGCCGCAATGCGGGGCGAGTTTGCCGACCTTGGCAACTACTTTGCCACACACACCGCTATGATGGACCTGCCCGGCCCCGACGGAATTTTCCGCAGCTGGGTCGAAATGGCGCACCAGAGCGGGGAATGTCCGACAGCTGCTTTCCCTTCCTCGCACGTGGGCATAGCCACCATCTTGATGCTGATACAATGGAGAAACAAGAATCGCCTTGATTTCTGCCTCCTCATCCCCTTCTACGTTTTCCTGTGCGGCGCCACGGTCTATATACGTGCCCACTATCTTGTGGATGTCTTTGGCGGATTTGCCACGGCCTTTGCTTTCTACTACCTCTGCAACGCCATCTACGACCGTTTCTTCGCCAAGCAGCATTCCTTCCTCACTTGTCAATCATCCAATAATACCATACCATCATGAAAAAAGTCATTCTCTCACTCCTCCTGGCCTGTCCCATTCTCACAATGACGGCACAGCGCAACATTACAACGGGCGGCGGCATCTCCGACCAAATGTTGCAGGAAATCAAGCAGGCCCAGCGCCAAACGGCCACCGCCGACCGCGCCCTGCGCAACGCCCTGGCAGGCACGGCCATCAACACCCTGGCCACCAATCCCAACAATCCTGCCACCAACGACAAGTATTTCTCCCACTCTGTCCCCTCCAAGGGCATCACCGACCAGGAATCCTCTGGCCGCTGCTGGCTTTTCACTGGCCTCAACGTGCTGCGCGCCCGCATGATTAAGGAGTACAATCTCGGTGCCTTCCAGTTCTCGCAAGCCTATTGCTTCTTCTACGACCAACTGGAGAAGTCCAACCTTTTCCTCCAGGCTGTCATCGACGGCGCTAAGAAGCCCATGGACGACAAGCTCAACGACTGGCTCTTCCACAATCCGCTGAGCGATGGCGGTACGTTCTGCGGCGTGCAGGATGTCGTGATGAAATACGGTGTAGTGCCTGCCGAAATCATGCCCGAGACTTACAACGCCAACAATACCTCGCGTATGTCCTCCATCCTCCAGTTGAAACTCCGCCAGTGGGGACTCGAACTCCGCCAAGCCGTGGAGAAAGGCGAAAAGCCCGCGCAGATTCAAAAGCGCAAGACTGCGATGCTCGCCACCGTCTATCACATCCTCAGTATCTGCCTCGGCGAACCGCCCACACAGTTCACCTGGACCATGAAGGACGCCAGCGGAAAACCCATCTCCACCAAGGAATACACGCCCCAGTCGTTCTATCAAGAGTATATCGGCATTGACCTCAAGAACAACTACGTTCTACTCATGAACGACCCCTCGCGCCCCTACCACAAGACTTACACCATCGACATGGACCGCCACTCATACGATGGCACGCAATGGACCTTCCTCAACCTGCCGATGGAGGAAATCAAGCCCCTAGCCATTGCCTCCATTAAGGATTCCACGATGATGTACTCCAGTTGCGACGTTGGCAAATGCTACAACTCGAAAACGGGCGTCCTCTCCCTCGACAACTATGACTACGCCTCGCTCTTCGGCACGGATTTCCCGATGAACAAGGCCGACCGCATCCGCACCTTCGCCTCTGCCTCCAGCCACGCCATGACGCTCATGGCCGTTGACCTCGATGCCAACGACAAGCCCACCAAATGGAAGGTGGAGAACTCCTGGGGAGCCAACAGCGGCGTAGCGGGCCACCTCATCATGACCGACGGCTGGTTCGACGAATATATGTTCCGCGTAGTTGTAGATAAGAAGTACGTCCCCGAGAATATTCTGAAGCTATCCCAGCAAAAGCCCATCCTGCTGCCTGCCTGGGACCCCCTATTTGCCGAGGATAAATAGGGGCAGGCTGCGGAAGAAGGGAGGCCGCTGCGCCCTTCGCCCGCCTACCTGTGTGCTCTGCGCTTGGGGCGCAAGCTTTTAGCCCAAGGCGCAGCGAATAGCCAAAAACGAGGAGAGAGCCCCGGCTCCCTCCTCGTTTTCTATAAAGGTAGGTTCTATAAATTAGTCTCCAAGGTTGGTTGGTGTTTTTATTTGGCTTGGATGTCTTTCCGCCTCTCGCACCGTATCTTTTTGTTTTTCATTCAGTCACGTAGCCCGCTACGCTCCTTCATGGAAAACAAAAACCTACCAGTGTATAGGGTAACATGAGAATAGAAGAATTTGAGAAACTGGCACCCGACCTGCGCCAACAGATGTTGCGCATAGGCCAAGATTTCTTCGGCAACCAGCAGGATGCCGAGGACGTGGCACAGGAGGGCCTCATACGCCTTTGGACATACTGTGAGCGGTTGGATGCCAGTTTTACCCTCTCGCCTCTCGCCATCAAGGTGGCCAAGAATATCTGCATCGACCTCTACAAAAGCCGACGAGCGGAGACCGCCGAACTCCAAACGGACATTCCCGCACAGCCCTCCTACAACGCCGATGCCCGCCTAGCCACACAGGAAAACCTCCACCGCATCGAAAGCGCCCTAGATACCCTCCCGCCGCACGAGGCCAAGCTATTCCGAAAACGCCATTTCGAGGAAAAAACCAACGATGAGATTGTACAAGAAACGGGCCTACCCCTGACGTCCGTCAAAAGCATTCTTTCCAGAGCCAAAGCCAAACTCAAAAAACGCCTACTGTCATGAAGCATCCCATCTCCCAAGAAGAACTCTACCAGCAGTTTCTCGACGAACTGCAACCAGGCGCAGACGAATACGACCGCATGATGCAGGCAGGCAAGAATCCCGCTGCACAACGCCGTCCGCGTCGCCTCCTCCCGCGCATCACTGTAGCACACATCACCCCCGCTCGCGTCGTCGCTGCTGCCTGTCTGCTAGTGGCCGCTACAGCCCTAACATGGATATGTTGGCAGTCAGACCATCCCAACCAACAGCAACCCATGGCACAGGCCAGCCAACAGCCCACCCCGAAAGCAACCAAGCAACCACCGCCCTCGCCCAAGCAAAAACCAACCACCACATCCGCCCCAACAGAGACGCTTCCTGCGCCAACCGCTCCAAGAACAGCCCTCCTAGCCTCCCCATCCCCTCAACCGCAAGCACAGGCCGCCAACGCCCATCCGCCCATTACCGAGCAAGCCCCAAGGCAGCCAGACCCCAAGGAGGTTGAAAAGCAAAAGGCCATCCTAGAAAAAGACCTCGAGCGCGCTCTCCTCGAAAGGCAAATCGGCAGAGAAATCATAGCGCGCTCCATCAAGAAAGTAGAACAACCCCAATCCATACTATGTACAATATGAAACGACTCACCACAACCCTTCTCCTCGCCCTCGCCCTCGTCACGGCATGGGCGCAAAACCCCTTCGCATCCCTCCTCTCGGACTTCCAACTAGTGGCCAACGAGCACATCCAAAACCGCGACCAAATCGACTCCCTCTATTACCTCAAGACGCGCACCTACGTGGCTCCCTATTCGGGCAAGAAGGCTATCAAGAAGGTTAACGAAACCCTACAACAAATCGCCCAGATTTACGAGCAACAGCTGCCCGCCCACACATCTGGCTATTACAACAGCCAGTCGTTTGGTGAATCCAACAGCGACCACCTAGGCACATTCCTGAGCGTTTACTTCAGCGCCAGCCATCCCTCTCTGGAAATCGGGAAAAAAGAGCACAACTACGCTGTGCTCCGCAAGAACGCCCCCAACCCCATCTACCGTTTCATCAGCGGCGTTGAATGGTGGCTGGACACCGCTGACTGCGTCCATTTCAAGCTCATCGACGTCTTCGGTCCACAGTCCGATTACCAATACCAAAAAGCCCTCTACCTGCTTGGCCAAGCCAAAGGTCTATCCACCGATTCACTTCTCCTCCAAACCACCTTGGCCAAAGCCACCGACCAACTGTCGAAGTGGAAAATCAACAGTACGGAGCGCACCGTGCAATCAATCCACATACTTTGCAATAAATACAGAGGCGACGACCCCGTCATTGATGAAGCCATCGTAGAAATGGTCACCGAACTGTTCCTCAACTATCTCAACAGCGACCAGCGCACCACGGAGGGTATGGTAAGCGTCCTGCGCGAACTCACCCTCCCTGGCTTCTACGCAGAAATAATCAGCAACGAGGAATCCCCCGTCCAGCACCTTCCCCTATCCGACCTAGCCAACCAGTGGCCCCACCTCAACATCTTCTGCACCTCGTACGAGAAGAAAGGAAGCCCCGCCTGCCAAAAATACGGCGACAAAGCCAAGAACTTCCTCCTCCAGGTTTATTTGCAATAAAGAAAAACGACATTTGCAAACTACCATGTATGGCGCGTGCCTTTCCCGAGTATGAACGGAAAAGGTTCGCGCCATAAAAATAAAAGGTGATACCTTATATTGTGCCAAGCACGGTTAGCAAAAAGATAAGTAAAACAAAGAAAATGATACTTTTTGAGAAAAAATCCAGGGCTAACTCTTGCAACATTATGGATAGTCCGTATCTTTGCATCGTGTTTTTCATAGTATTAGATTTAAGGTTAACAAGGTTGGGATACAGCGGTATCCCATTTTTTTTGCCCTTACTAGAAGGGATCTCTAGAATTTCTAGGTTTTCTAGAATCTCTAGAAGCTCTAGAATTTCTAGAATCTCTAGAATCTCTAGAAATGCCTTAGCCTTCTCCCTTTAGTGCTGCTATCTCGCGCTCCAATGCGGCTATGCGGGCCTTCAAGGCGGCTATCTCTTGCTCTTGCTGGGCAATGATTTGTTTCTGTGTGCCTCTCATGTCTAGGCGGGCGGCAGTCATGCGTTCACGCACACCACCTTCTTCCACAAATTCTCGGTCGCGCTTCTCCATGAACGTGGTCATGGCCTTGTCCACCATGTGGCAGAGGGTGATGGCGGTATTGGCCATCTCCTCGTCGGTCCATTTGGCAAAGTAGGGGTCATAATCGGCTAAGTCATTGTGCGTGCGGCAATAGGCTAACAACTTTTCGTAGCGCTGGCGCTGGTGCTCCATTTTTGCCCAGTCGTTTAGTCCATGTTGCTTCAGGTAGTCCTGATAGTCTTCCAGCAGTTCCTGGTTACTGCCCTTGGCTATGCCCATCAGTTTTATCTCGGTCTCAAACGATGTTTGTCCGTCGGTGAGTCCTTCGGCGATGTTTTGCTTGACAGACCGTGCTGCCTGCACCATTTGGTCTACGGTGCGGTCACCATATTTGGGCAGGAAGCGTGTGCAGAATGCTTTGGTGAGTTGTACAAGCACATCGCTCTTGCGATAGAAGTGCAACGAAGAATAGACCGTTGTCTTGCGCATAACGCTGGGCGTACCATCATTATAACGCTTGAGGTATTTTGGCATATTATCCATAAGATTCAAATTAGTGGTTCAAAGATACACCTTTCCCTTGATATGAGGCCCGCTTGGTCCGCTGGGTACATTATCACAACAGAAAAAATTGCGGGGCCTGTGTCGCTAGTGACGCAGGCCCCGCAATTATTGGGGGAGAAAAGATGAAGATGGGATTAGAGGTTGGGGTTGTCGTTCTTCCAATCTTCTACAGCGGGAATGATGCCGAGGGAGATAATCTCGTCGCGCATCTTCTGCAGGTGCTCGTAGGAAGCGGCGAGGGCAGCCATTTCTTCTTCGGTGCCTTCGGGGGCGGTGAAGTGAACGCCATCCTTATCGATAACGGTGGGCATAGCCATCATTACGTTCTTGAAGCCGCACTTATCGCAGTTGACGTAGCAGCCAGCGGGCCAGGTGAAGGGTTCGCCACCCATTGCGCCTTCAATCATCTTGACAGCCTGGTATGCGGGGCTCTGGAAGGAGGAGCGGCCGCGGAGTTTGATGATGTTCGAACCGCCCTGAATGGTCATGTGCTTGATTTCGGCCCAGCGCTCTGCCGTCATGGGGAGTTCGGCGAGGGGCTTGCCGTCCACGAGTGCCTTGGAGGCGAATACGGCCATCTGTTCGCCGTGGCCACCATAGGTATAGGCGTTGGTCACCTTGTCCTGCTGCACGCCAAATTCCTGAGCGAGTTGCTGCTGGAGGCGGGTAGAGTCGAGAGCTGCGAGCGAGGTGAGCTGGTTGGGCTTCAGGCCAGAGTGGATGAGGGCGGTGAGGGCCGTCACGTCGGCGGGGTTGAAGATGACAACCACGTGCTTCACGTCGGGGCAGTACTTCTTGATGTTTTCACCGAAGTCGGCAGCAATCTGGCAGTTGCCCTTGAGCAGGTCCTCGCGGGTCATACCCTCCTTGCGGGGAGCACCACCAGAGGAGATGATATACTTAGCGCCTGTGAAGGCTACCTCGGGGTCAACGGTATAGGTAAGGTTGGCACCGGGGAATGCGCAGTGGCACATCTCGTCGTACACGCCGTGTACGCCGGGCTCGTAGATATCATAGAGACAGATGTTGGGGGTGAGGCCGAGCATCAGCACGCTCTGCACCATGTTGGAGCCGATCATACCACCGGCACCTACGATCACGAGTTTTTCGTCAGTTAAATAAGCCATTGGAATATGTGTTTTTATGGTTGATAATGCGGATGAAAAAACCTTTACACCGCAAAGGTACAAAAGATATTGTGACAGACAAATCCCCGTAGAAAAGTTTTTTGCTTTTTACGACTTTTGAACATATCGTAGCAACATGCCAGGCGCGGGAAAATCATCGGCGAAAAGGGCGCCTCGTAATATAACACATCGCGAGCCATCAAGTGTGCAAAACTCGTCTTTTAACATTTCGCAGGTTGTTGCGAAATGTTAAAGCGATTTGCATTTCGCGGGAAAATGATGTATCTTTGTACTAGCGAAGAGGAGAGAGCCCCAAACACGGGACTTTCTCCTCTTTTTTTTGGTCAATATAAGGCGTGAAATACATCGGAAGTTGAAAATTCTATGGGCTTTTGCGGATTTTCTAAATGCTTTTGCGGAAATTTTCTTGGCTTTATCGGTGCGCGGATTGACGATGTAGAGATTTTTTCGCGGCCGAAAATATAAAGTTTTCGCGCGAAAAAAATTGGATTTAACATTTCGCGGGTGACTACTCAGGTCGTTCTAGATTGCGAGGCAACGTGTGGACCTTCGGCTTGCGGTATTTATTTTAACACGAATCATACGAATCTTACTAATTGCGCGGGGTAGAACCTCCTAGTAGGAAACAATTCGATTCGTGTTTCTTTAACACGAATCTTTCGAATCTCACTAATTGAGCGGGGTAACGACTCGACTAGAACCATGAAATGGTAACTACTCAGGTTGTACTAGTGTAATGTAATATTGATAATTAGAAATATTATTCTTATATTTACGGTATAAATAAAACGTTGGATCCAAATTATTTATACCATGCCAAGAGAAA
>SFID01000148.1 GCA_004555425.1 Bacteroidales bacterium
CCTGTTTATCGCCTTGAAGAGGCTGTTGGCCTTCTGAAAGAAGGTGGTGTTAGGTTTTCGGGTGGGGCGTTAAGAGCTTGCTCTTATAAGACCCAGCCGGAAACCTAACACCAGGGCGAAGCCCCAGACTCTTCAAGGGGTTTAGCTTGGTTTTTGTCTTTCTAACCTGACCTTGGGCCTAAAACTTAGTTGGGAGTTGTTTGCAAAGAAAACAACCTAAGTAGTTACGATTCGTGTTAAAATAAATACCGCATAGCGAAGGTCCACACATTGCCTCGCAATCTAGAACGACCTGAGTAGTTATCATTTCGGGGGGAGTACGCAGGTGGTTTTTTGCCCGAAAGAACCAATTTGGTTGGGAGCTAATTGTGGGGATGGAATGATGCCGTCTGTGCGCCCCTAGCCAGCAATTAACCACCTGCGTGGTCACCATTTCAAGGCAGGTGCAATAGAATTGCTGGCGATGGATCTGCCACTATCTGGCCGTGGGGTTTTTCTATGGATCGTAGCCCACTACGCTTCTTCTTGGAAAATAAAAGCCACGGCAGGATAAAACTGCGAATACATCGCAGGCTAATTCATCGAACCAACCCGAAAAATCTGACAGATACGAGACTGCTATTTATTTTTTTTGTACATTTGTCGCCGTAAAACCAACCAGAACAAACATTTCTTATGAAGAAAACGCTACTCAGCATTGCGCTGTCAGTCATCGCGGGCCTGTCGTATGCACAGACCTCGCTGGACACCGCGCAGCCCATTCAGCCAGGACAAATCTCCTACGATTTCCCCAATGGTTCGGGCGACAAGAACGTGTACTACACCTACACAGCCTCGTCCCAGCACGACGAATTGCTCATCCTCCGTCGCGGAGCCTCGGGCCAAACGTTTACGGTGTCGGAGAATGGCTCTTCGTCCACAAAGTACGCCAAGATTACGGCCGAAGGAGGCTCTATCAACTACTTCCTCCTGCCCCGCGGCAAGTCTGCCTATATCCAAGTGAACGCCTACAAGGTGAGCAACATCACCTTCAACTTTGAGACGGTGGCCTCGGACATTACCGCTGGTGGCTCGTGCAACAATCCTATCGAACTGAGCCACGACCACGTTGTCTATGTGGACAAGAGTAGCGGCGATGCTTCCTACCTTGAATATACCGCCGCGCAGAATGGTACGCTCAGCCTGCTCATGACCACCAATATCTCTGGCCTGACCGTGCGCGAAGGTTGCAGCGGCACCGAAACGCCCCTTTCGCAAGGCACCAACCAGGATTATTACTACGTGGCCAAGACGCCCGTGCAGGCTGGCAAGACCTACATCTTCAGCGGTAAGGCTTACAACCCGCTGGTGGCCCACCTCGATCTGGAGGCTAGCAAGCCCGAAGGCACCAGTCCCGATGCGCCCTACACGGGTAAGGCCACGGGCAACGTGCTTCCCGCTGCTAAGGGTACGTATTGGTATAGCGTGGTTACGCCCGAGGAAAACACCCTCCATATCCAGAGCGCGAGCGAAATCATGCTCCCTGGCGGCCGCGTGGCTGTCTATAGCAATGCCTCCGACACCCACCCCACTGCCGAAACCAACGGCTATCTGGGCCTGCGCACCCGTCTGCTGGCTGGCAAGCAATACCTCGTTTGCGTGGTCAAGGAACAGGCTACGGGCAGCGACCAGCAGTTTGACCTGACCTTTGAAACCAAGCAGGCAGGCGACGAATTCAATACACCCATCGCCCTCACCGCTGGCAACTACACCACGCCCGACCACAACGGCGATGTATATTACCTCATCGATATGCCCAAGGAGAAGAAGGCACTCCTGACGGTGAGCACCGACCGCGAACTCCCTGGCGGTTCCTATATGAACCTCTACGACGCCACGGACAACTACACCTGTCTGGCTACGTCCACCTCGAAGATTCAGTATGACGCAGAAGCCGACCAGTCGTTCGTTCTCGTTTGGCATTGCACGGAAGGTTACAACAAAGTTCCCTTCACCGTCAGCATCTCCGACCTCCTGCCCGGTGAAAGCATCGAAGACCCCCTCGAAGGCGAACTGGGCGACAACACGGTGGCCGAGGGACGCAGCGAGCGCTACTTCGCCTACACCGCCAGCAACGAAGGCTGGCTGAAGGTGAGCACGGCCGACCCCAACGTGGAGATTGAACTCCTCCAGGAGGATGGTGCAACGCCTTATTATACTTATAGCGCAACAGGAGGCGGCATCCGCACCGAAACGTGGCGCGGCGCCAATGCCTACATCCACCTGAAGAACCTCAGCGCAGCCACCACGCTCACCATCAGCGAGGAAGAATTTACGGATGGCGAGAGCTGCAGCCTCGCAGAGGTATTGGCCGAAGACGGCAAAGCCAATCTGCCCGCCACACCGGGCCACCACTGGTACGTATTTACCGTTCCCGCCGATGGTATGGTGACAATCCAGGCCAACATTGACAATGAATACGACGGCGACTGCAAGGTGGCCTCGGGCGTAAGTTATCGCAGAGACTTCTGCGACGCTGATGCGAACAATATCAAGGTGACCTCGGGCAACGTAGCCGTGAAATATTCCGAACTTCTGCCCGTCAGCGCTGGCGAAAAGCTCCTCATCGACGTGCGCACCCTGACTGCCCTCACGGGCCGCGAGCTGCAAGTCATCTGGCGCGACTTCAATCCTGGCGAAAGCCCCAAGAAGCCGATTCCCCTCGTCATCGGCGAAAATACGATGCAGAAGGCCACGCCGCAGCAACCCCGCTGGTACGACATTGCCCTCGACGCCTGCAAATTCATCTTTACCACGCAGACCTCGGCCGACTATTTCAAGGGTTACATCTACGAGGCCAACGACCTCAATAACTTCCTCGACGAATCCTTCTACCAGTCGAATGCCGCAGGTACGGATGGCACGTATCGCATCCAGCTCTCCGTAACGAAGCCCACGCACTATCTCATCAAGGTGACGCAGGCTGGCGAAGGCATCAAGATGAATGTGGAAGGCAGCATCAGCACGGCCATCCACAGTGCCACGACGCAGGATGCTGTTGTCCTTCAGGGCAACGAAATTCAGAGCCTCCGCGCTGCACTGGTATTCAATATGGCTGGCCAGCAAGTGGGCCATCTCAATGCAGGCGACCGCCTGCGCCTCAGCCCAGGTGTATATCTGATTCAGGCTGACGGACAAACGCAGAAGGTGCTCGTTCGCGAGTAATCCCAATTAGTAAATTCCCCAATCGAGTAGGAGGTAAACGCTAATCATAGGCGTTTATCTCCTACTTTCACGTTTACCGACCTCTCACACCACCGTACGTGCCGTTCGGCATACGGCGGTACTTTCACGTTTACCGACCTCTCACACCACCGTACGTGCCGTTCGGCATACGGCGGTTCCTTATCATTGCACGCGGACTATTAAACGATGATAGTCCATCAGACATGGCCAACCTTGCTTCCGTAATGCGTCGTTGCCAATGGCCCGATGTAATATCGGACTTTCGGCCACTCGCCAATACTTCTTGCTGCTGTTACCCCATTCGTAGGCTTGCCATTCTGCAATGCCGCATTTGATTAGGTTCTTCACCTTTGTGCTGCATTTCTTCCAGGCCTTCCATATACACATACGGTAACGGCGGCGTAGCCATTCATCAATCTCTTTCAGTCGCGTTTGCATGTCTGCCAACTGAAAGTAGGTTATCCATCCACGGATGATTTGGTGCATCTTTTCCTTGCGGGATTGATACCCCATCCCATTACTCCGCTTGGTAGCCTCTTTCAGTTTCTTACGCAGTTTGTCGTATGTCTTGGAATGTACCGTCAGTCGGCACTCCCCACGCATAATACGAAACGAGTAACCGAGGTATTTCATTCCAATGATACTCCCCACTTCTGTCTTCTCGCGATTTACCTTCAAATAAAGTTTCTTCTCGATGAAGTCCGTGATGGATTCGCTGACGCGTTGGGCGGCTCGTTTACTCTTGCAGAAGATGATGCTGTCATCCGCGTAGCGGACGAAACGATGTCCTCTTCTTTCAAGTTCCTTGTCGAGTTCATTCAACATGATATTGCTTAGCAATGGGCTGAGGGGCCCGCCTTGCGGTGTTCCCTCTTCCGTTGGCTGCAATACTCCGTGTACCATCACGCCACTGCGGAGGTATTTGTGTATCAGAGATACCACGCGGCCGTCCTTTATCGTTCGGCTCAGCACCTCTATCAGTTTGCTTTGGTTCACGGTGTCGAAGAAACGCTCCAAGTCGATGCCCACGGCATACTTGTAGCCTTCGGTCACGGTCTTCCTCGCTTCCCGTAGTGCATCATGTGCTCCTCGTTTCGGGCGGAAACCGTAACTCGTACGACTGAATTTCGGTTCGTAGATACGAGAAAGGACTTGGCTGATGGCCTGCTGCACCATGCGGTCTATCACCGTGGGGATGCCTAACAGACGTTTCTTGCCGTTGTCTTTCGGAATTTCTACGCGCCTTACTGGATTGGGGACAAATGTCCCGTCCATGAGGGACTGCCTCAGGTCTTCGATATGGGACTGACACCAAGTGAGTAACTCCTTGACTTCCATCCCATCGACTCCGCCTTTGCCCTTATTCCGCACTACTTGCTTGTAGGCGGTTCGTAGGTTGGCGATGTCGATTATCTGTTCCATGAGGTCATTCACCCCAAAGTGCGATTCCACAAGTTCGCCCTCGACTATCTCCATGTAGGTCTGCACTCCCACATACCCTTCGGATGCCGTCCTATCTCTTTGTGGGCAGCCATGCGCATTCGCGCCTGTATTCTGCATTCTTTCCTTCATAGAGTAATCTTTATTGGTAAACTTGTTTCAATAAGGTTCGGTCCTTCCCCATTTTTTCCATGGGTACTATGACCTCTGCTGACTTCTCACGGCAAGCTTTACTCCACGGCGCCGAGTGTCGTATGACTTGTCGGGTTGCCACGTCCGTGAGACCTCCCCAGTTAAGAGCATATTCTTTCCATCTTATCTCTGCATGATTTACCTTTGCAAGTTCCGGATAACTATCGGGCTTTGTCTTCTCTTGCAGACTCACCTCACTTGCACCGGCCTTATATCATGTTTCTGTCCGTCAGAGCAGATGTTTGCCGCCGACTTCCTTCAGATTCCGCGTCGCCACGGA
>SFID01000059.1 GCA_004555425.1 Bacteroidales bacterium
TCATTCGGTCACGTAGCCCGCTACGCTCCCTCACGAAAATCAAAAACCTACGGCACGATAGCCGAAAACTCATCGCAAGCTAATTTATAGAACCTACCTTAAATAATTAGGCGTAAGGGCTAGGTTGTTGTGATTATTGTTGTATTTTTGCAAACGTTAAATTATTGTGGGGTTCATTGATGGCTGTCCCTAATACTTTTTTTGCCTCTGAATCTCGTCTGTTCTTGTTATACCCTTGCATGAAACCTATTAAAATGAATGCCGGCACTGCCTCGGCCTTCGTCATTGCCAATATGATTGGCACAGGTGTCTTTACCTCGCTCGGTTTTCAGTTGTTGACCACGGCCAATCCCATATCCATCGCCCTGATATGGTTGATTGGCGGTTTTGTGGCTCTGTGTGGTGCCATCGTATATAGCGAACTGGGTGCTGCTATGCCGCGCTCGGGCGGCGAATACCATTACCTGTCGCAGATATATCATCCCGCCGTTGGTTTCCTCTCGGGGTGGACCAGCCTTATCGTTGGATTTTCCGCGCCGATTGCCTTGTCGTGTATGGCGTTGAGTTCGTACGTCTGCAATATCTGGCCAGTGATTCCGCCCAAGTTGTTTGCGATGATTATGCTGACGGTCATCACGCTCTTTCATGCCTTCAGTGTGAAGGTAGGTGCGAATATCCAGAATGTGCTGACCATTGTCAAGGTGCTGGTGATTGTTGTGTTTATCCTGGCTGGCCTCTACGTGTCGGCCGATGGCGTGGCTGCGGGCAACTTCCAGACTATGGGCGACTTTTCCATCGGCGATATGTTTACAGCGGGCTTTGCCGTTTCCTTGATTTGGGTGTACTATGCCTATTCGGGCTGGAACGCCGCTGCCTATATTGCCAACGACATTAAGCATCCCCGCAAGAATATCCCCTTGGCCTTGATGGGGAGCACGCTCTTCACGATAGTGCTCTACCTTGGCCTCAATATGATATTCCTCCGCACCACGCCCATCAGCGAAATGAGCGGCCAGATAGAAATCGGCCTCATCAGCGCGCGCCACATCTTCGGCGCGGAGGGCGGCGAGATGATGGGCCTACTCATTGCCGTCATGCTGGTGTCGAGCATCAGTTCGATGGTATTCGTAGGGCCGCGCGTGGCCACGACGATGGGCGAGGACCATCGCATCCTCCGCGGCCTGACGCGCAAGAACCCTAGTGGTTGTCCCTACGTGGCCATTTGGGCGCAGTGGTTGCTCAGCGGCGTGATGGTATTGACGGGAGCCTTTCAGGAGATTACGCAGTACACCAGTGTGGTCCTGTCCCTCTGCGCTCTGCTGACGGTTGTGGGCGTGATTCGCCATCGTCGGAAATTCCCCAATGCCGAGCGGCCGTATCGCACCCTGCTATATCCCGTGCCCGCTCTGCTCTTCGGCATCATCATCTCGTGGTCCATCATCTATATGCTCTATACCGATTTCTGCCAATATCTGGATGGCCAGCATCTCCTGCCGTGGACCACTCTGCTCAGCCTGGGCACCCTCCTCTTTGGTTATGTGGTGTATTTGCTGAGCCAGCAGCTGAGCCAGCAGCATTAGATGTATTCGTCGGATAATTTCTAATTCCTAATTTAATTCTATGAACAAACAATTCCTATCCCTCCTAGTTGCTTCCGCCCTCGTGGTGTGCAGCTGTCAGAACAACCCTCAGCAGAAAGAAACGGCCAGTGCACCGCAGGACACCGTCGTGGCCGAACCTCAACCGTGCGTTGCCGACACGGTATTGACCGCTGCCGCGCAGTATTATTCCGGAATCGTGGATGCCACGATGGCTTACAAGCGTATGGCGAAGGTGGACAGCATTTTGGTGCGCGATATGAGCGATATGCAGAAGGAAACTACTTATTTGTTCTACCCCTTCGGTGGCCCCGACTTCATCTTCCCGCACCACATTGCGCCCAACGCAGATGTTTACTTCCTCATGGGTTTGGAGCCGATCGGCAATGCACCTGCCGATAAGGACGCCTCCAAGAAGTCGATTTATGCCCAGGCGCTGAGCACCTATTTCAACTCTAGCTTCTACGTCACCACGTCTATGCAGGCCGACCTCTCGAAGGAGAAGGTGGGTGGCACCTTGCCCATTATCACGATGCTGATGGCCAAGGAGGATTGCCAGATTATCTCTGTCAAGAAAATGAATTTTGATGAGCAGGGCAATATGGTGGACGCTACGGATAAGGATGCCCACATTGCCGAAATCAAATTCTTCTTCGCAAAAACGCCTACGCACGAGCAGACCGTTTATTACTACCGCGGCAATACCAAGGACAACGCCATTGAACCGGGTCTGACTGCCTATCTCTCCAAGACCCTGCCGAAGTACAAGGTGAGCACTTTCCTCAAGGCTGCGTCCTACCTGATACACGACGGTAACTTCTCGAAGATTTGTTCCGCTGCCCTTGACCATTCGTGGGCCATCTTGGGTGACGACTCGGGCATTCCCTACCGCTTCTTCGACCAGAAGGTGTGGGACATCACGCTCTACGGTTCCTATTGCCGTCCGCTCAAATGTTTCTCTGACTACACTTTCCAGCGCGACCTTGATGCCGTTTATAAGGAGAAGAAGAGCGAAATCAAACCGCTCGACGTCCGCATTGGCTACAACCACCAGTCCAACTGGATGTGCGCCCGCAAGAAGTAATTGCACTGGAGTAGATGGCTAGCTCCGTCCCATAAAAACCAATCATTATGCCTCGCTACCTCGTTCTCTTGTTGATGGGTTGGGCACTTGGCCTGCCCATGTTGGCACAGGTCGTAGATAGAACAAATCCGATCGAACCTGATGCCGAATTGCCACAGGCGATGTCCGATGTCAGGATGTCGCCCACGCCTGCCGACGACAGCATACCCATTGTCGGTCCGTCGGAGGTGGTCAACGGCGAAGGCATTCGTCAGTCCACGCCTGAGTGTCCGCACACCGAAGGATGGATAACCTTTCGCGGGGGCGGGCGGATGTTTTATGAGACGTACGGCAATCCCGCCCATACGCCCATCATCCTCGTTCACGGTCACACACTCGACCGCCGTATGTGGGACGAACAGGTGGCGGTGCTCAAGGAGCATTACTACGTTGTCACGCCCGATTCGCGCGGTTACGGCAAGAGCGCAGACCCCGAGGAGGGCTACCAGTTTACGCATGCCGACGACATCATCGCCCTCATGGATTCACTCCGCATTGACCGCGCCCACGTGGTCGGCCTATCGATGGGCGGCTATGTGGCAGGCGACCTCCTGGCGCTCTATCCCCATCGTCTGTTGTCCAGCGTGATGGTGTCGGGCGAGATTGCCAGCAGTTGGGCGGGCCCTTCCACCCCGAAGACCGCCAGCGAGGTGGCCAAGGAGAAGCGAACCCGCCATGCTTGGAACAAAAACGATGATGCCTACCGCCGCAGCCGTGCCAATTCGCTGGTGAGCATTGGCGGTTCGAAGCGCGAACGGATGCGCACGGCCCTCACCGCGATTGTTATGGATTGGGGCTTGTGGCAGGTCAAGCACTCCACTTGTCGCATTTACTATGCCCGCGATGCTTGGCGGCAGTTCAAGGCCAGCCCGCCTGCCACGCCCTTCCTGATTGTCTATGGCGACAAGGAACGCAAGCAGGGCTACTGCAGTCCGATGCAGAACGTTGCGCCCCAGGGACAGGTGGTCATTATCAATGACTGCGGCCACATGGTCAATATGGAGCGGCCCGAGGAGTTCAACCGCGTGTTGATGGACTTCCTCCGCGGCCTTTGATGGTACGACCTCAGGCATCGCCTGCGCGGCGTCACAGATTTCGTCAAGGTGCGTTCGTGCTCGACGCTCTTCAATGCGCTTGCGCCCAACGATATATTCCACGAAGTGCTGGCCACCTGCAGCGAAGGCAAGCGCGCCCCGCAGACGCCGAGAAATATCTGAGGAAGCCCCATTGATAATACGCATACACAGAAAACCCATCCGCGATTTCTCTCCAAGGTAGGGGCGAAATCGCGGATGGGATTTTGTTGTGTGGATAGGGTATGGCGGTTTATTTCTTCTTGCTCTTGTAGCGCTTGTTCAGGCCAGCCAGCACGTCCTGCGTGATGTCCAGTGCGGGGTCGGCATAAAGGATGTTGTCGCCCGCCTTCGAGAGAATCATTGTGTAGTTGTGCGTCTTGTTGTAGTCAGCAATGAAGTTGTTGATGCTATCGTGGAGGGCCTTGTTGAAGGCATCCTGTTCTTTTTGCAGCGCCTCGGCATATTCCATCTGCTTGCGCTGGACGTTGTTCTGCTTGTTGACGAGTTTCTCCTGCTCCTTGCGTGCCTGGTCCTCAGAGGTGTATTTGCCGTTTTGCAGGTTCTGCTGGAAGGAGGCTGCTGCGTTTTCCAGTTCGCGGCTGAGGCGGCTGATACTCTCTTCGTAGCCCTTGCTTTTGGCTTCGAGGGCCTCCTTCGTCTCGGTGAAGAACTTGTAGTGGTTTTGCAACGTGTCGAGGTCAACGTAGGCCACTTTCATTCCATCCTGCAGAGCAGTTGCAGTGGTCTTTGCGGCTGGTGCTTTGGTTTCTTCCTTGGATTTGTTGCAGGCTGTGGTCAGTGCCATTATCGCGGTGGCTGCCACAAGGAGGATAGTCGTTTTCTTCATATTATCAATTGTATTATTTCCTATTTGTGAGAGGATATTCGCTATTCATGGTGTTTCTCCTGCACAGCCGTTCGGCGCGGGCGGCAGATGACGGCGTCCTGCGATTGTGCGCAATGGATGCCTTTCTGCTCCAGCGCCTTGTTGCCGTCCACGTGGGTATGGACGAAGCGTTTGCCCAAGAGCACCCGCACGCCAAGGAGCAGGAAACCCAGAGCCAGGAGGCCGCAGATGAGGAGGAAAAGTCGGAGCATGAATATCAAATCACCTAATGAGCTGTAAGAAAGTTGTGCAAAGGTAGCAATAAAAATGGGAATCCTTCCACCGCGCTTTTGTTTTTGTAGGGTAGGTCCAATAAATTGGTTTGTTAAGAGTTTGCGGCTATTGTGCCGTAGGTTTTCGTTTTTCGTGAGGGAGCGTAGCGGGCTACGTGACCGAATTAAAAACAAAAAACTACGGTCCGAGAGTAGGAAAGGCATCCAAGCAAGAAAGGAAATCTGCCTTCCATTGAAACTAATTTATAGAACCTACCTATATAGAACCTACCTCAAGGAAACCCTGTTGGCGAAGAGTTTCTAGCAGCGTTTGGCTCATGGCTTCATTGTCGCGGCGCGTGTAGCGTAGGTCGGTGAAGATTTGGGCCAGTGTCTGCTTGTTGTTGATGCGCAGGAATTCTAGGTTCTCGGGCAGTGCCTCCTTCGGACAGTAGTCGCGGTCGATGTCGGCGCGGGTGGGGGAGTGGTAGGTTTCCTCGTGGAGGATGGCGGTGAGGGGGAGGCGGTCGGTGGGGGCGGGCTGTTCGTCGGGCCAACCGAGGGTGATGGTGGCGATGGGCATAACGAGGCGCGGCAGGTGGAGAATGCGGATGATGTCCTGTGGCGAATAGAGGGTGGTGCCGAGATAGCAGAGGCCTAGTCCTTCAGCTTCGGCCAGCGTGCAGAAGGTTTGGCAGAAGAGGAGGGCATCGGTGGCGGCATTCACAAAGGAGAGGAAATTGTCGTAGCCAGGGTCGGCCTCTCGCTCTTCGCACCAGCGGGTGACGCGGTGGAAATCGGCGCAGAAGGTGAGGAGCACGGGGGCTTGGCGCACCATAGGTTGGTTGAAATGGCAGGGAGAGAGTTGCTCCTTTTGGGCAGGGTCCTCCGTGAGGACAACACTGTAGAGTTGGAGATTGCCCATTGTCTGTGTGCGCTCGGCTTCGGTGAGGAGGCGATGGATGAGGGCGTGGTCAACAGGCCGATTGGCGTATCGGCGGATGGTTTGTCGGTTTTTCAGCATGGCTTTTGGGGGTCAATGGTCGCTTTGCGACCTGATTGTTACGGGAGCTTTGCTCCCTAGTTTCAGGTTTCAGCGGAAGCCTGCGGCTTCCTAGTTTCAGGGAATCCCTTCGGGCTTCCTGTTTCAACGCAGCCTTTGGCTGCTGGCTCGATAGTCTAAGCTATGAAAGTTTGTGGCAGGCTTTGGCTATTGCCCTTCCTGCTTTTTGCATTATTACAGGGGGGTACTCCTTATTATATATAGGAAAATTTGGAAAGGAATTGGGCCTATATCGCTTGGGGATGGTATGTCTGCGATATAGGCCCAATGTTTGCCCGTTGGGTATGGGCGGAGATTATTCTGCGGGAGCAGCCTCGGCGGTTGCTTCTTCCTCCTCGTTGGCTTCGAGGAAATCGGTGTAGCCAGCCTGCACGAGGATGTTGTACCACTGGATGAGCTTCTTGACATCGCCAGGATAGATGCGGTCGGCATCGTTGTCGGGCAGCACTTCGTCAAGGAAGGCGTAGAGCTGTGCCTTGTCCGCCTTGCTGGTGTGGATGTCAACGGGCTGGCCGTTGTATTTCTCCTTGATGGATTCGAATACCTCCATGAGAGGCTTATCATCGTCCATGGTGTACATGGAGACATCGCGGAGGGAGGTGACGCGGTCGCGCGAACCGGCGGTGATGCGACGCTTCTGCTCGTCGATGGATTCCACAATCAGATTGCCGTTGCCGCGAGCAACGAGGCGGTAGAGGCCGGGCTTGCCAGAGATGGCGAGAATGGTTTCTTTCATTTTTAGGTATGTGCTAGATATGAATTGTTATTTTGATAGGTAGAGGACTTGCTTTTTGCATTGTAGCGTGGCAAAGGTACAATATTTATTTGGATTGAACGCGGTTTCTGGGTGGCCAAGTGTGCTTCCCAAAGCCTAGTCTCAGCCTATTATCAGGCTTCTCCACCCCTTGAACAAGCAGCGCTGGCGCATTCCTCGGCCATGTGGTCGTGCTGCTGGCTTCGGAAACTGCGCAGAAGGCGGAGGCACTCCTGCGGTTCGAAATGGCGGGCGGCGGCATAGGTGGTGGCCAAAACTTCTTGCATCTCGGGTGTGACGGGGAGGCGTTCTAGGTTGTGGCAACCCGCTTGGAGGCTGACGGGACCGCGGCGCATACGATTGAGGTCAATAAGTTCGAGGCGGATAGTGCCGTCGGGGCGCTGGTCGAGGAGGATGTTGCCGCGACTGAAATCCTTGTGGAGAAGGCCGTTGTCGTGCAGGCGAGCGGCGGTGCGGGCCACTTCGCGCACTGCATCTAGGCACCAGGGAATGTGCTGGGTGAGCAGGTCGCGGTAGACAACGGGGCAGGTGCTCTCGAGGGTGACAAGGAAGCTGCGGTCGAAGAGCAGGCCGCCAGCCGTGCGCACATTGATATAACCTACGGGCGCGGGACTGCCGATGCCGAGGGAGGCAAGGAGATGGGCGTGCTCGCAGGAGCGGCGGGCCTTGGAAGGACGCAGGAAGCCATAGACCAACTGGTTGATGAAATGCGGGCGGCCAAAGGATTTGACAACAAGGCGTGTGCCATTAACGGTAAATACGCGCAGCTCGTTGCGCCCCTTGTAAATGCACTCGCCCTCGCCGCGGCTGAAGCGCTGGGGGAGGGAGAGGAGGAATTCGCGAAAGTGGTCGTAGGGCTCGTAGATTTCAAAGGTGTGGGGATGGAGCATATGGAAAGGTTAGTTTTGCTCGTTGCAGGCGGTGGCCAGCAGTTTGTCAATAATGCCGAAGTCGGGGCTGTCGGTATTGTCAATGAGAATGTCGGCGCGGCGGGCTTTCTCCTCTTCGGACATTTGAAGGCGCATCCAAGAGCGGGCAACCTCGCGGCTGACTCCATCGCGGGCCATGATGCGGGAGAGGCGTATTTCGAGGGGCGCGGTGACTAGGAGCGTGCGGTCAACAAGGCGGTCGAAACCTGTCTCGAAGAGCAGGGCGCACTCCATGCAGAGCAGGCGGTGGCCGGCGGCGGCTTGTTGCTTACACCACTGGCGGAAGGCTTCTGCTACGCGGGGATGAACGATGGCGTTCACTCGGTCGGCAGCTGCGTTGCCCTGATGAAGGTAGTCGCGCAAGAGTTCCTTGTGGAGCCATCCCCCTTCAAACAACCCAGGACCGACCAGTGTGGTGAGGGCGCGCTGTACCTCGGCGTCCGTGCGCAGGAGTTGCTTGGCAACGTCATCGCAATAGAACACAGGTATCCCGCGCTCCTCAAGGCAACGACAGACAAAACTCTTGCCGCTGCCGATGCCGCCCGTGACGGCTAGGCGCAGCTGAGTGGGGGAGGGGAAGTGCGACATAGGATTTGGATTGTGGACTAGAGGGAAAGGGGCATCAGAAGCCAGGAACTGTTGTCGTAGGTATAGGACAACCTGTCGTCGGGCAGTTTGATGACTATCTTCATTTCGTAGCCATTCTGGTACGCGTACTGCGCCATCTCGCAGCAGGTTTTAGAGTTGGCTAAGTTATCCATCACAAAATCAAGGAGAAGGTCTTTGTCGTTCCAGTAATCGCAAAAGGCCACGGGGTTAATTCTTGGTCTCTTCGATGACATATTCAATGGCCGCGGGGATGGTGCGCACGCGGGTGATGCCATCGGGAGCCTTGTCAACGCGGACGGGACAGCTGGTGCTGCCATCGGCGGGCAGGTCCTTGTAGTGAACAGAGACGGCGAAGTCTGAGGCGTCTATACTTCTGTACAGGCTCATGGGCACGTAGAAAGCCACCTCCACCTCTTGCGGTATGGGCAATAGTTGCTTTCCTGCGGGGAAGCCTTGCGGTTGTACGGAGAGCTTGATGCGCTTTTCAACGAGGCGGTCGGAGAAAATTTCCAACTTGACGCGCGAGGGCTCAAACTTCACACCTCGCATACGCTGGATATCCAGTTGGAGCGTGGTGGAGTCGGCGATATTCTTGAGGTATTCGGGTTTGACGTAGGCCACTGTGATGCTGTCAAGAATTTCGTTGGAGGCATAGACAGTGACGCTGTCGGGCAGGAAGCGGGTATGTGTGATTTCGTAGCCCTGAGCTGCTTGGAGCTTGCCCTTGAGGCAAACGGGAACGCGCTTGCGCAGACCGAAATTGTAGTAGAACTCAAGAGTGTCGGGGCGCATGGCAACAATCTGCGTGCCCTGCGAGAGTTGTGCGCTGAGTTGGCGGCGGAGTTCGTTGGGAAGAATGCGCACGTGGCCCTTGGAGTTGGTGATGTTCTTCCATTCGAGCACAATGGGGCGCAGGGTGCCGCCAAACTGGTAGCCCATGAGTGTGACACCCTTGTCGCGCAGCGTGGCGCGGACAAAGTTGGGCAGTTCGCTGGTGATGACGACATCTTCAGGTATGCCCCTAATCTCAATGGGCACTTCAAGTTCCTGCTCTGTCGTCTCGTTGAGCACTTCAAACAACCAGAAGGAGGCGGAGAGACAGAGGAAAAACAAGAAAACAAGGAACTGCTTGTTCCAGAGGAGGGACAAGCAGTTCCATATACTTTTGAGATTCCGAGAAGTCATCTTCTTGAGGGATTAGGGCACAGACGGGTGTGTGCCGCTGGTTAAGTGTGGGGTACACCTATTATATATGTGTGGGGTACACCTATTATATATATATAGGCGTGTCAAGTATTATTTTTGCTCGGGAGCGGTGCCTGCGGGCATGATGGCGCTCTTCTCGAACTTCACCTTTGTGCCAGTGGCGATTTCAAGAGTGACGATGTTGTCGTCGATATTCTTCACCTGTCCGTGGATGCCGCCGATGGTGACAACGTCCTGGCCCACGGCGAGGGCGTTGCGGAATTTCTGGATTTCCTTCTGCTTCTTGTTTTGGGGACGAATCATGAAGAAATATACGATGGCGAAGAGTACAACCATCATAATAATCATTTCGAGACCGCCGCCACCAGCGGCAGCCTGCAAGAGTGTGATAGCGTTCATAGGTAGTAAGAGTTTTTGTATAGGTAATGTGAATGTTTACTTGTGCGAGCAGAGAGTGTGCAGCTATTTGGCCGAGCGCTCCTTGAGGATGATACCCTCGGCGCGCAATTTGGTGACAGCGTTGTCGAGCAAGCCGTTGATGTAGGAGGCACTGCGGGGTGTGCTGTACACCTTGGCAATGTCGAGGTATTCGTTGATGCTGACGCTCAGCGGAATGCTGGGGAATTCAAGTATCTCGGCCAAAGCAATCTGCATGATAATGACATCCATGTAGGCCATACGGCTGAGGTCCCAGTTGCGGGCGTTGGCGCGGATAATTTCGCGGGTCTCGTCGGCGCGGGCAATGACGGCGCGGAATAGCTGAAGGGCAAATTCGCTGTCCTCGTCCGAAGAGAATTTTGGCAGCAGTTCCTGTGCGGGCGTGGATTCGGGTGTGAATCGCTTGATGGTCTTGAGCACGAAGGAGTCAATGAGAAACTTGTCATCGTTCCAGTAGATGCAGTGGTCCTCAATGAGGTTATCGAAATCCTCGTTGCCTTGCACGAACGTCTTGTAGAGTTTGCGTACCACTTCGCGGTCAGCCTCATAGTCAAATTCCTCCTTCGTCAAGTAGAGCTCGTAGATGCTGCTCTCGGTGAAGGTGGTGTAGAGTTTCTTGATGAAGGCTTCTTCCTCAATCCACTCCTTTTTCTTCTCCATATAGGCGATGAGGGTTTCATTCTCGTTGAGTTGGACGAGGAACTTGTTCTCGGCCAGCATTTTTTCGGGGAAGATGCCGTTGGGATTGTTGCCCTGACGGGTCATTCTGGCGATGCGTGCTTCGTTCTTGTGGATGGCGAGGCGGTGCACCTTCACCAGAACGGAGAGCAGGTAGAGATACAGTTCGTAAGCCTTGTCAAAGGAAAACATGAGTTCCTTCTCAGCGACGTCCATAGGCTTCCCATCGCCCTGATAGTAGGCATAGGTCAACTGGACAATCCTCAGTCGGATTAGTTCGCGGTTTATCATATTGCTGTTGAAATGTTATTGCCATCCGAGCGCTACAGGTCTATGGATTTTCCACTGAAAAAGCCCCTCCAGCATGGCTTGGCGGAGGCAAAAATACGAAAAATTCGGGGTTTGCAGCATTTTCTACTTGGTTTTTAGGCCTAGTTCAAAATTTTTAATGCAATTTTGTGCGGTGTAGCGAGAATTTTCGCAGGATTTTTTGCCTTCAAAGATGCGTAGGGAAGCGACGGGGAGACCGATGCTGGCTTGATAACTACCAACTTTTTGATGACTGAACCAACAAATCCCTTTTCACTTATATATCATTTTTACTTTATGGATTTCAATAAAGATTCGATGAGAGAGCGGACGCCCGACAGCGACATCCTTTTCTCGCGCTCGATTAAAGCGGGCAAGCGTGTTTATTATGTGGATGTCAAGTGCGACCGCCATGGCGAGAATTATTTGTCCATCACAGAGAGCAAGCGCATTAAGGATGGAACAGAAGAGGAGCGCCCAGTGTTTGAGAAACACAAGATTTTTCTGTATCGCGAAGACATGGACCGCTTCGTACAGGCTTTTCTGGAAGCTGTAGGTTATGTCCAGACCAACAATCCGGCACCGCGTCCGCGCTATGCTGACTCCTATGCCGATGGTCTGCCCTACAACCCCAATCCCACGCCAACGTCGCTTGAGAGCAATTACCGCTCCACCGACAGTTATTTCTCGCGTGAGGGCAAGGGTTACAACGACAACCTCGACATGGATCGCCGCCCCCGTCCCAATTTTGGCGAGCGCCGCACTACGTTCAATCGTACCTACATGCCCCGTATGGGAAGCTTCAACCGTCGCCCCTCGTTCGACCGTATGGGGAATCGCCCCCAGCCAACCAATCCCACGGACGCCGCACCGCAGATGCCCAATAGCGATGCCGACTTCAACGTGGAGTTCTAATCAAACATTTCTCCCTTGTTTATCACACAATAATATTATATGGCAAAAGAAGAAATCACCGCAAACGCAAATAGCGAGAAGCTCAAAGCCCTTCAGGCTGCGATGCTCAAGATTGAAAAAGACTTTGGCAAAGGCTCCATCATGAAGATGGGCGATGAGCAAATCGAAGAAGTCGAAGTGATTCCCACGGGCAGTATTGCCCTCAACGCTGCCCTCGGAGTGGGCGGTTATCCCAAGGGACGTATCATTGAAATCTATGGTCCCGAATCCTCTGGTAAGACCACGCTGGCTATCCACGCCATTGCCGAGGCACAGAGGAACGGCGGTATCGCTGCCTTCATCGATGCTGAGCACGCCTTCGACCGTTTCTATGCCGCCAAACTCGGTGTCAATATCGACGAGCTCCTCATTTCGCAGCCCGACAACGGCGAGCAGGCTCTCGAGATAGCCGACCAGCTGATTCGCTCGTCAGCCATCGACATCATTGTCATCGACTCCGTGGCCGCCCTCACGCCCAAGGCCGAAATTGAAGGCGATATGGGCGACAATAAGGTGGGACTGCAAGCCCGCCTTATGAGCCAGGCTTTGCGCAAACTCACTTCCTCCATCAGCAAGACCAACACCACGTGTATCTTCATCAACCAGTTGCGCGAGAAGATTGGCGTCATGTTTGGCAATCCCGAAACGACTACGGGTGGCAACGCGCTCAAGTTCTACGCCAGCGTCCGAATGGACATCCGCCGCGTGACCACGCTCAAGGATGGCGACACGCCCATTGGCAATCAGGTGCGCGTCAAGGTGGTCAAGAACAAGGTGGCACCTCCCTTCCGCAAGGCCGAGTTTGAAATCAGCTTTGGCGAGGGCATCAACCACATTGCCGAACTCGTGGACCTCGGTACCGAACTGGGCATCCTCAAGAAGAGTGGCTCGTGGTACAGCTACGACGATGCCAAGATAGGGCAGGGCCGCGATGCCGTCAAGCGTATGTTGGCCGACAACCCCGAACTCTGCGAAGAAATCGAAGCCAAAATCGCCGAGGAACTCAAGAAGAAGGTGGACTAAGTGGCGGTCGCTGCGCGACCTAGTTTCAACGGAAGCCTTTGGCTTCCTAGTTTCAGTCGGGGACTGCGTCCCCTAGTTTCAGGGAAGCCTTTGGGCTTCCTGTTTCAACGCAGCCTTTGGCTGCTGGCTCGATAGTAGTATTTGGGGAAAAGAAAATTCCTCATTCCTTATTCCTCATTCCAAACTAAAAACAAATCAACGAAATATGGGAAAAGTTCTAATTATCGGTGCGGGTGGCGTGGCCACCGTAGCTGCCCACAAGGTGGCAAAGAATACCGACGTATTCAGTGAAATCATGATTGCCAGTCGCACGAAGTCAAAGTGCGATGCCATTGTCAAGGCCATCGGTCGGCCCGACATCAAGACGGCACAGGTGGATGCCGACAGCGTAGAACAACTCTGCGCCCTCATGAACGAGTTCAAGCCCGATCTCGTTATGAACCTGGCCCTGCCTTACCAGGACCTCACCATCATGGAAGCCTGCCTGCAGTGCGGTTGCTCCTACCTCGACACGGCCAACTACGAGCCCAAGGACGAGGCACACTTCGAGTATTCCTGGCAGTGGGCCTACAAGGAGCGCTTCGAGCAGGCTGGTCTCACGGCCATCCTCGGTTGCGGTTTCGACCCCGGTGTGACCAGCATCTATACGGCCTATGCAGCCAAGCACCATTTTGATGAAATCCAGTATCTCGACATCGTCGATTGCAATGCTGGCGACCACCACAAAGCCTTCGCCACCAACTTCAATCCCGAAATCAATATCCGCGAGATTACCCAAAAGGGCCTCTATTGGCAGGACGGCCAGTGGGTGGAGACCGAGCCCCTCGAGATTCACCAGCCCCTGACCTATCCCAATATTGGTCCGAAGGAAAGCTACCTCCTCCACCACGAGGAGATTGAGAGCCTTGTGAAGAACTATCCCACCATCAAGCGTGCCCGCTTCTGGATGACCTTCGGCGAGCAATATCTCAAGCACCTCGACGTTATTCAGAACATCGGAATGTCGCGCATCGACGAACTTGAATACACCGCCGAAGCAGCCGATGGCAGCGGTCCCGTCAAGGTGAAGATAGTTCCCCTCCAGTTCCTCAAGGCCGTGCTGCCCAACCCGCAGGACCTCGGCGAGAACTACGATGGCGAGACGAGCATCGGTTGCCGCATCCGTGGTCTGAAGGACGGCAAGGAGCAGACCTACTACGTCTACAACAACTGCTCGCACCGCGCTGCCTACGAAGAAACGGGCATGCAGGGCGTCAGCTACACAACGGGTGTGCCCGCCTGCATTGGTGCGCGTATGTTTATGCTCGGCCTCTGGAAGCGTCCCGGCGTATGGAATGTCGAAGAGTTCGATCCCGATCCCTTTATGGAGGAACTCAACAAGCAGGGTCTGCCCTGGCACGAAATCTTCGGCGGCGATCTGGAACTCTAACAACAATGAGCCGAATGCTTCGCCGAAACCAGTTACACCAGCCACCGCTGCGACCAAGAAAACGAAGCATTTGCCAGTTGCCTCGTAATATAATACATCGCGAAACCTCATGTGTGCAAAACTCGTCTTTTAACATTTCGCAAACTGTTGCGATATGTTAAATGGATTTGCATTTCGCCGAAAAATGTATTATCTTTGTACTAGCGAAGAG
>SFID01000060.1 GCA_004555425.1 Bacteroidales bacterium
TCTTCGCTAGTACAAAGATAATACATTTTCGCGCGAAATGCAAATCGTTTTAACATTTCGCAACAATCTATGAAATGTTAAAAGACGAGTTTTGCACACCCGAGCCTCCGCGATGTGTTATATTACGAGGGCGGGGGCGCTGCGCGCCATTTCGCCCTCGTGTCGGTCGCTGCGCTCCCTTAGTTTCAACGGTCGCTGCGCTCCCTGGTTTCAACGAAGCTTTCAGCTTCTAGTTTCAGTCGGGGACTGCGTCCCCTGGTTTCAACACAGCCTTACGGCTGCTGGCTCGATAGCGTTGATTCGCTATAGGTAGGTTCTATAAATTAGTTTCAATGAAGGCGGGGCTTCTATTCTGCTTGGATGTATTCGCGGCTAATTTATAGAACCTACCTGAACCTGTTTTTCGCCCGCTGCGCCACCCCTTTGACAGACAGAAAGGCGGACAGAAGGCGCAGAAAGTGGCTGGTGAAAATAAAAAAAGTGTGTTTGGCGTGGTTGGTATGAAAATAATAATGTACTTTTGCTACACCACAAAGAAGGATTAGACTATGCAACAGACATACGACACGGTTCGACAACTCCTGGAGGCGGGAAAAACCGCCGAAGCCGAACGGCTAGTTTTACAGGAGTTGGAGGTGGTGCCCAACGATGCCACGTTGCTCTACCTGAAAGGCCGCATCGGTGCAAAGCGCGCCGACTGGCAAGGGGCGCTCAACGCCTTCAACCGCGCTGTGCAACTGGACCCCGACAGCCCAGCCCGCGAAGCCCGACAGGCCATTGAGGAAATCCTGGCCTTCTACCATAAGGACTATTACAATCCGTAGGGGGGACGTACGCCTTATATATATGTAGTATGCTCCTTATATTGTAGAACCTACCTGGAATCTACCATAAACGAAGAAAAACCAAACACCTAAACGCGATGAGCAAAATAAAAGGTGCCGTGGTCGTGAATACCGACCGTTGTAAGGGATGCAACCTCTGCGTGGTTGCCTGCCCCACAAAGACGTTGGCTCTCACCGCTGGCGAAGTAAACCACAAGGGATATGCCTACTGCTATATGGCACAACCCGAAACATGTATTGGATGCTCGTCCTGCGCAATCGTATGCCCGGACGGCTGTATCACTGTCTATAAAGACGGGCCCAAACGCCCGCAGGCTGAGAGCGAGCCTGTGGCTTCGGGACTGCCTGAATATCCCATGGAAGTGCCCGCTGAAGAAGAGCGCGAAGTGCTCCTGATGAAAGGCAACGAGGCCATTGCCCACGCTGCCATTCGCTGCGGATGCGACGGTTACTTCGGCTATCCCATCACCCCGCAGAGCGAGGTGCTCGAAACCCTTGCCGAACTCAAACCGTGGGAGACCACAGGCATGGTGGTGCTGCAAGCAGAAAGCGAAGTGGCCTCCATCAATATGCTCTATGGCGGCGGCGGAACGGGCAAGCGCGTGATGACCTCATCCTCGAGCGTCGGCATCGCCTTGATGCAGGAAGGCATCAGTTATATGGCAGGTGCCGAAGTGCCAGGCGTGATTGTGAACGTGCAGCGCGGTGGCCCTGGTCTGGGCACCATACAGCCCTCGCAGAGCGACTACAATCAGGCCACGCGCGGCGGCGGCAACGGCGACTACAACCTCATCGTCCTCGCCCCCAACTCCGTGCAGGAGATGGCCGACTTTGTGGACCTGGCCTTCGAGCTGGCCTTCAAATACCGCAACCCGACGATGATTCTCTCCGATGGCGTCATCGGACAGATGATGGAGAAAGTGGTGCTGCCGCCCTACAAGCGCCGCCGCACCGAAGCGGAAATCGCCGCCGAATGTCCCTGGGCCTCTAATGGCCACGGCCTGAAACAGCGCGGCGTGAACGTGGTGACCTCCCTCGAACTCCAACCCCAAGAGATGGAGAAGAAGAACCTCCACCTGCAAGCCAAATACAAGGAAATGGCCGAGCAGGAGGTGCGCTTCGAAGAATACAACTGCGAAGGTGCCGACTACCTCATCGTGGCCTTCGGCTCGGCAGCACGCATCTCGCAAAAGGCCATCGCCATCGGCCGCGAAAAGGGTATGCGCATCGGCCTGCTCCGACCCATCACCCTCTGGCCCTTCCCCAGCAAAGAGATTCACCGCTTGGCCAAAGGCAAGAAGGGTGTGCTGACGGTTGAAATCAATGCCGGCCAAATGGTGTTCGACGTGCGCGCCGCCGTGGCAGGCGAAGCCCCCGTGGGCCACTACGGCCGATTGGGCGGCATCGTGCCCTCGCCCGACGAGATTATCGAAGCCTTGAAGACCCAATTCTGAGTACACACACCATGTCCGACATCCTGGAACGCCTGGCCCACCCCGAACGCGAGCAAGAACGCCGCAAGATGAGCCGTATGCTCTACATTCGCAACGTGCTCAACTCCGTGTTTATCCTCCTGTCCGTCATTGCTATGATAGGCATCGGGCTGAGTTGGGGCGACGTCACACCCTCGTGGTGCCTCATCATTGCACTCATTGCCGTCATCGTCAAAATGGCAGAAGCCGCACTGAGGATGCCCTCCATGCTTCGCAAACCGCAACGACACAAGCGTGCGGTTGATGACGAAGAAATCTGAAAACATAGAACCTTCCCAAATACCTCATACGATTATGAGCGAAACCCTCCAAACGTCAGTTATCGAAAGCCCGATAATCTGTCCAGAAAACCTAGTCTATGCCAAACCGACACTTATGAACGAGCAGACCATGCACTACTGCCCAGGTTGCTCGCATGGTGTCGTGCACAAGCTCATCGCCGAAGTCATCGAAGAGATGGGCATGACCGAACGCACCATCGGCGTAAGCCCCGTGGGTTGCGCTGTATTTGCCTACCGCTACCTTGACATCGATTGGCAAGAAGCCGCCCACGGACGTGCACCCGCCGTGGCCACTGCCTGCAAGCGCCTGTGGCCCGACCGCCTCGTATTCACCTACCAAGGCGATGGCGATGCCGCCTGTATCGGAACGGGCGAAACCATACACGCCCTCAACCGCGGTGAAAATATTACCATCATCTTCGTGAACAATGCCATCTACGGCATGACGGGAGGCCAGATGGCGCCGACCACACTCATGGGCATGAAAACGGCCACCTGTCCCGAAGGACGCCGAGCCGATATACACGGATTCCCCTTGAAAATGACCGAAATTGCCGCCCAACTGGAAGGCACGGCCTATGTCACACGCCAAAGTGTGCACTCCGTTGCTGCCATCCGCAAAGCCAAAAAGGCCATCCGCAAAGCCTTCGAAAACTCTATGGCGGGACGTGGCTCCAACCTCGTTGAAATCGTTGCCACCTGCTCTTCGGGATGGAAACTCTCGCCCGAAAAGGCCAACAAATGGATGGAGGAACACATGTTTGAATACTACCACGTGGGCGACCTCAAGGACACCGAGGCGGCATTTGAACGTTAAGACTTTGTAAGTTTCAACGGTCGCTTCGCTCCCTGGTTTCAATCGGGGACTGCGTCCCCTAGTTTCAGGGAATCCCTTCGGGCTTCCTGTTTCAACGCAGCCTGCGGCTGCTGGCTCGATAGTCGAATTGTAGGAATGGACATTCTTTGATTTCTCATTTCTCATTTCTCATTTCTCATCTCTAAGCTCTAAGCTCAAATCCTATAGACTCTAGCAAAAAACATTATGCAACAAGAAATCATTATAGCCGGTTTCGGCGGACAGGGTGTCCTGTCAATGGGCAAGATTCTGGCCTATGCCGGACTGATGGAAGGCAAAGAGGTCACCTGGATGCCTGCCTACGGACCCGAGCAACGCGGCGGCACAGCCAACGTCACCGTTATCGTGAGCGATGAACCCATCTCCTCGCCCATCCTCAGCAGTTACGACACAGCCATCGTGCTCAACCAGCCCTCGCTGGACAAGTTTCAACCCCTGGTGAAGCCAGGCGGCACACTCATCTACGACAGCTACGGCATCCTTGACGTGCCAACGCGCACAGACATCCAGTCCTACCACACAGCAGCCATGGAGACGGCAGCCAATATGAAGATGATGAAGTGCTTCAACATGTTTGTGCTCGGCGGCCTGCTCCAACTCCATCCCATCGTCTCCCTTGAGAGCGTTATGAAGGCCCTCAAGAAAACCCTGCCCGAACGCCACCACCATCTCCTGCCGATGAACGAAGAGGCCATCCGCAAGGGTATGGAAATCATCAGCCCGCTCACTAGATGATAAGTTTCAGGCGGAAGCCTGTGGCTTCCTAGTTTCAACGGTCGCTTCGCTCCCTAGTTTCAGGGAATCCCTTCGGGCTTCCTGTTTCAACGCAGCCTGCGGCTGCTGGCTCGATAGTCTTTGTTCAATGAGGAATGAGGAATTGCCTTTCAAAGAGGATGACTCCTAATATCCTCTCCAATCCTCTCCAGTCCTCTCCAAATCCTCTCCAATCCTCTCAAACTCCTAACTCCTAACTCCTAACTCCTAACTCCTAACTCCTAACTCCTAACTCCTAACTAAAATCATGGCAAGCAGAAAACTCCTTAAAAAACAAATCAATGAAGTATGTGGCGAACTCTTCGCCGATTGTGTAGCGCTCAAAATGTGCGAACAGTGTTCCGACGAAGTCATCAATCAGGTAATGGCCGAAATCCTCCAGCTGCGCCTAGAATTTGTGGCCCGTATCAGCCACACCGAGAAGGGCAGCGTGCGCCTGTTCTACAAGAAACTGCGCGAAGAATTTACCGCACAGGCCGAAGCTATCAGCCGCAAAATCATTGAGGCGTAAAAGCCCCCTCTCGTCTTTCCCCCATTATGTGGCAGAAATTCTGTAAATTCCTCCTCCATACCCTCGGCGGCTGGCGCGTTGAAATGACCGTTCCCCACCAGGATAAATGTATCATCTGCGTAGCCCCGCACACCAGCAACTGGGACTTCATCATTGCCGAACTCTACTACCACAGCATCGGCCGCCGCGCAGGATTCCTGATGAAGCGCGAATGGTTCTTCTGGCCGATGGGCTGCCTCTTCCGCAGCCTTGGCGGTGTGCCCGTGGAGCGCAGTCGCAAAACGAGCCTGACCGACCAACTGGCCGAGCGCGCCAAAGCGGCCAAGGACCATTTCGAACTGGCCGTCACGCCCGAAGGCACACGCTCCCTGTCCACGCAATGGAAGCGCGGCTTCTACTTCATCGCACTCAAGGCTGGTCTCCCCATCCAACTCTACGCCCTCGATTTCCCTGGCAAGCGCATCGTTTGCACCAAGACGCTCTACCCCACGGGCAACGTCGAAGCCGATATGCGCGAAATCATGGAATACTATCGGCCCTACCAAGGGAAATATCCAGGCAAGTTTGCCGTGGAAGAAATACCCGCGGTTTCGTCTCCTGCAAAGTAGGCTGCCAAAATCTTTCAATTTGAAATTTGGCAAGCTCAAAGAATATCCTTACCTTTGCACCCGCCAAAAGAAAGGCAACGAGGCTCCGTAGCTTAGCTGAATAGAGCGTCAGATTCCGGTTCTGAAGGTCCTGGGTTTGAATCCCAGCGGAGTCACAGAATCGCTGAAGGTACACACCACCTCAGCGATTCTTTTTTGTATATACGCGTGAGTTGAATACTTGCTTCAAGCGTATGAAATAGTTGCTTCAAGGCTGAACGTACTGGGAATGTCCGTTTCAAATTTTCAAGGGAGTGATACCTGAGTAGTAACAACAAATGTTGCAAATGTTACAAAGCACTAAAAATACGTTTTTCAAACGCTTTTGTTTGGCCCTTTTGCCTCAATTTCATAAATTTGCAAGCCGAGAAAAGCCTTTGCAACAGTTGCAAAGGCTCTCGTTTAGCATATTGAACAAACAATCTATCCATCGGAATATGAAAAGAAGAATACTCACCACAGCCGTCCTTGGCTGCCTGCTTTTCGCTGGCATACAGGCGCAGATTGTGGTTGACAAGAATGCGAAGTGCAACCCCTTCGTGAGCACAGTCGTCAGTCAGGCCGCACAGGCCACACAAGGTTTGAACGGCAAGACTGCCGTCGTGGCCGAACAGGCAATTATCATTGACTGCTACGATGCCGAAACTGTGTGCAAGGCCATCAGCAAGGCGGGCTACGAAGCTACGTTTATTGACGCAACAACGGTGACGGCCACTGTCCCCGCCACCTACATTGCCACCCTCTCGGAGATGAGCGAGGTGAAATACATCAGTGCCTCTATGCCCTTCCGCCCCTTTATGGAAGCCTCGCGCAAGGCCAGCAAGGTGGACGACATTCACAACGGCACGGACCTCGAAACGCCCTTCACGGGCAAGGGAGTCATCGTGGGCGTCATTGACCAAGGATTCCAGTTTAAGCACTGCGCTTTCCTCAACGAGGATGGCGAATCGCGCGCCCTGGCCATCTGGAAGCACAAGAATGCCTACTCCAGACCGACCACCATCATCCCCAATACGGGCGATGAGTTCCAAGGCAGCCACGCCACCCATGTGACGAACATTGCCTGCGGTTCGCAAGTGGGTAGCAACAAACTCTACGGTATGGCCCCCGAGGCCGACATCGTGATGATTTCCTCCACCTTCGACAACGCTCGCGTGATGGAGGAGGCTAAATACATCAGCGAACTGGCCGCTTCGGAAGGCAAGCCCTACGTTATCAATATGAGTTTCGGTAGCCAGCAGGGTCCCCACGATGGCACGACGAAGTACGACCAGACGATGAAAAAGTATGGCAAGGCTGGCGGCATTCTCGTGGCTGCAATGGGCAACGAAGGTACGGACAACCTGCACACCACCTGCACCTTCGAAGAGGATGAAGAATCGGTCAATATCTTCGTGAAGGATATCGGTCAGAGCACTATTTTCGTTGACCTCTGGGGACAGGCCGCCGATGGCAAGCAGCACCTGCAGGTGCGCCCCTTCGTGTACAACATTTCAACCAAGTCGCGCGACTTCAAGAACGACTCCTTCTGGAAATCCTGCGGCAACATCACCGCCACGATTGACCCCAATAATAAGAAGGAGAACTACTACTTCGCTATACAGGTGGCAGCCATGCGTGGTTCTAGCACCAACCTCATCTTCGGTGTTGAAATCACGGGCAATACGGACGACACCTTCCACGCCTGGATTGGCCAGCCCGAATTCGGTTCTTTCTATAAGCCCATCGGTGCTCCCAATGCCGTATCGGGCGACAGCGAATACTGCGTGGGCGAAGGCGGTGCTGCCATCCCCAATGCTATTGCCGTGGGCTCGTACAACGCCGTCGGCACATCCTTCAAGAACTATTTTGACAAGTCCTTCAGTTATCCCTCTTCGTCGGTGGGTAGCAAGGGTCAGATTTCGCCCTTCAGCAGCAAGGGTCCGTACCTCGGCGAAGGCTACAAGCCGCTCGTTGTCGCGCCTGGCTCGTGCGTCAACTCGGCCTTCAACAGCAAGTCCTCCGACTGGGACGGCTCTAGCAACAACCCCCTAATTATGGACATCGTCACCGTGGGCTCAACCAAATATTATTATGGTCTGGCCTCAGGCACCTCGATGGCCTCGCCTGCTATGACGGGTATCATCGCCCTGTGGCTGCAAGCCAATCCGCAACTCACTCCCGAGAATGTGGAAGAGATTATCCGCAAGACAGCCGTTCGCGACAACTATACGGGCAGTGACGAATGGAACGCTCGTCGCGGTTATGGCAAGGTGGACGCCTACGCTGGCCTTCAGGAAGCCCTGCGCATGGCCGCAGATGGCATTCACGGCGTATATGGCAGCGAAGAACCCGTGACGCTTCTGAAGGGTAGCGATGCCTGGCGCATCCTCTTCAATAGCCACGAGGACTACGCACGCATCAACGTCTATTCCTCCACTGGCCAACTCGTTCGCTCGCAGTCCATCGAAGCACCGCGCCAAGGCCAAGAGGTCATCACAGACTTCGCAGGCCAACAGCCTGGTGTCTATCTCATCAACATTACTACGCCCAAGGCAACCCTGACGCGCAAGGTCATGGTTCAATAATGCATCCGCAAAAAGCCGCGAGGGAATATGCCGATTCTGGCATACTCCCTCGTTGCCGTTTCTATTGGTTTGTTGTTTGGGGGAAGCGCTCGCCCTTGTTCGCCTCCGCAACCCCAAAATCCCCTTCCTCGCTCTCATGATAGACCCTCTCTCTCTCATTCATCGCTATTACCCTGAGGACAACGCGCTGCGCCAACTCCTGATTCACCATAGCCAGCAGGTGGCCCGCCATGCCCAGCGCGTAGCCGCGGCCCATCCCGAACTGTCCCTCGATACCGACTTCCTCTACCGCGGTGCGATGCTCCACGACATTGGCATCTTCCTGACCGATGCGCCTGGCATCCACTGCCATGGCACAGCGCCCTACATCATCCACGGACGGCTAGGTGCCGAATTGCTTCGCCAAGAAGACGACCCTGAAGCCGAAGCCTTGGCCCGCGTTTGCGAGCGCCACACAGGCACGGGCCTAACCGCCCAAACCATCATCGAGCGACAAATTCCGCTCCCGCCAGCCGACTATCGGCCCGAAACCCTAGAAGAGCAGGTCATCTGCTATGCCGACAAGTTCTATTCGAAGTCGCACCCCGAGCGCGAGCGAACCTACGAGCAAACCCTCCAAAGCCTAGCCCGTTTCGGCAAAGAGGGCGTCAGCATCTTCCAACACTGGCACGCACTCTTCGGATAGGCGCCAACGCCAGCCGAAGTGTCCATCAAGAATATTTATTCATTCTTAAATCCTATAATATGAAAAAAAAGTTCTATTTCCTCCTAGCACTTATGCTTGGGTGCGTGGGGCTGATGTGTGCTCAAGCATACGCTGCGCCACAAGTAGGGAAAATCTACTACATGAAAGGGAAACTTTCGCAAAAGTACCTCAAAGCAAGCGGCACCTCCCTCTCGCTCTCAGCCGAGAAAACCACAGACTGCCTGTTCTATGTGGACACTGACAACAAGATTAAGGCGTATCTTACCTCCAACTACATCAATTGTTCTGGGAAGAACCTGAGCGCAACAACATCGTATGCGGGCGTGTTCACCGCTGGTACTGATGGTGCTTACTATTACAAGAACAATAGTTACTACATCTATGGCGGTGCCAGTACAAGTGCTACAAACATCGACCGAGGCTCCTCCTATGGCAATGACGCTGGCTACCAATGGTACTTTGAGGAGTACACGCCTGCTACCGTTAATCAAACCATCGTGGACGGCCAGACCTATTTCATCCGCTCGGTGACAAGGGATGGTAATATTTATGCCTATGCTGGTTCGGGTACAACGCTGGGGCGTAGCACCGAAAACCAAGGTACAGACGTTTATCGCTGGACGGCCAAGAAGGTGTCGGACGGTGTATATTCCTTCCAAAACGTAGGCGAAAATACCAAATATTTTGGCTTTAAGGCAACGACCACTTCTGCCAAAAGCCTTACGATTGCGGCCAGCGAAAAGCGTGCAGAGTGCTTCACCATCTGGAGCAGTAGTGACAGTCGCTTCCTGGTCGGCAATGTAAATGTTGGAACTGCTTGGAATCAGGCACAAACCCAATATGGTACGACAGACGTTTGGAGTACCGACTTCCAATTTGTGAATGTTTCGGACTATGTCTTGGTTACTTATCAATATAAGGAAGGCGAAACCCTTGTCGGCACCAAGACTCAACTTCTCAAGAAAGGCGAAAATTATGAGGCTCCTGGTCTTCTGGGCTATTTCCTCACGAGTGTGGTATCGGGAACTACTGGCAATGATGATCAAGAAACTCATGAAGTTCCCGTTACGAGCGCACTAGCCGATGTGCGTGCCGTCATTGGTGATGGCACAACTGGAGGCGGTGGCTGCGGCATCTATTGGATTGGCCTTGACATTCCTGCTACTGATGTGAATGGCAATACGGTGGAGCAAGTTCCCCTGTACAATATCCACCTGATGAGCCAGACTGGTAACGGACATAATCAGTCCTACATGGTGGTTTCCAATAGTTCCACCCTTTCAGCGGGGAGCGTTGTAGCCGTTTCGCAGAACAACCCCGCAGCAGCCTCTTCTTCGGCTGCCTATCTCTGCTACAACTTCAACAAAGAAAAACTCGCGCCTGGTAGATACTACCTATTCTTTGTCGCTGACAGAACTGTTCCTGCCACCAATCGTTCCCAACGCATTGTGCTCTGTAGCGCGAACAAAGCTTACGCGCCACACCTACTGAATAATCGTAGTGAAGAGAAGACAAACTGGTATCCAAACATAAAGGTCAATGTCGCCAGCATCCAGCAAGCGATGAGTACCGTCTATGGCGAAAAGTGGGTTACCATTGACTTTGTTCGTACAGCAGGCTATAGTTGGAAAATCTCGGGCACGGTAGCAGGTGCAACACCCAGCAACCTTACCAACGACTCTGAGATTGGCACCAATCGCCAGTGGTGCTTCGTCGGCACGCCCGAATCCTTCAAGATTTACAGCCGCGCAGCAGGCGAGACCTTGGCGCTGACAACCAACACCGCTTCCATCGGAGACGGCACGCAGGTATCACTCACGGCTACCGAATCGGCTTGTCGTTGGCAGGCATTTGCCAGCGGAGCAGGTTACGAAATAACTCGTGTGGGCGAAAAGAACATGACCTTGAACTCCCACGGCGGTAAAGGCAAACAGATTAAATACTACAACAAGGGCGATGGCGGTGCCGTATGGACCATCAACCTGCTGAAGACGCTGACCGTCAAGCAATCCGTGCCAGGTGTAGAAGGTACGTATTCCTGGAACGGACAGACGAAGACAGGTTCCACCGTCACTTTCCAATCCACCAGTTACGTAAACAATGCACCGCTCACGTGCAGCACGGTGCCTGGCTACGACTTCTCCTTGCCCGAAACCACATGGAACGGTGCAAGCGACAAGCAAGTGATCGTCACGCTCACGCCCACCTTCTTCACGACGCAGGCTGACTACGACGCCAACAATAATAACGTTCACTGGGTGCGTATCACGAATGCCAACGAAACCAACTTTTCACCTGAAGCAGTAACGCCTGGAGAAGTTCCGTCTGTCAACACGATTGACCTTGCCAATGAGGCCCAGTTGTGGTGCTTCGTAGGCGACAAGACGAACGGCTTCAAGATTTACAACAAGGCTCATCCTGGCTACGTTCTCCAAGCAGACAATGCAAATCCTGGAGATGGCGCCAACACGACTTTGGTTCAAGCCTCCAGTGCCAATGCGAGCCAAAGCACATGGGTACTTGGCGAGAACTATCTGTCGGAAGCCAACAAGCCAGGCTATACCATCCTGATCAAGGGCAAGACCAATTTTAGTCTGAATAAGTATGATGGTAAATTGCGTTTCTGGAACGCGACAGGCGCCGGTTCACACTGGACCATATACGAAGTAGGCGGCGAACTGACCATCAACGTCAACGTGACGGGCAACGTCCTGCCCATCAACAGCAAGGTGGGAGCCATCTCCGTCTCCTATAACGGCCAGACCACAACCACGCGCCTCAACCTTGGCGAACTGACCGCTGCCGGCCAGTTGACCCAACTCAAGGTGCGCACGCCCAAGGGCACAGCCATCACCATTGCCGATGGCAATCCCAAGTTTGCGGGCTATGATTTCGCAGGCATTGACTATGACGGCCAGACGAATCAGCAGAGCATAACTATCAACAACGTTCCTGTGGACGGCGCAACTGCCACCGTCAACTATACCGCTACGGCCTATCAGAACCTTTTCTATACGAAAGATGCCGAGCACCCCTACCGCATTCCGGCTATCGTCAAGACGAAAGACGGCACACTGATTGCCGCTTCCGACTATCGCTATTGCGGTGGCGACGTGGGCAACGGCCGTGTGGACATCGTGGTGCGCCGAAGCAGCGACAATGGTGCCACCTGGAGCGACCAGATTACTGTGGCCCAAGGTTGGCGCAATGCCACCGAGAAGCCTGCGGGCAATGACGCCATCACGGAGACGCCCTACGGATTTGGCGATGCCACGCTCGTGGCCGACGACCAGTCGGGAGCCGTCCTCCTCGGTTATGTAGGTGCGCCCAGCAACGCAACCTGCTGGACCGACAGACCCGACTATTTCTTCCAGCAGAGTTTGGACAATGGCCAGACATGGGGCGAGAAATTCTCCGTCATGAGTCAAATCAAGGAGAAGGCCAATGCTACGGGCAACTATACGATGAAAAACTTCTTCGTGGGTTCGGGCAAGATTGTCATGAGCCGCAAGTACAAGAAGCAAGGCGCTCAGTACAAGCGTATCTATTGCGTGCTTTGGGGCTACGGCCAACATGGTACAGAAAATCTGACGCGCACCAACTGGGTAGTCTATTCCGACGACTTTGGCAAGACCTGGGACATCCTCGGACGCACCTATGCGGCCAAGGGATCCTGCGACGAACCGAAGTGTGAGGAACTCCCCGACGGCAACATCGTGCTCAGTTCTCGCGAATCGGGCTGTCGCTGGTTCAACACCTTCACCTATTCCGACAAGGAAAACGGTACGGGTGCGTGGAGTACGGCCAAAGCATCAAACACAGTGACGGGAGGCCTCAGTTTTGGCGGCAACACCACGAACGGCGAAATCCAGGTGCTGAGAGTATTGGCACAGGAAGGAACAGAAGTGCACAATATCGTCCTTCAGTCCATTCCCACTGCCGGCAACCGTAGCAACGTTTCCATCTACTACAAGAACATTGACGCCCCCTCGTCCTATAGTTCCCCCGAAGAATTCTCCAAGGGCTGGACATTGGGCAAGGTTGTTGCTCCCTATGGTTCTGCCTACTCCACCATGTGCGTACAGGCCGACGGCAAGATTGCCTTCTTCTACGAGGACGCCAAGTCGGATGCAGCCTACGACATGGTTTACGTACCGCTCACCATTGCTGAACTGACCAACAACACCTACTCGGAAATCGTGCTGCCTGTGCAGGAGACCGAAGGCTCAACTAACGAGGCCATCAAGCTTGAAGGCGATGTGGTAAGCACAACGGACGTCACCGAAATGATTACCAGCGAAACCACCTCCATCGACTTGAGCGAAGCCAACATCAAGGGCAGCGTCACGGCCGCACAAATCCAGCAAAAAGTGGCCACCGCAACAGGCAATGACAACGCTCTCATCATCGTCTCCGAAACCACCGACGACGAAGGTGCAACCAACGTTATCAAGAAGAACAATGAAGCAGGCACGGCTTACACTTGCCAGAATCTCCACCTGACCGACAACGGCACCTTCACCTCTCCCGTTAGTTTCACGGCCGCCACAGCCAACTACAATCGCACCGTAGCAGCCGAGGCCAACGACTTTGGCACCATCTGCCTGCCCTTCAGTGCCGTGAGCGATGAGAATATCCAGTTCTACGAACTGAAAAGTAGTACAGGAAATGCCTTCGTCTTCACGCCCATCAGCGAAGCAGAAGCCAACACGCCCGTTCTCTACAAACGACTCAACAAGGAGAACGTCACGATCAATCGCACCAGTGTGGAAGTCGTACCCGTGCAGGGCGAAATGGCAGCAGCGGGCACCAACTACAAAATGGTAGGTGTGTTCCAGCCCACCAGTGTGGTAAGTGAAGAAGGAATTGCCGCCGTTGACGGCTACGCAAAAATAGTTGCCCCCAACTGCTACTACATCAAGCAAGGACAGTTCTTCTCGCTCAACGAGCGCATGAACCTCAAGCCCTTCCGTGCCTACATCACACCGACCAACGGGGGCATAATGCAAGTACCGCTGATGAACATCAACATCGAGGATAATGTTCATACAGACATACAGATTATTGAGGGCGCAGACAAGACCGTCACTATCGTTTACGACCTCGCCGGTCGCCGCCTGCAAAAGCCCGAAAAGGGCCTCAACATCGTCAACGGTCAGAAAATCATTCTCAAAAAGTAAGAACAATGAAGAAACAACAGTATATACAACCACGCTTGAAGGTTTATGCCATCGCTTCCTCCGAAAACGTTCTGACAAACACCAGTATCGCCTCTGGCGGTGTGGGTTCAAAGGATGATTTTGGAGAAACCCGAGGCAAGGCCGACCCAACATCATTCGACAACGAAGGCTCCACAGATATGTGGCAAACAGAGTGGTAAGATAGCATCCCCATCTGCGAAATTTCAAAAGCGTTGAGAAATATCCCCCCTTCTATGTGCACCTCGTAAGATGGCATCCGTCAGGCCCTCGCTGCAGCCAATCACCGCAGTCTAACGTTTGAGAGGCTATTGCGAAGTGTCAACGCGATTGGAAATTCGCGGAAAAATGGTTTATCAATAAGGAGAAGACCCATCACAAGCGGGTCTTCTCCTTTTTTTGCCAAAGTTTGTCTCATGGCTTTGGGCTTTTGCCTGTTTTGTTGTAGAGCCTTCTTGAATTTTCGTAACTACTCAGGTGGTTGTTTGCTGGCTAGGGATTCTATTCGGTGCGCCCCGCAGGGGCAACCTGCGCATAGCCCAGGGCAGAGCGAAGCGGCGCCCTGGGTATTGTCGTCCGTCGCCAGCTTTCGCCCTGCAAGGGCAAAAGCGTAAGAACCAGCGTTTACTATTC
>SFID01000061.1 GCA_004555425.1 Bacteroidales bacterium
GGGTCGTTACCCCGCTCAATTAGTAAGATTCGAAAGATTCGTGTTAAAGAAACACGAATCGAATTGTTTCCTAGTTGGAGGTTAACCCCGCGCGATTAGAAAGATTCGTAATATTCGTGTTAAAATAAATACCGCAAACCGAAGGTCCACACGTCGTCTCGCAATCTAGAACAACCTGAGTAGTTACATCCGAAAAACGAAAATTTTCAGGAAAAATTTTTAAGTTATTTTATAGTTTCGATTTTCTATATCGTCAATTCGCGCACCAACTTCGCCAAGAGAAAATCCGCTCTTTGAGAAAAAAAATTCTATCTCCCTTAGAAATTTTTCTACATCCGATGTTTTTTCCCCTTTATAATGGGCTAAAAAAGAGGAGAGAACCCTGTGTTTTGGGGCTCTCTCCTCTTTGCTATTACAAAGATACAACATTTTCCGCCGAAATACAAATTGCGTTAACATATCGCAACAGTTTGCGAAATGTTAAAAGACGAGTTTTGCACACGCGAGGGTTCGCGATGTGTTATATTACGAGGGACCGTTTTTCGGGCGGTTTGCTGCTCGCCCGCAAACCGCCAGCAGCACATCGCGTTTCGTTGGACAATACAGGGCGGGCTGCACCATCGCGCAGCCCGCCCGTGGGCCCAAAATCAGAAAAATAGACAGAACGGCTTGGCGGAAAAACATTTTTTTGTACTTTTGCCTTCGGAAATCGCACGGTGGAAAGAACCCACGTGGCGATACACCTAATTATTCATTTATTATGGACGACTATCACGCGGAAAACACCAACGAAAGACCGAGGCTCGCAGCCCAATATTGATGAGGGGCAAGGCGGGCTTCCACGCTGGCGTATTGGCCAGACAGTGACAGATTACGGAATCCCCCTTCACCAACTCCAAGCCCCCACGAACATCCCTATGCGCACCTTCTGGAATTTCAATGGCACGCTACGCACCCTGGACGAATGGCAACCAAATTGCTGGGTGCAGGTGACCTGTCCAACACCCGATGACGAGAAATTTCTCTTTGACGAACTGCATATACCCGACTACTTCCTTGACGATATCCGAGATAAGGATGAGCGCGCCCGTTATGACTACGACGACGGATGGACGCTCATCATTCTGCGTATTCCATACGTCAAAGAGGTGAGGTCGCGCACACCGCATACGACCATCCCCCTGGGTATCATCCTCAACAAGGATATCTGCATCTCCATATGCAACTTCGAGACGAACATGATGATTGACTTCGTGTCGTATCAGCAGAAGCGAAACCGCGGTTTCACGGACTCGGTGGACTTCGTCTTCCGCCTGTTCCTCTCCGCCGCCGTATGGTATCTGAAGCGCTTGAAGCAAATCAGCATCCTCATCGAAGAGGCCAAGCGCAACCTCGACCACGGCATTGACAACGAAGACCTCATCGGACTCTCCCGACTGCAGGACAGCCTGACCTATTTCGTTACCTCCATTCGTGGCAACGAGACCCTCCTCTCCAAACTGAAATTCAAACTCCCCGTGGACGAACTCGACGCCGACCTCATCGAGGACGTCACCATCGAGATGAACCAGGCGCGCGAGACGACGAATATCTACACCAACATTCTCGACTCGACCATGGAGACCTACGCCAGCATTATCAATAATAATATGGGAGGCATCATGAAACAGATGACTTCCGTGTCCATTATCCTCATGTTTCCCACGCTCATCGCCAGTATCTTCGGTATGAACCTCGTGTCGGGACTGGAGAACACGTGGTGGGGATTCCTGCTCGTTATCGTCCTCTCGTTTGTCGTGACGGGCATATTCTATTGGCTGTTCCGCCGCAAGACCTGGATATAAGGAGGCTTTGGGCAGAATATTTGATACTTGCATTTTGCCAAAACAAAAAAAATAACTTCATTTGCACGCGATACCGCCCGCACATAGCGCGGAATCCTTGCACCCTCATCACCGCAATCAAAATTACCCCAAGTGGAAGAGAATAAGACCAACGAGGCCCTTGTGCCCGAAACTATCGAAGCGGAAACAGCCACAGTGGCCCCCGCCGAAACGACTGAAGAAACTGCTGCCCCCGAGGTCAGCGAGTCTGTGAATGATGCTGAAGAAAACCTCAAGCCCATGGCCACAGCCGAAGACGAGGTGACCGTGCTCGTATTGCCCGATACGAAGCAGGGAGTCATCGAACGCCTGCGCGAAATCGCACAGACGGGAGGCAACGTGGCCCGCGGCGAACTCGAAGCACTCAAGCAGGTGTACTACCGCCTGCACAACGCCGAGGCTGCTGCCGCACGCGACGCCTTCGTGGCTGCTGGCGGTGCCATCGAAGAATATGTGCCCGAGCCCGATATGGACGAGTCGTCCTTCAAAGCCGAAATGGCCCTCATTCGCGAACTCCGTGCCAAAGCACTTGAGGCAGCAGAACAGGAAAAACAAAAAAACCTCAGCCGCAAACTCGAAATCATCGAAGCCATCAAGGCTGCAGCCGTATCGCCCGACGAGGCCGACAAACAATATGACACCATCAAGGCCCTCCAGAACGAATGGAAGGAAATCAAAAACGTGCCCGCTGAGCGCGCCACCGAACTCTGGAAAAACTACCAACTCTACGTGGAGCAGTTCTACGACCAACTGCGCCTCGGCCACGAAATGCGCGCCTACGACTTCAAGAAAAACCTCGAGATAAAGACCCATCTGTGTGAAGCCGCCGAGAAACTGGCCGACGTGGAAGACGTCATCTCTGCCTTCCACCAACTCCAGAAACTCCACCAGGAATATCGCGAAACGGGCCCCGTAGCCAAGGAACTGCGCGAAGAGATTTGGACACGCTTCAAAGAGGCTTCTACCGCTGTCAACAAGCGCCACCAAGCCCATTTCGAAGCACTCAAGGCTGCCGAAGAGGAGAACCTGGCCAAAAAGACGGCCCTCTGCGAAAAGGTGGAAGCCCTGGCTGCTACCGAGGCGGCTACCTATGGCGATTGGGAGAAGATGACCAAGGAAGTCATTGAGACCCAGTACGAATGGAAAACCATCGGCTTCACTCCGAAGAAGATGAACGCCAAAATCTTCGAGCGCTTCCGCGTGGCCTGCGACCTCTTCTTCCAAAAGAAAACCGAATACTTCAAATCCACACGCGAAGCCCTCTCGGCCAACCTCGCTGCCAAAAACGCTCTCTGCGAACAAGCCGAAGCACTCAAGGAAAGCACCGACTGGGTGAGCACGACCAATAAACTCGTTGCCCTCCAGAAGGAGTGGAAGAACATCGGCCCCGTGCCCCACAAGGCTTCCGAGGTGGTGTGGAAGCGCTTCAACTCGGCCTGCAACTACTTCTTCGACAAAAAGAACGAGGCTACGGCCAGCCAGCGACAAGAGGAAGACGCCAACCTCATCAAGAAGGAAGGCATCATCGAAGCCCTCAAGCAACTCCTCGAAAATCCCGAAGGCGATGTCCTTGCCAAGGTGCGCGAACTGCAAGCCGCCTGGAACGAAGTGGGCCACGTGCCCTTCCGCAAAAAGGAAAAGATTTACCGCCGCTACCGCGAAGTCTGCGACAAACTCTACGATGGCCTCCACGCAAAGGCTGACCGCCGCCGCATGGAGAATTTCAAGAAATCCGTGGGCGAAAAGGGAGGCAGCGAACTACAGCGCGAGCGCAACCGACTGATGAACGCCTACGAGGCTAAGCGTCAGGAAATCCAAACCTACGAGACCAACCTCACCTTCCTCAACGCCAAGTCAAAGTCGGGCAATAGCCTCCTCGGCGAACTGGCCAAGAAGGTGGACCGCCTCAAGGAAGAACTCGCACAGATTGCCGAAAAGGTGCAGGCTGTCAACGAGCAACTCAAAGCCGAGAAGGAATAGCATTCACACTCGCCCTCGCCTCTTGACGGGCCAACCCCAAGACCGAGGCAAACAAATAAAGCGCGCCCCGATGGAGCAGGAAAAACGCCAGCCCATTGGGGCGCGCTTCTACTTGAACGCTACACGAAAACGGGAAAAGGAAAAGAGAAAACGGGAAGAGAAAAGGAAAAAAGCCCAATCCCAATCCCCGCAGCAGAAATGCGCCCAGCCCCCAATGGACTCTGCCCCTAAGGCGCAGAGCAGATGCCCGCCAAAATTGCAAGGCCAAATTGCAAGGCCAATTCTAAACTATAAACTCTAAATTATAAATTCAACAACCTTGTCTCCAATAAAAGCCTGGTTCCTGGCAGCGCGGCCCAAGACGCTGACCGCTGCCCTCATCCCCGTGGTGACGGCTTCGGCATTGGCATATAGTCATGGCGTGTTCCAACCGCTGGCCGCCCTCTACTGCGTGCTCTTTGCCACGTGGATGCAGATAGCCGCCAACCTTATCAACGATTTCTACGATTTCCGCCGTGGCACAGACGGCCCAGAGCGTCTTGGCCCAGAGCGCGCCATGGCGCAAGGGTGGATAAAGCCGCGCGCCATGCGCATCGGCATCGCCATCACGCTAATGCTGGCGTGCAGTGCGGGAAGCGCGCTCTTGGCCTCCTCCGCCACACCTTTATTATTAGTGGGCGTGGGCGCGGCCTGCGTAGTATTCGCCTTCCTCTATACCACCCTGCTCAGTTATTGCGGCCTAGGCGATTTGCTCGTCTACGTCTTCTTCGGCCTTGTGCCCGTTTGGGGCACGTACTATGTGCAGGCGGGCACGACCGTTCCCGAAGTATGGTGGCTAGCAGCAGCCTGCGGACTGATGATTGATACCCTGCTTATCGTCAACAACTACCGCGACCGCGACACCGACCGCCGCACAGGCAAGCGCACGCTCATCGTCATGCTAGGCGAACGCTTCGGTCGCTACGACTACTTGGCGCACGGCGCGGCGGCCTATGTATGTGCCGCGATGCTGGCCCTCTACGGCCACCTCTGGGTAGCCGTCCTTGCCATGCTTTACCTCTTGCCGCACTACCTGACGTGGCGCAAGATGGTAGAAATCCGCCAGGGCCGCGCCCTCAACCGCATCCTAGGATTCACCTCGCGCAATATGCTCCTCATGGGCATCCTCATCACCCTGGCCCTCCTCATAGAAAAGCGAGAAATCATCAGCACCCTCCTCTAAGGGGAGGGACGGCCAGCCGCCCCAAGAAATGCGGTGCGCCCAGATTATCTGGAATCTCTAGAAGCTCTAGAATCTCTAGAATTTCTAGAATCTCTAGTTCCTCTAGAATCCTCTAAAATCCTCTAAAATCCTCTAGCATCCTCCCCCGCCCCCAAAAAACCACCACCATGCAACAAGACACCCTCAACGAACTAGGCGAAAAGCCCGTAGGCCGCTTGCTCATGCAATATGCCATCCCAGCCATTATTGCCATGACAGCGTCCTCCTTGTATAATATAGTGGACGGCATCTTCATAGGCCAGGGCGTGGGCGAGAAGGCTATCATGGGCTTGGCGCTGACCAATCCCATCATGTCGCTCACCGCTGCCTTTGGCGCGATGGTCGGTGTAGGCGCAGCCACACTGATGAGTATTCGTCTGGGGCAGAAAGATTACCATACGGCGCAGCGCATCCTTGGCAACGTACTTATCATGAACGTGGCCATGGGCCTTATCCTCGGCCTTGTGCTTCAAGCCTTCCTCACGCCCATCCTGCGCTTCTTCGGCGCGAGCGACGACACCCTGCCCTATGCCCACGACTTTATGACCGTTATCCTTGCGGGCAATGTGGTCACCCACCTTTACCTGGGCCTCAACGCCATGCTCCGCTCCACCAATCGGCCCAAGCAGGCCATGTATGCCACCTTCGGCACCGTCATTATCAACATCGTCTTGGCTCCCCTCTTCATCTTCGTTTTGGATTGGGGCATCCGCGGAGCCGCCCTCGCCACGATTCTGGCCCAATGCTGTATGCTGGTGTGGCAGTTTCGCCTCTTCTCCGACCGCAGTCAATTCATCCACCTGCAGCGCAAGCAGGTACGCCCCGATTTCCGTATCATGCGCGATTCGATGACAATCGGTCTGCCGCAGTTCCTCGTCAATGCCTGTGCCTGCCTGCTGGCTGTCATCGTCACGCGCTCCATGGCCGAGTACGGCGGCGACGTTGCCGTGGGCGCATTCGGCATTACCAACCGCCTCTTGATGCTTATCGTGTTTGTCGTCATCGGTCTCAACCAAGGTTTGCAGCCCATCGCAGGTTTCAACTTCGGCGCGCGGCACTACGATCGCCTCGAGAGCGTGGTCAAACTCACCATCCTTGTGGCCACCTGCATCACCACGTTGGGCTTTCTCATAGGCACCTTCTTCGCCACGCCCTGTGTGCAGATATTTGCCAAGGACGCGCCCGAACTTATCGCCGAATCGGCCCACGGCCTGCGTATTGTCGTGTTGATGTTCCCCGTGATTGGTATGCAAATCGTTTCGACCGCTTTCTTCCAAAGCATCGGCAGCCCCGGCAAGAGCATCTTCCTCTCCCTCTCGCGCCAGATGATATTCCTCTTGCCCGCCCTCCTTCTCTTGCCCCATCTCTTTGAGAGTCCCACAGACGGCGTCTGGTATGCCATGCCCCTCTCCGACGCATTGGCCTCCGTGCTCTCGCTCGTCTTACTCGTTCGGCAAATTCGTAAACTCCGCGCCCTGCAAGCAGCATAAGTTATTATTCGGAAGGAATATCCCCAATCTATCTCAGCTAACAATTCCCTAGAATTCCCCAAAGAACTCCGACTATCGAGCTAGCAGCCGAAGGCTGCGTTGAAACAGGAAGCCTGCGGCTTCCCTGAAACCAGGAAGCCGCAGGCTTCCGTTGAAACTAGGTCGCAAAGCGACCACCTGAAACTAATTTACCTATGGATATACAAAACCAGTTGAATCCTACCTTCGAGAACGACCTCAGTTCTCCCATCACCACCGACCCCGGTCCCTATGTCATCACTATTGGTCGCCAGTTGGGCAGCGGTGGTCGCGCCATCGGCAAACTGCTTTCCGAAGAACTGGGTATTGCCTACTACGACAAGGAAATCCTCTCGTTGGCCGCCGAGGAGAGTGGCTTCAACCCCGAACTGTTCGAGCGCAACGACGAGCGCAAGGGCTTCTTCCGCTCCATGCTCGGCACCATCACGCCCATCATCAGCGGCAACGGAGATTTCTATGCCAGCAGCGTGAGCGACGAAAACCTCTTCCGCATCCAGAGCGACGCCATCCGCAAAGCCTCCAAGCGCGGCTCGTGCCTCTTCATCGGTCGTTGTGCCGACTACATCCTGCGCGACCATCCGCGTTGCGTCAACGTATTCATCTCGGCCGACCCTGCCGACCGCGTGAAGCGCATCTGCGAGCAGATGAACGTTGTGCCCAAGGCGGCCCAGCGCATGATGGAGCACGGGGACGAGAAGCGCGCGTCTTTCTACAACTTCTACAGTGCCAACACCTGGGGAGCCGCCGAAACCTACCACCTCTGCATCAATTCCTCCGTGCTCGGCATTGAGGCCACGGCACAATTCATCAAACAGTTTGCCCTCCGCAAACTCGGACTCTAACCCTCCAATCCCTCTCTCCATACCACGATGACGCGAATTGGACTGCTCAGCGATACCCATGGCTATTGGGACGAGCGCTATGAAAAATACTTTGCCGAGTGCGATGAAATATGGCACGCAGGCGACATCGGTTCTATGGAAGTGGCCGACCGCCTGGCCGACATCTGCACGCTGCGAGCCGTTCACGGCAATATTGACGGCGGAGATGTGCGGCGCTTGTTCCCCGAGGTTTTGCGCTTCCGCGTGGAGGAGGCCGACATCCTGATGAAACACATCGGCGGATACCCCGGCAACTACGACCGAAGCATCCGCGCGAAAATCCTAGCCCACCCGCCACACCTCTTCGTTTCGGGCCACTCCCACATCCTCAAAGTTCTCTACGACAAATCCCTTAACTGCCTCCACATCAACCCAGGAGCCGCTGGTCGTCAAGGCTGGCAGCAAGTGCGCACCCTCGTCCGCTTCACCATTGATGGTTGCCAGTTCAAGGATTTGGAGCTGGTGGAATTAGGAGGTTAATTCAATTAGGAATTAGGAATTAGGAATTAGGAATTTCTCCTATTAGGATTTGGATTCCTCATTCTGTCTTATATTTTCGTTGGTGGATTTGGTGATGCTGCTGAGAAGCTTGCGGAGTCCTTCGCAGTCACTGCTGATAGAGTCGTATTCATTTTTACTCAGATAATCCGTTTCTGCTAACAGATCCAGCCAGTATTGTGTTTCCACACATTCCTTAAAGGAAATGTGCATCTTAGAGAGAAAATCCTTTTTGCTCACTCCACACAGGGCCTCACATATATTAGCCCCAATACTGGTTCCACTCCGTAGAAGTTGTTTCGATAATACGTATTCTTTTTTAGTCTCTATCAGATACCTATACAGTCTGATGATTCTTATGGCAAAGGCTTTAGACTTTATCTGAATAATATTATCTTTCATCCTGAACTGATTTATTTAATTAGGAATCTTATTCAATTAGGAATTAGGAGTTTCTTCAATTAGGATTTAGAAGTTTGTCCTCATTGAAAGGCAATTCCTAATTCCTAATTCCTAATTCCTAATTGACAAGAGCGTCTGCACAGCGTTCGCCATCCATAGCAGCCGAAACAATGCCGCCTGCATAGCCTGCACCTTCACCACAAGGATAAAGGCCGTGCAGGCGGATGTGTTGTAGGGAGGTGGCATCGCGGAGGATGCGTACGGGAGCCGAGGTGCGCGTTTCGGCGGCAATCATCACGGCAGCATTCGTCAGGAAACCGTGACTTGTGCGGCCGAAGGTGCGGAAAGCCTCTTGCAGACGGCTCACTACGAATTGCGGCATCCAGAAGTGGAGGGGCGACGCCACGAGGCCGGGCGTGTAACTGGCTCGTGGGAGGTCCGCACTCAGGCGGCGGTTGACGAAATCCGCCATGCGCTGTGCGGGTGCCGTTTGTCGCCGTCCGCCTTGCACCCATGTGGCGCGCTCCAGGCTCTCTTGGAAGGCCATGATGCGCAGGGGGTGGTCCGCCTTGTTGAGGATTTCTGCGTAGTTCGCAGCGAAGGTTTCGTCGTGAAGGGCTTCGTTGAGGAAGGGACGGAGTTCGCTGTCCACATCTTCGGGCCGCGTCTCGACGACCATGCCCGAATTGCTCCATTGTCCGCCGCGGTTGCTTGCGCTCATGCCGTTGACAACGACCTGTCCCGGTCCTGTGGCAGCGGGCACTACAACGCCGCCAGGACACATGCAGAAACTATACACGCCGCGGCCTTGTGCTTGCGTCACAAAACTGTATTCTGCTGCCGGCAGCCAACGACCGCGGCCCTCGCGACTATGGTACTGGATGCTGTCAATGAGCGTGGCGGGATGCTCCAGGCGAACGCCGACCGCGATGCCCTTGGCCTCCATTTCAATGCCCGCAGCATGTAGATAGCGATAGGTGTCGCGGGCGGAGTGTCCCGTGGCTAGGATGACGGGCCCTTGGTATTCGCTGCCATCGGCCGTACGCACGCCGTGCACCTCGTCGCCCTGAATGAGCAGGGCATCCACGCGACTGTTGAAATGCACCTCGCCACCGCTCGCGATAATCTGCTGGCGCATCCGCTCGATGATGCGCGGTAGACGGTCGGTGCCGATGTGGGGATGGGCGTCGCAGAGGATGTCGCGGGCCGCTCCGTGCTGGCAAAGGATGCGTAGAATGCGGTCCACGTTGCCGCGCTTCTTCGACCGCGTATAGAGTTTTCCGTCGGAGAAAGCCCCTGCGCCGCCTTCGCCAAAGGAATAGTTGCTCTCGCCGTCCACCACGTGTTCGCGCGAAATGCGGGCGATGTCCTTGCGGCGTTCGTGCACATCCTTGCCGCGCTCAAGCACGATGGGACGCCAGCCGTGCTCAATCAGGCGCAAGGCTGCAAACAGTCCGCCAGGGCCTGCGCCGACCACAATGGCCGTGCGGCCGTTCGTCACGTCGGGATAGACGATGGGCGCAAAGTCCAGTTCGGGCGCCTCTTCGCCCACATAGACATCGAGCGTCAGGTTGACGAAGATGGTGCGCTGCCGTGCGTCAATGCTGCGGCGGCGTATGCGCACCTCTGTCACATCGGCTGTGCGCAGGTGCAACTGTTGGGCCACGTAGCGTTGGAGCGTTTGCGGATTGTAGGCCACTTGGGGCTGGACTCTTAGGTTTAGGGTGTGTAGCATGGGATTCGTGGCCGCTTTGCGGCCCTTTGTCGGTCGCTGCGCGACCTAGTTTCAACGGAAGCCTTTGGCTTCCTAGTTTCAAGATTCAACGAAACCCTGCGGGTTTCTAGTTTCAAGTTTCAACGGTCGCTGCGCGACCTAGTTTCAACGCAGCCTTCGGCTGCTGGCTCGATAGTCTTTTAGTTAGGAGTTAAGAGTTAGGAGTTAGGAGTTGCCCCTCAATGAGGATGAATTCCTAATTCCTAATTCCTAATTCCTAATTGGATAAGATTCCTAACTATCCAAACAGTTCGCGGAGCGCCTGCTCCACGCGGCTGACGGGAATCACTTCTATGGAAAAGTTTTGGCCGGCCAGGCCCTTGTAGTTTGCTTTGGGGATAATCATTCGCTTGAAGCCGAGTTTCTGTGCCTCGCCTATGCGCTGCTCGATGCGTGTGACGGGGCGCAACTCACCACTCAGACCCACCTCGCCCGCCATACAGACGTCGCGACCGATAGGCGTGTCCACGTTGCTGGACAGGATGGCGGCGATGACGGAAAGGTCGATGGCGGGGTCGGTCACACGGATGCCGCCCGCGATATTGAGGAACACATCTTTCTGCGGGAGTTTGAAACCCACGCGCTTCTCGAGCACGGCCAACAGCATATTGAGTCTGCGCAAGTCGAAGCCCGTGGCCGAGCGCTGGGGTGTGCCGTAGGCCGCCGTAGAGACGAGGGCCTGGGGCTCAATCAGGAAGGGACGGATGCCTTCCACGGCCGCTGCAATGGCCACGCCGCTCAACTCCTCGTCGCTCTGATTCATCAGCAGTTCGGAAGGGTTGGCCACGGGGCGGAGTCCCTCGGAGCGCATCTCGTAGATGCCCAGTTCGGACGTTGAGCCGAAGCGGTTTTTGATACAGCGGAGGATGCGGTAGAAATAGTGGCGGTCGCCTTCAAATTGCAGGACAGCATCCACGATATGTTCCAGAATCTTTGGTCCTGCCAAACTGCCCTCCTTCGTGATATGGCCCACGAGGATGACGGGTACACCGCTTTCTTTGGCATACTTGAGCAGGGCGGCGGCGCACTCGCGCACCTGTGTAATCGTGCCGGGCGAGGATTCCACGCCTTCGATGCTCATCGTCTGGACGGAGTCAATGACGAGCAGGTCGGGCTGCACGTTCTTCACTTGCGTGAACACCTCCTCCAGACGGGTTTCGCAGAGCAGGAAGGGGCCTTCGCCGCTTTGGAGTTGTATGCCGCGGCCGCTCGCCAGTCGGTCGGCGCGCAACTTGATTTGCCGCTCGCTCTCCTCACCGCTGACGTAGAGCACGCGGCGTTCGGTGAGGGCCAGGAGGGTCTGAAGCAGCAGTGTGGATTTGCCAATGCCGGGCTCGCCACCCAGGAGAATCAGCGAGCCAGGCACGAGGCCGCCACCCAGCACGCGGTTGAACTCCGCGTCGTGTAGGTCGTAGCGTTGCTCCTCGCGGGCTTCCACTTCGCTGAGGCGCACGGGCGTGGCGGCTTCTCCGCGTCCCGTTGCGGGCAGGGCCGAAGATGCTGCGCGGCTTCTGCTGGCGGTGCTACTGATGCGGATTTCCTGCATCGTGTTCCATTCTCCGCAAGAAGGACAACGACCCGCCCACTTCGGCGAGTCGTAGCCACACTGCGTACATACGTATGCTGTCTTTTCTTTTGCCATATATATAATAAGGTAGTATATTCGCTCGTTCTCTTACCACGAATCTAGCGAATAGTTTGAAAGCAATGAGGAAACGGGCCGCATTCGCGAGATTCGTGTTAAAAGAAAAGCAGTGAAGAGAAAGGGCGCGCTATTCGCCCAATTCGCGGCGGATGCTTTGCAACTCGGCTTTGAGTGCGCGGAGGCGGTCCACCACTTCGGTGGTTTGCAATACGCCTTCCTTATTTTTCTTGAGCACATCGCGGGCTGCCGCCAGTTTGAGGCCGCGTACCTTTACGAGGTTGTAGATGGTGCGAATCTGCTCAATGTCCTCTTTGGTGTACTGGCGGATGTTGCGTCCCGTCTTCTTGGGTTTGATTTGCTGCGGAAACTCCTTCTCCCAGAATCGGAGTAGGGTTTCGTTCACTTGAAACATTTCGGCTACCTCGCTGATGGAGTAGTAGAGTTTGAGTTCTTTATCGGGATTGAGGGCCATAGTGTGTCGGTATTGTGCAGCCTTCGGCTGCCTTAGGAAATCCCTTTGGGCTTTCCTAGTTTCAACGGAAGCCTGCGGCTTCCTAGTTTCAGGTTTCATCGGCCGCTTTGCGGCCTAGTTTCAACGCAGCCTTTGGCTGCTGGCTCGATAGTCTTTTAGTTAGGAGTTAGGAGTTGCCTTTCAATGAGGATGAACTCCTAATTCCTAATTCCTAATTCCTAATTGAATCACAGTTCGCTTTCCTTGAGGCGTTCGGCGTTTTCGGCCACGATGAGGTGGTCGATGCAGTCTTGGATGTCACCGTCCATGAAGGCAGACAGGTTGTAGATGGTATAGTTGATGCGATGGTCGGTGATGCGTCCCTGCGGATAGTTGTACGTGCGGATTTTGGCGGAGCGGTCGCCCGTTGATACGAGTGTCTTGCGGCGCGAGGCGATGTCGTCCACGTACTTTTGGTGCTCCTTGTCGTAGATGAAGGTGCGCAGGCGGGCCAGTGCGCGCTCCTTGTTCTTCGGCTGGTCGCGCGTTTCCGTACATTCGATGAGGATTTCCTCGACCACGCCCGTGTTGGGATTTTTCCAGTTGTAGCGCAGGCGCACACCCGATTCCACCTTGTTTACGTTCTGTCCGCCAGCGCCACTCGAACGGAAGGTGTCCCATTTGATTTCGCCCTCGTTGATGACCACGTCGAAGGCTTCGGCCTCGGGCAATACGGCCACGGTGGCTGCCGAGGTGTGCACACGGCCTTGCGTTTCGGTGGCGGGCACGCGCTGCACGCGGTGAACGCCGCTCTCGTACTTGAGAGTGCCATAGACATCGGCGCCCGTGACGGAGCAAACGATTTCCTTGAAACCGCCCGCTGCGCCTTCGCTAGCGCTGCTCACTTCAAGGTGCCAGCCCTTCGTCTCACAGTATTTCGTGTACATACGGAAGAGGTCGCCAGCAAAGAGGGCGGCTTCGTCGCCACCCGTACCGCCGCGGATTTCGAGGATAGCATTCTTTGCGTCCTCGGGGTCTTTGGGCACGAGCATGAGTTTGATTTCCTCCTCGAGTTGCGGGATGCGCGTTTCGCAGAGGGCCACTTCTTCGCGGGCCATCTCGCGCATTTCGGGGTCGTCCTCGCCACCGAGCAGGATGTCCTTGCTCTCTTGCAGGTTGCCCAAGAGGTTGGCGTACTCTTTGCGCGCGTTCATCAGGTCCTCCAGTTCCTTGTACTCCTTGGTCAGTCGCACATAGCGCTGTTGGTCAGCAATCACGGAGGGGTCGGTAATCAGGGTGGACACTTCCTCGAAGCGCGCAACGAGGCCGTCCAGTTTTTCTAGTAAAGTATTTTCTGCCACAGGGGATATAGTTAGGAGTTAGGAGTTAGGGGTGGTTGGGGGAACCCCAATAGAAATCTAAATAACAGGGCGCGCAGGTATCGCGGTGTTTTTTAAAACACGAATATTTCGAATTTTACGAATGCTGGAGAGTGTGTTTTCTTTTTTCTACCACGAATTATATACGAATCTTGGCCGCGTGGGCTGCTCTCACCTGCATTCGTGTGCTTCGGATAGATTCGTGTGAAGCACGAATCGAATTGTTCCTTTAGTTAGCCTCTCAGCCACATTCGAAAAATTCGTAATATTCGTGTTAAAAAAAACAGGTTGTTATTAGTTAGGAGTTAGGAGTTAGGAGTTAGGAGTTGGAGAGGACCCCAATAGAAATCTAAATAACAGGGCGCGCAGGCATCGCGGTGTTT
>SFID01000062.1 GCA_004555425.1 Bacteroidales bacterium
TTAAGAGCTTGCTCTTATAAGACCAAAGCGAAAGCCTAACACCAGGGGCTTTGCCCCCATCCTCTTCAAGGGGTTTTTCTTGTTTTTGTTTATTCAAAATTTTCCCTATCATTGAAAACGAACTCCCTACTCACACGCCCTCAAGCAACGTGTTGTACGTTTCTCACCTCGGTGTACAAACCCTTCACAACCTTGACCTGAGTAGTTACCAATCCTAACTCCTACCTTAAAAAATCCCCTCTGCTGCCCCCACTTTCCGCAAAAATGCCTATCTTTACCGATTAGATTGCCTTATTAGGGCTTTTGATGAAGGATGGTTGCCGTTGGCTGCCCGCTCCTTCTCTGATTCTGATAAAACAAAAAGCACAATATATCAATGAATTATACATGGAACTACGCCACCCCGTCGCCCGACCAAACCGCTCTGGCTACCGCCCTGGCCGCCCGAGCAGGCATACATCCGGCACTGGGTAAGTTGCTTAGTTGAAGGAAAAGAAGGTAAAGGGAAAAATAACACATTGTTCAAAGATGCTTGCGAATATAAGCCCATTCGAGACGCTCTTGTTCATACCTCATGATTAACAAGGGTCGCTAAAAATAAGGGAAAGCATTTTTTATTTGACAATAATTGAGGGACAATTGGTAACACCAATTACCGATAGGCTTGGGCTAGATTACAATAACATCGAACAATATAACGTTATAATAAATATGAGTAACAAAGAGATACAATTATCCTCGGAGCTAAGAGTCGCTGTACAGACCATCAAGACAGCCATCCTGCAAAGTCAGGCACGGGCTGTAAAAGGGGTTAATCAGGAACAGTTGGCCCTATATTATGGTGTAGGAAGATACATTTCCGAGAATACACGCAACCAAAAATGGGGATCTGGTGCAATTGAAACTATTAGTCTCCGTTTGCGTCAGGAACTACCTGGGTTAAGGGGCTTCGGCGTATCCAGCCTCAAAAACATGCGCTTGTTTTATGAGACATGGAATGTCATAGAACCCAATTCGCCAATCGCAATTGGCGAATTGGAGAATCAGGCTTCGATAGTATCTCCAGATAACAATGACTCTATTGATAGTCAGGGGGATATAATTCGCCAATTGCAATTGGCGAATTTGCAAGACTTCCCTTTAGTGGAATTTCTTAGCATTAGTTTTACACATCATATACGTATATTGGAGAATACGAAAGATACGGACGAACGTCTGTTCTATATACGCTATTGTCACAACTACAAACCCACCACAGATGAGTTGCCTGGTATCATTAAACAGCAAGACCTCTATCATCATCAAGGCAATATGCCGAATAACTTTCTCGCTACGCTGCCAGACTATAAACAAGCCTATCGTGCCATTCAGATGTTCAAGGATGAGTATCTGCTTGATTACATCAATGTGGAAGAACTGGGTATGCACGACGAAGAAGTGGATGAGAGGGTCATAGAAAGCAAAATCGTCCACAACGTGAAGAACTTCATTATGACGTTTGGACGCGGTTTTACGTTTATCGGCAACCAAGTACACTTTGACAAACTGGGTCACGACCACTGGATAGACCTTTTGTTCTATAACCGTGACCTTCGCCGTACAGTAGTATTCGAGTTGAAGCGTGGTAACTTCAAGGTTGCTTACCTTGCCCAACTGAGCAGCTACCTCCGCATTCTCAACGATGATGATCGTCGCGAGGGAGAAGAAGCACCTATCGGTATTATCCTATGCAAGAAAGCAGATAAGGCATATGTAGAGTATATCATGCAGGATTTCCGTCAACCTATGGGTGTTGCAACATATAAGACCGCAGACGAGATGGAGCCAGAGCTATTAAAGGTGCTGCCTCCCAAGGAAGAACTTCAACGTATATTTGAAGAAAGCGGCAATAAAGATGGCGATGAAGAAGGAAGTGAAGATTAAAAACCACATTCGCAAATTACGAATGTGCTTATGACAAGCTAATTGTAGAAACAAAATACCAGAATTAGGTATGTGGTTTTTCCACCAAAATTATCTGGGAAGTAGGAAGTTTTATAACGGAAATAGGAAAAACTCTTGGATAAATAGTGACGACAGTTGCCGATGTAGAGAAACAGGACGTTAAAATTCATTTATTTCATTGGCCTGCGTTTTTAACATTTCAAGGTTCTACTCAGGTCAAAGTGGTGGGGAGTTGCCCTCCCACCAATCCCCCCACCAATCCTAACTCCTACCTTAAAAAATCACCTCTGCCGCCCCCGCTTTCCGCAAAAAATGCCTACCTTTACCGACTAGATTGCCTTATTATGGCTTTTGACGAAGGATGGTTGCCGTTGGCTGCCCGCTCCTTCTCCGTTTCTGATAAAACAAAAAGCACAATATATCAATGAATTACACATGGAACTACGACGCCCCGTCGCCTGAACAAACCGCTCTGGCCACCGCCCTGGCCGCACGAGCAGGCATACATCCGGCACTGGGTAAGTTGCTCCTGGATCGCTGCATCACCACCGAATTAGAAGTGCGACATTTCTTCCGACCGCAGTTGACAGACCTCCACGACCCCTTCCTCATGAACGATATGGAGGTGGCCGTGGCGCGACTCAATGCTGCCCTCGGAGCCAAGGAGCGCATCCTCGTCTATGGCGACTATGATGTGGACGGATGTACGGCTGTGGCCCTGGTCTATAAGTTCCTCTCGCAGTATTATTCCAACATTGACTACTACATCCCCGACCGCTACGAGGAGGGCTATGGCATCTCCAAGAAAGGTATTGACTTTGCCGCGGCCACTGGTGTCAAACTTATCATCGTGTTGGACTGCGGCATCAAAGCCGTGGAGGAGGTGGACTACGCCCTGAGCCAAGGCATCGACTTTATCATCTGCGACCACCATGTGCCCGACGAAGTCCTGCCACGCGCCGCCGCCATCCTCAATCCCAAGCGCCGCGACAACCGCTATCCCTACACCCACCTGTCGGGCTGCGGCGTTGGATTCAAGTTGATGCAGGCATTCGCCATGAGCAACGGCATTGAGTTCAATAAACTGTTCCCCTTGCTTGACCTTTGCGCCGTGAGCATTGCCTCCGACATCGTGCCCATTATGGGCGAGAACCGCATCCTGGCGCTCCACGGCCTGCGCTGTCTCAACTCAAGTCCGAGCATTGGACTGCAGGCCATCATTGAGGTGTGCGGCCTGGACGAGCGCGAACTGACGATGAACGACATCATCTTCAAGATTGGCCCCCGCATCAACGCTTCGGGCCGTATGCAAAACGGGCGCGAGGCTGTCGACCTGCTGGTGGAGAAGGACCACACGGCCGCCATTGAGAAGGCGGGACGCATCAACCTCTACAACGAAGCGCGCAAGGACCTTGACAAGGCCATGACCGAGGAAGCCATCGAGCAGGTGCGCGACCTGCCGCAGTTGGACGAACGCCGATCCATCGTCATCTACAACGAGCAGTGGCACAAGGGCGTCATCGGCATTGTGGCTTCGCGCCTGACCGAGCAATATTACCGCCCCGCCGTCGTACTCACCCACAGCGAAGGACTGGCCACGGGCAGTGCGCGCTCCGTGAACGGCTTCGACGTCTACAAGGCCGTGCAGAGTTGTGCCGACCTGCTCGAAAACTTCGGCGGACATACCTACGCTGCTGGCCTGACTATGCGCGTGGAGCACGTGGAGGAGTTCAGCCGCCGCTTCGAAGCCTATGTGACCGAGCATATCCTGGACGAACAGACACAGCCGACCCTCGAAATCGATGCCGTGCTGGACTTCAAGGACGTCACCTTCAAATTCTATCAGGAACTCAAGCGCTTCGCACCCTTCGGACCCGGCAATCCGCGTCCCGTCTTCTGCACCAAGCGCGTCTACGACTATGGTACGAGCAAAGTGGTCGGTCGCGGACAGGAACATATCAAGTTGGAACTCGTCGACAACAAGAGCAACCGCATTATGAACGGCATCGCCTTTGGCCAGAGTTCGCAGGCACGCTACATCAAGACCAAGCGCGCCTTTGACATCTGCTACGCCATCGAAGAGAACAGCCACAAGCGCGGCGACATCCAGTTGCAAATCGAAGACATCCGTCCCTGCGAATAATCCGCGCCCTCCCGTAAATACGTACCCCCTTGACAGCACATCCACCTCCTTTGGCAGAAAATATGACCAGCACTCCCGACTCCCGCTCGCCCCAAGCCGCGCCTTCGCCCCTTGACATTCTTCGCCGATATTGGGGCTACGAGCAGTTTCGCGGCATCCAGCAGGAGATTATCCAGAGTGTGTTGACTGGCCACGACACCTTGGGCCTTATGCCTACGGGTGGTGGCAAGAGTATCGCCTTCCAAGTGCCCGCACTGGCCTTGGAGGGCGTTTGCATTGTGGTCACGCCGCTCATTGCGCTGATGAAGGACCAGGTGGCCCACCTCCGCGCGCGCAGCATCACGGCAGCAGCCATCTATTCGGGCCAGAGCCGCGACGAAATGCTGCGCCACCTGGATAACGCTGTCTTTGGCGCGTACAAATTCCTCTACGTTTCGCCCGAGCGTCTGACCACCGACATCTTCCAGGTGAAGTTGCGCAAGATGCAGGTCGGCCTCCTGACCATCGACGAGGCCCACTGCATCTCGCAATGGGGCTACGACTTCCGCCCGCCCTATCTTCAGATTGCGCAGATACGCAAGTTGCTGCCAGGCGTGCCCGTGCTGGCGCTGACCGCTACGGCCACGACCGAGGTGGTGCGCGATATTTGTGCTCACTTGGCTTGGCCCGAATCGAGCCCCGTTGTGACGGGAGAACCGCCCGCAGGGGGCGAAGAGGTGGAGGGATTCCAGGTGTATAAGATGAGTTTCGTGCGCCCCAACCTCAGTTATGTGGTGCGCAAGACCACCGACAAGTTTGCCGAACTGCTTCACATCCTTCGCTCCGTGCCGGGCAGCGCCATCGTCTATACCCGCAACCGCGAGCGAACCCGCGAGACGAGCGACCACCTCAACGAGGAGGGCATCACCGCCCTTTATTATCACGCGGGCCTCAAGAATGTTGACAAGGACCTGCGCTCAGCAGCCTGGCAGAGCGGCGAAACGCGCGTCATGGTGGCCACCAACGCCTTCGGTATGGGCATTGACAAGCCCGATGTGCGCCTGGTCATCCACCTGGATATGCCCGACAGCATCGAGGCCTACTTTCAGGAGGCGGGCCGTGCGGGGCGCGATGGCCAGCGGGCCTATGCCGTGCTCCTCTTCGCCCGCGAGGACCGCGCGAGTATGTTGCGCCGGGTTGGCGAGACCTATCCGCCGCGCGAATATATCAGTCGCGTCTATGAGAACCTGTGCTGCTACTTCCAACTGGCCGTTGGCGATGGCTACAACGTGACCTACGAACTCAATGTTGAGGAGTTCTGCAAAAACTTCCGCCACTTCCCAACCTACTTGGAGAGTGCCCTCAAACTGCTGACCAATGCTGGCTACATCAACTATACGGAAGAAGACGAAGTGGCCTCGCGCATCCTCTTCCTTGTGCAGCGCGACGAACTCTATCGCCTCCACCACCTCGGCAGGGAGGCCGACAACGTCATTCGCGCCTTGCTGCGCACCACCTGCGGCTTGTTCAGCGACTACGTATTCTTGCAGGAAGCCACGATAGCCCACGAGGCAAACCTACCCTTGGACACCGTCTACGAAGTGCTGAAACACCTCTCGCGACTGCGCATTGTCCACTACGTGCCACACAAGAAGGTGCCCCGCGTGACCTTCACCACTCGCCGCGTGGAGACCGCCGAAGTCGTGCTGACTGCCGAGGTCTATGAAAAACGTCGCCAGCAATACGTCAATCGCACCCAGCAAATGCTGGAATACGCCGAAAACGATTGCTACTGCCGCAGCCGTTTTCTGCTGGAATACTTCTCCGATTTCAGCGGGCGAAATTGCGGCCATTGCGACGTATGTCTGGACCTAGGACTCAAAGAGCGGGAAGACGAAACGGCCGCCCCGCCGTCCGCTGAGCCTTCCCCGCGCTCGGCCAAACTGACCGACGAAACCGTTCGGGCACATCTGCGCGCCGCCTTGGCCGATGGCGGGCTGCATTCGGTTGACGATGTGAACCTGTCGGGCATTCCCACCGAGCGCACGGCCCACCTCTTGCAACAGATGGTGGAAGATGGCGAGGCCGAAGTGGTCAATGGCAAATACAGGAAGTATTCTTAGGCGCGCGCCGAACCTTCTGATATTGATAAATTTGCTTCTAGAACTATCAAATATGATTGGCGACTGCCCTTTTGGGTGGTCGCTTTTTCTATTTCTTAAATTGTATCTTGGTAATGTTGAAAAAATATCCTAATTTTGGCCCTTCGTAAGGGCAAGATGCCTATAAAATTTAGGAAATTACTTACAAATGTATCTTTTGTCAGACAAAAGAGTAACCAAAACCCTATGTATCTTCTTTCTAAACTCAACGTGCAGACCGCTCTGTGCACTCCGTTCTCCGCTCTCCGTCGCTCCTCCATCTGCGGGCTTATCCTAGCGTTTTTTCTCCTTGCTGGCAGCCTTCCCCTGCTTGCCCAGCAGAAGGTGCCGCCCGTGCATCATTCGCGAATAGGCGATTCGGTGACGGCCACCAACAAGGAACTGACCATTCGCATGATTGGCAAACGCCAACGCTATTGCGGCGAAGCCACTACCCGCGATGAGTTTATCAACTCGCCCAAGTCCGTACACATTCATCCCAACGGAAAGAAGTTTTATGTCAATTCGCTCGAAGGAGGAAGCACCGTCGTTTACGAGATGGGCAGTTTCAAGCGTCTGAAAGTGGTAGATCATCACCTAGGTGCCGAGCACGACCACCTGTGGAGCCAACCTTCCGACTTTTATCCCTTCACCCATTATCCCAAGAACAACCATTTCATGGGCAAACCCGTAGAGAGCGCGTTCAGTCACAACGGCCGCTATCTCTGGGTGCCATACTATCGCCGCACATACGACATCAACGCGCAAGACCCTTCGGCAGTAGCCGTCATTGATACGGAGACCGACGAGATTGTGCGCCTCATGGAAACGGGCCCGCTGCCCAAGATGATTGCCGCTTCGCCAGATGGACGCACCATTGCCATATCCCATTGGGGCAACAACACCGTGGGGCTCATCGACATCAGTTCCCAGAAACCCGAAGACTGGCACCACAAAGCCTGTCTGGTTGTAGACTACGTCCTGCCACTCAACTATTCCACCACCGTGCCCGTTGACCGCGACAACAAGAGCGGCTACGCGCTCCGCGGAACGGTCTTCACGCCCGACAGCCGCTATCTGCTGGTTGGATGTATGGGAGGCGGTGGCGGCATTGCGGTCATTGACTTGAAGGACAACCGCTACATGGGTCGCGTCTTGGGCATGATGGCCAATGTGCGCCACCTGATTATCTCGGGCGGCTATCTCTATCTGAGCATCAACGCCGCTGGCTATGTGCAGCGCATACCTCTCGACACCTTTATAGCCAAGGCCAAGGAACTGACGGGCACCACCGTTCGCCTCTCGGGCTGGGAGCAATGCAAGGTGGGGCAGGGCGCGCGCACCATTGAGGCATCGCCGAGTGGCCGCTACATATTTGCGGCTTGCAATATCGTCAGCCAGCTCTACGTAGTGAGCACAGCGACGATGCAGCCTATCGCTTCCATCACGGTGGATTCCTATCCCGTGGGCCTGGATGTCTCGGAGGATGGCCGCTACGTGTTTGTCACCTCGCAGGGTCGCTCGGGCAAGGGCGGCAATGCCGTCAATATTTTTGAAGTGGAGTATGCCACGCCCGAAATTCCCGAGAAAACGGCCACCGATACAGCACAAATTGCCCCAACGGCTGCAGACGGCGCCGTACAAGCCGCTGCCAATGGTGGCAAGGCCCAGCAGGATGGCGAGAGCATCCTGTCGCGTTTCCTCTCCTGCTTCACCGCCTCCACCGAAGAATCGGGCAACGGATTTCCCTACTTGCCCGTGGCCATCGGTGCGGGTGTTGTGATTCTGATTGCGGGAGTCTATGTCGTGAAGCACCGCTCCTGCTCCTAGTATTTGCCCCTTCTTTTTTCGTACAGAATATACCACACAACAACTAAACACACTCACATTATGCAAGCCCAGAAAGTTCTCGACGAAATCAAGCGTCGGTTTCCCAACGAGCCCGAATACCATCAGGCCGTGGAGGAAGTGTTATCCACCATCGAGGAAGAATACAACAAGCATCCCGAGTTCGAGCGCGCCAAACTCATTGAGCGCCTCTGCATCCCCGACCGCATCTACCAATTTCGCGTAAATTGGGTGGACGACAAGGGCGAAGTGCAGACCAATATGGGTTACCGCGTGCAGCACAATAACTGCATCGGCCCCTACAAGGGAGGTATTCGTTTCCACAGTTCGGTCAATCTGAGCATCCTCAAGTTCTTGGCGTTCGAACAAACGTTTAAGAATTCCCTCACCACGCTCCCGATGGGTGGCGGCAAGGGCGGTTCTGATTTCTCGCCGCGCGGCAAGAGCAATGCCGAGGTCATGCGTTTCTGCCAAGCCTTTATGCTCGAACTGAGCCGTCACATTGGTCCCGACACCGACGTACCCGCTGGCGACATCGGCGTGGGCGGACGCGAGGTTGGCTATATGTTTGGCATGTACAAGAAACTGACACGCGAATTTACGGGCACCCTCACGGGCAAGGGCCGCGAGTTTGGCGGTTCGCTTATCCGCCCCGAGGCCACAGGCTATGGCAACGTGTATTTCCTCCAGGAGATGCTCAAGACGCGTGGCCTCGACATCAAGGGCAAGACCGTGCTCATCTCTGGCTCGGGCAATGTGGCGCAATACACGGCCGAGAAGGTGCTCCAACTGGGCGGAAAGGTGCTCACTATGTCCGACTCCGACGGCTATATCTACGACCCCGATGGCATTGACCGCGAGAAACTGGATTATATCATGGAGTTGAAGAATCTTTACCGCGGCCGCATCCGCGAATATGCCGAGCGCTACGGTTGCAAATACGTGGAAGGAGCGAAACCTTGGGCCGAGAAAGCCGACATTGCCCTGCCTTCGGCCACGCAGAACGAAATCAACGAAGAAGCAGCCCGCACCCTCGTGGCCAACGGCGTGATAGCGGTGAGCGAAGGTGCCAATATGCCCTCTACGCCCGGCGCCATCCGTGTTTTCCAAGAAGCAAAAATCCTCTACGCTCCTGGCAAGGCAGCCAATGCTGGCGGTGTCAGTGTGTCGGGATTGGAGATGAGCCAAAACTCCGAGCGCCTGAGTTGGACGGCCGAGGAGGTGGACCATCGCCTTCACCTGATTATGGAGGAGATTCACCGCAACTGCGTGAAATATGGCGCACAGCCCGATGGCTACGTCAACTATGTGAAGGGCGCCAACGTGGCCGGATTCATGAAGGTGGCCCGCGCCATGATGGCGCAAGGCATACTTTAGGCTTCGCCTTTCGGTCGCTGCGCTCCCTTAGTTTCAACGCAGCCTTCGGCTGCTAGCTCGTTTGTCTAACTCTCAAAGAAAATGCAATGTACCGCACGTTCACGCGTAACGTGCGGTACATTGCATTTTCAATAAGCAGTCTTTTACTGCAGGGTTACTCTGCGGCTGCCGAGATGTCGTTGATGTCGCGCAACTGGATTTGCCAGTTGTCGTAGTAGGTCAGGATGCCGGTGTAGCGGCGCACGTCCTGCGGAATGGGCATAAAGGAGATGTTGTTTTGGGTGGAGGTGCGGAGGGCCACCTTGCTGTTGTTGCTCTTGAGCAGGATGGTGCGGTCCACGCCGAAGCCAGCATCGTGGAGTTCATCGGGGCCGAAGATTTTGGGCAGCGGCTCGAAGTTGCCTGTCAGTTCGCCGCGTTCGGCCTTATCGGCTTTTGCGCCTTGCACCTCGTCGATGAGGCCGCTGACCGTGGCCAGTCGGGGCACGTTGCTATACGCCTTGTTGTCCGATGCGCGGAGCCAGGCTTCGCCCGTGTTGTCCGTGAGGTCCTCGGGCACCAGTTCGGGCGCAGTGAGGTCGGGCTCGCCGATGAGTTCAATGTTTGTGCGGCACTTGTCGAGGAGAATCGGGCCGAGGTTGAGGTTGCCCTGCGAAGAGTAGTAGGGCTGACCCACGCGAGGCACTTTCGAGTAGACGCCTACGTAGAGGCCGTTGACGTTGATGCGCAGGCGCTGGCCGAGGCGGAAGTAGGGATAGAGGCAGGTGTTCTTGATGCTGATGATGATGCTTTGGTCCTCGCCCGTGGCAGGGTCAATATTGCGAATCATGACGGTTTGGTAGAGGTTGCCGCTGATGTCGTTGGCCACGATGACGCCTTCGAAGATAAGGTCTTCGTTGACCTTGAAGGCGAAGTTGGAAGCGTTGCGCGAGATGTCGGCGCCTGTGCTGCTGGCGCAGAAGCGGTCCTTCACCTGGCGGATGGTGGTGTTGACCTCACCGACGGAGGTGGGACTGGTGATGATAAGGTCGTCCGTGTTGGGCTCGGCGAAATCCTCCACGCACGAGGTGGTGGCAAGGAGGGTGCTAGCGCCCAGCAGGAGGAGGGAAAGTATCTTTTTCATGATGGGAAACTTATTCTAGAACTTGAAACCGATGTTGAGGAAGGCGTTGAAGGCGTTGGCGTAGTAATACTTGGAGCTCTTGGAGAACTGGTAGCCCTTGTTTTCGCCCTGTGTGAATTGTCCGCCCGACTCGTTGTAGTAATAGTCGTCGCGGTTCTGCTCGTAGCCGCCTGTGCGCAGGTTGGTGTTGTTGGTGATATTCTGGAGGGAGAGGTTGATGCTCAGCGATCTGCCCTTCTTCAGGCGGATGAACTTACCGATGGAGGCGTCGAGCATAAAGCCGCCTTTGCATTTCTCCTGCTCTGCGGCTTGTGTGTCCACGATGGAGCCGTCCTGTGCGAAGAGGATACCGCCCTCCTTCATATACTTCTGCTGCATGGTCTTGTCGCCGTAGCTGAGGTTGCCGTTGGCATCTACGCTGGGCGTATAGAATTTCTTGGCCAGCTGGTAGGTGCTGGTCAGTCGGCGATAGGGCGAGAAGCCGATATAAACGCGGTCGTAGTAGTTGAGGTTGGCCTCGAAGAACCAGCCATTCACGTTGTACTCAATGCCCAGGCTGAGAGCCGTCAGCGGAGTGCCGCTCACGCGCATATCCTCGGCGATGACCTGCTGTGCCATGGCTTGGTTGGTCACGGGGTTGGTGCAGGCGTTGAGTTTTTGGATTTCGTTGGTGCGCAGGCCTTCGTAGTTGATTTGTGCGTAGGGATTGTTTGTGTACTTGGCATCGCCGTATGCGGCCATGAAGTTGATGGAGAAGTTGGAGGTAATCTTGTAGTTGAGTGCAGCCTCCAGTCCGTAGTGCATCTTCTCAATGCCCGTCATGGTGAGGTAGGTGAAGGTGCTCATCTGGTCGTTGTAGTAGGCCGTCTGTTCCGTCTGGTCGCGGAAGAGGAGGTAGTGGCCCGACACCTTGGCGGTGAGTCCGCCGATGCTGAGTGCATAGGATGCCTCGCCGCCGAAGATTTTCTCCACTTTGAGGTTGTCCACGAAGTTGTTTTGGATGCGCGGTGCCACAAAACTGTTGCGTGCAAGGGGAGCCTCGGTGGTGGCGATGCCTGCAAAGGTCAGGAGGTGGTTGGCCGTGGGTCGGAAGGTCATCTGTGCGCGTCCGCCACCGCTGAGGAAGCGTCCTTTACCACTCTTGCCGTAGGAAACGTCGGCGGTCTGTGTCATACCGTTTTCATCGACGTAGGTCACTTGTCCGCGTCCGTTTTTCATGAGGCCCTCGCGCTGCATAACGGTTCCGTCCACGTTGCCGGCAAGGTTGAGGGTGAAGAATCCGCGCGAGAACTGGTACTGCGTCCAGAGGTTGCCCCTGTTGACGTAGATATTGTAGTTGTAGCCAAACTTGTCGCCGATGCCGATTTGACGGTTGGGGTTGTTGAGGTCGTTTTGTGCCTCGTTGCTGCCCATACCGTAGTCGTTTGCGGCAAACTTGTCGATGTCTGTGTAGCGGGTTGCGCCGAGGAGGTCGTCCATCGTCTTGTAGTGCATACCCTTCGTATGGTTGAAGCGGAAACCAGCGGTGTATTTGTTATAACGGTTGATCTGCTGGTTGAAGGTGGAGTTGATGGCCGTTACCATCTGGTCGTTGTGGCGACGCTCCAGGTAGTAGAGTGCCTCGCCGCCCTGTGCTTCGTTCTGGCGGTTGACGTAGTACATACGGTCCCAGTTGACCTGCTGGTTGGCTTCGGAGGAGCGCCAGTAGTCCACGAGGGTGTTGTACTGGTCCAGCAGGAAGGGGTTTTGGTTGAGGTAGTCGGTGTTGTTCTTGTTGGGGTCGTAGACGTTGAAGATGCTTGAGGGCAAATTCTTGTAGTAGTCGGGGCGCGGGTCGTAGGCATCGCCGTTCCATCCGAGGGCGGTCGTGCCGTAGTTGCTGTATTTGAAGACGAAGGCGTTGGTCCACTTCCATTTCTCGTCCTTCTTCCAGTCCCAGGTGAGGATGGTGGTGGGCTCAAAACTCTTGACCACGCGCGAGTTGCGCTTGCGGCCGTTCTGGTAGCCCCAGTTGGGGTTGTAGTAGTGCGAGTTGACGAGCCAGTAAGCCTCTTCGGTGGAGGCAGCCTGCTGTCCGCGCTCTGTGGGCGAGCCGAAGGTGACGAGCGAGAGGCTGTGGCGGTCGTTGAACACCTTTTCGGCAGCGAGGAAGTAGCTCATTGAACTGTAGAACGTACCCTCGATGACGCCCTCGTTGGCCCAGCGGTAGCCAGCCGAGGCAGCCAGGGCCCAGCCGTTGTCCATCAGGCCCGTGGCGGTGGTCAGCATGCCGCGGGCCACGTAGTTGCGGTTGCAGCCCGAGAGGGCCAGTTTCGAGCCCGTGGCAAATTGGCTGGCGCGGGTGTTGATGGAGGTGGCGCCACCAAGGCCAGGCACGGCAAAGTTGTTGTAGCCATAGCCAGCCACGCCTTCCTGGTTGCGCACGGCATCGTTCATGCCGCCGATGAGGCCGTAACTGAAGCGGCCGCCCTCAAGGTCGTTGAGTTGGACACCATTCATCAGCGTCTTGCTATACATATTATCTAGCGCGCGCACGCGAAAGCGCATCGCGCTGAAGCGATAGCCCACTTCGGAGAGGAAGTAGTCGCTGCGGGAAGCCGAGATGGAGGAAACGGTCTGTGCTGCATCATTGTCCTCGTCCAGCTGTGATTCGGTAAAGGTGAAGTCGGCGTTGTCGTCGTTCACCTTCAGCGAGTCAAGGGGAGCCTGTGCCAAGGCTCCTGTGGCCAGGCAGCAAGCTGCTGCCAGAAGTTGAATACCTTTACTCATATAGTTTGATTGGATTTTGGATTTTCTGGGGTGGGGTGGGGCGTTCACGGGATTTCGGATTACGTCAGGGGGCGCTTCGGCCGCGCCAACCGAGCAATCTCCGACTGCTCCGAATGGTGCCCTCGTAATATAACACATCCGCAACCCTCGCGTGTGCAAAACGCGTCTTTTAACATTGTAACCAAATGTTAAAGCGATTTGGATTTCGGCGGAAAATGTTGTATCTTTGTCCTAGCGAAGAGGAGAAGTCCCGTAAACACGGGGTTTTCTCCTCTTTTTTCGTGAGAAAATGGGCAAAAAAACCATTGTTTTACAAAGCATCTAGGAAAATTTATATGCCGAAGCGAAAATTTTCTTGGCCTTAGCGGTAATCCGCTTGGCTAAGTTGGTGAGCGCATCGGCCTTTCCCGTTGATTTTTCGGCCTTGGAATTATAAAAGAAGTTAAAGTTTTTCCTCGAAAAAAGTTTGATTTTAACATTTCGAGGAACTACTTAGGTCGTTGCAAGGCAATGTACCGCACGTTGCTTTAGGCTTGTATCAGATATGAAAGACAAAAACCAAGATAAACCCCTTGAAGAGTCTGGGGGCTTCGCCCTGGTGTTTGGGCTTCGGGTGGGT
>SFID01000149.1 GCA_004555425.1 Bacteroidales bacterium
CTTGATCCACTCGGAAACCTGTTTGTCTGCCTCCAATGTGAATTGCACCGAGTCAGACACGAACGTGCTATCCTCAGAGAGCCCGATCGCATAGCAGAGTGTCCCGCTTTGTGGCGCTGGATTGTAGGTAAAGAGTTGGATCTTCATTTGGGGCTCCACAGCTGTCGTGTCTAACGTCACATCCTCAAGCAGCAACGGCTCCTCGTTGAGCGGCTCCATGCCGGAGGGGCAAACATCGAAATAGGCAAATTGCCCGAAGTGCATTTTTTGCTCCGGCAACAGGGCCGTCAAAAGGAAATTGCCATCCTGGTAGCCACCCCATCCCCAGTTGAAGTGGAAATAGCCCTCATCGGCATAGCCATCGAGCAGGAAGATATGGCCTCCGCCTCCGCTGGCATAGGCCACAGGGCGCTTCGCCGCCAATTGCCGATAGAGCTTCTCGCTCCAGTCCGTAATCCGCTACCCGGTGCATATTCCACAGAATATAAGGCTCCTGCTGCCCACTGCCACTCACGCCGTAGTTGATGTGCATCGCCGCCCCGACGTATTTCATCAGCTTCGCCACCTCATTGGCCTCCGCCTCGGTGTAGTTGTCTACGCCGTAGTTGCGTTTCAAAAGCGACCAATCCACCGTGTCGGTAAACTGCACCGTCACCTCCCGGTCGATATAGGCGGAACCATCATTTGCTGATGAGTACCAAGTCTCCTTCGCTACCTTCCAGTTTTGATACTGATAATAATCCATCAGCTGCGCCAACACCACAGACGGGCAACCGGTCAGGCATTGTTGCTCGTTCATCGTTGGCGTCTGGCGGTTATAGGGATCCGTTTGATTCCACTTCGAGGTGATCAGCGGATCGATCGTCTTCCACCGTGAGTTGTAAGAGAGATTTTTGGTGTCGCTGCGCAAATCCTGCTCCTGTGCCCGGGCGATCTCCACCGCATATTGCCGCAGGAAGCCGCGCATACCTTCCGGCAGGTTATCCGATCGCAAAGAGCCCGTCGTGCTATAGCCCAAGACAGCCTCCGCCCGCTCGTCGCCCGCCGCGATCACGTAGCCACCCGCCGCACGGCCAAAAGCATACAGCAGGGCATCACCCTCAGTAGCCGCTCGCAGCGAACCCGTCGCATCCGCGTCAAGCTGCGTCGTATCGGTCACCGAGAAAAGCAGCTGCAAGTCACCAGTGGAGCGAAGTCCGCTCTTTTCCGACAAAAAAGCCTCCGCCTTAGCCTTCGCTTGGGAGGGCGAAAGCTGTTGCGCCAAGGTTTGCCCCATCGCCAACAGACAGAGGGCGGCGCATAAGATGTAATCTCTTTTTTTCATTGTATAGCATTTATCGTGAAGGGCGAACTGCCCGTAAAAATTGCGAAACAAAAGTAATCAAAATAGCGACGAATCTACACCCAAGGCTCGCACTATTCAAGGAAAAGGCTATTTTTGCGCCCGAAAACCCAATAACAAATTAGAATAATGAAACAACTGAAAACTTGGAAGTATCTTTCCACCGTGTGCGCCTCCGTATGCGCCACCCTCTTCGTCGTCTTGGCCTGCGCCTCCGACGATCCCAAATCTCAATCCGCGGAAACCATGCCGGATGATTTCGTCGTCGTGGCCGATTTCATCCCGGACATTATCCAGGAAATTCGCTACCACTCCACTTACAACTTCGTGGGCGAACGCATCACCGGTTATGAGGAGCCGAAATCCATCCTCACCCGCAAGGCCGCCGAAGCCCTCAAAGCGGTGAGCGACGACGTGATGGCACAAGGCTATCGCTTGAAAGTGTATGATGCCTACCGCCCGCAATGCGCCGTGGATCACTTCGTGCGCTGGGCGGAAGATGTTGATGACACCCGGATGAAAGCCTATTTCTATCCCGAAGTGCCCAAGTCGGAACTGTTCGAACGGGAGTATATCATGGCACGCTCCGGCCACACCCGCGGCTCCACGGTCGATCTGACGCTCTTCGACATGCAGACGGGGAAGGAAGTGGATATGGGTGGCCCGTTCGACTGGTTCGGCGAACTCTCCCATCCCGATTACGAGGCGATCACCGCTGAGCAGAAGGCCAATCGTTTGATCTTGCGGGAGGCGATGTTGCGCCACGGCTTCAAGCCGCTTGAATCCGAATGGTGGCATTTCACGTTGAAGGATGAGCCCTACCCCGACACCTATTTCAATTTCCCCATCAAATAAAACGTATAAAGCCCGGAGCGTTGCCATTGCGGCTTCCCTCCGGGTTTTCATTATACGTTGAAAACGCCATTCCTTTCACCTCCGCATATACTGAGATACCATCTTGAGTGCGCGAAACGACCTAAAAAAGTTTTTAGTGGGTCTCGCGAGTGCGCGAAACGACCTAAAAAAGATTTTAGCAGGTCTCGCGAGTGCGCAAAATGACCTAAAAAAGTTTTTAGTAGGTTTCGCGAGTGCGCGAAATGACCTAAAAAAGTTTTTAGCAGGTCTCGCGAGTGCGCGAAACGGCCTAAAAAAGTTTTTTTCATGTTTCGCGCATCCACAATGGTCTCTCAAAAAGATTTTTGCTCGTTTCGCGCATGATTCTTAGCTGTCAATAGTGCTTTATCCCTTGTCTTTGCCTATCTTTGGCATGGCGATATTGCCGTAACTTTAAAACAACAAGCGATATGGAACAGATTTATGTTTTCAATCCCATTCGTCTCCGCAACGAGGAGGCATTTGGCTTTTTCAAGTTAGTGATCAGTTTATTACCTCATTTGCTGAAAGAGGCAGAGCCGGTGAACCCCGATGTTGTCAGTGTCGAGGGAGGTGTAAGTGCGCTGTCTGGCTCTGGCGAGGTGATCAACGCCATGTTGGAGGCGCCCATCAATGCGTTTGAGACAGCGGTTCGGGCGTTCGACGAGACGTTAGAGAATAGCACCGCGGATTCAGCGGAGGCAAAAGCCTGCGAGGAGCTGCGCGACAGGCTGTGGCGGAGCAACAACGCCTATCTCAAGGCGATGACCGCACACCCGAATCCGGAGTTGGCAGCGATCGCGGAGCGACTGAAGGCGGAGTTCGACAAGTATGGCGACGTGACCTATCTGCCAGTCGTGCAGGAGAGTGGCGCGCTGCACAACCTCATCCAAGACATTCAGGCCATTCCGGCACAGGATCGGAGCAAGATTCATTACGAGGAGTGGTTTAACGCATTGGATACGGCGGAGAACAGCTACTTAGTTGCCGTCGCCTCTCGTACCGATGTGCGTTCTGAGAAGGAGGTGGGAGCCGTGAAGCGTACCCGCACCGAGGCGGAGGCCGCTTACACCCATTTGGTAGAAGTCGTAAACCTGCTGGCGAAAGTGGAGGGCGATACCGCCTACCTGCCTTTCATCAACCGTATGAATGTGTTGATCGCGGAGCAACGCTCCACGCTGAAAGCCCGTCAGACCCGGGCCTCCAAAGCGAAAGAGCCGGTTACGAAGCCGATCATGCCGGAAGAGCCGACCACGGAGAATCCCGTTTC
>SFID01000150.1 GCA_004555425.1 Bacteroidales bacterium
GGTGCGCCACTTGCCTTCGGCTACGCCCCAGCGGCGCACGTCGAAGTAGTGCTTGTTCTCATAAGAGAGTTCCAGAATGCGCTCACGGTAGATGGCTTTCAGCAGATCGTCCTTGGTGTAACCCGGAAGGACTATCTTATTGAGGTTGCGGGCATCACGACCGTTGTCGCCGGCGTTGAGACCATATTCGGCGACACCTGCGCGGTTGCGGATCTTGTTGAGATACTTGAGTGCTTCTTCGGTCTCGCCAAGTTCGGCGCAAGCTTCGGCGTAGTCAAGATAGATTTCGGCAAGGCGAAGCACCATCGACATGGTCCAGTTGCTCTGTTTCTCGTAGTAGTTCTTACGCGCGATCACACCGAAAATCGGGAAATCGTGGGTAGAGCCGTTGGCGCCGGAATTGCCGCCGAAGTGCATCTGGACAGGAAGGTTGCCCTGGAATTCCCACTGACGGTTGTGGAACGTTATATTCAGGTAGAAACGGGCCTCGCGGTTATAGAACTGCTTCAGGATTGAAGTAGGCACAGCCGTGGAAACGCCCTGACCCTGACCGGACATGGTGAAGTACTGGTAGCCGGAGAGCGGGTCGACATAGGCGCGTGTATTGGTTATTGCAGCCTGACCACGGACAGCTGTGGGAGGATTATCCACGTCGTACTTGAAGTAGTCGGGGTCCTCGTCGATTCGCAAGCCCTTGTTGGTGAAGAAAAGGTCGACGAACTCCAAGGGAACCGACAGACCGCCCGAACCACGGGGAGCGCTCGAAGGACAGTTCTCGAAGCGAGGCACGAGCACGTAGCAGTCGTTGGACGAGTTGGGGCGTCCGTAGATGAGTTCCTCGTTGGTCGATGTTGCCATTGAGGCAAAGAATGTCGACTTGTAAGGACATGCGTCGGAAAGGTTAGTCACCGGATGGTCGTACATGTCGCGGAGCACCAGACTGTACTTGCCGGAATTGATTATGTCGAGGGCAGCCTGCTTGGCGTCGCGCCATTTGCTCTCGTCGCGCTCCTGCGGGAAAAGCTTGGTGCCGTCGGGATTGGCGAGATCCTTGTAGTAGGGGTCGCCGTTGAACACATAGGATGCACGGAAGAGATAGGCATCGGCGAGGAAACCCCGCACCGCCTCACTGGTGAAATTGCCCATGTGCTGAGATTCGTAAGCGCCCTGGTCATCGAAGCTCGAAAGAAGGTCGCCGCTTTCGAGAGCCGCCTTGAATTCACTGATGATATAGTCGAAACATTCGTCGACGGTGTTGCGCGGCAGCTGAGAGTCGTTTAGGTCATCGTCGAAGTTTGCCTCTTTGTCTCCGAAGAGAGGCACAGGACCGTATTGCTTTACCAGCTGGAGGTAGAAGTATGCGCGGAGGGCGCGCACTTCAGCCTTGGTGGCTGCCTTTTCTTCCGGCAGGAGAGGATCGCAGCCGTCGACACGGGCGAGGTAGATGTTGCAGTTCTGAATGCCCTTGTAGAGGTTCGCCCAAATGCGGTTGACGTGTTTGGTAGAAGAGGACATTGTACCGTTGATGATGTCATGGGTCTCCACCCAGTCCCATGGGAGGTAGCCTTCTATGGTGGCGCCGTTCCAGTACATCGCCGTACCGCCGGCCATACGATTTGTCCAGTCAGGAGTGATTGAATATATGTTTGTAAGCCAGCCCAGGGTCATGCCTCGGTTTTCGAATATATCGTCTATCGATACCGCGTTGTTAGGCACATCGTCGAAGTAGCTGTCGCACGAGGTTAACGACCCCGTCAGGGCTGCCGCAGCCAAAGTAAGACCTATTATTCTTTTGTTCATTTTCATTTTGATTATCAAATGTTAAAGTTAACGCCTACGGAGAAAGTACGGACGTTCGGGTAGGAAATACCGTTGCTGGTGTTCAGCTCAGGATCCCACAGATTGAACTTGCTCCACGTAAATACATTTTCGCCCATCACGTAGAAACGTCCGCCCTTGAAGAGTGACTTTTGCCATGCTTTCGGGAAATAGAACGAGATGGTGAACTGCTTCAGACGCAGGAAGCTCATGTCGCGCTTCCACCATGTGCTCGTACGGTAGTTGTTTTCGTTCGACGGGTCAGAACCGCCCCATGCCAGGCGCGGATAGAATACGTTTGTATTCTCTGGATTCTCCGGATCCCAGCGGTCGGAGATATTGGAGTAGAGCGTACCGCCGCCGCTTGAGCTCTGGAAGGGGATGATACCGTTGCCGCTGAGAATACGGTCTGCCTTTGCTGTACCCTGGAAGAGGATACCGAGACCTAAATTCTTATAGCGGAAGTCGCCGCCGAAGCCGTAGTAGATCTGCGGAAGGTCGCCGCGGCTGATGCACGTCTGGTCGTAGTCGTCGATATGACCGTCGCCGTTAAGGTCCTTGTACATGATGTCGCCGGGCTTGACGAGCTGGCCGGGATATGTCTCGCCGAACTGGGTTATATTGCGTTCCTTGATCTGCTCATTGCTGGTGTAGAGACCTTCGGCAACCCAGCCCCATTGTGCAAGTACGTTGTGTCCCTTGCGGTCGAGCCAGGGATAAGTCGGGGCTGCCTCAGCATTCTCGATCACCTTATCCTTGTTATATGCAATGTTGCCTCGGAGCGATACCATCCAGTCTTTACCGAACTGCTTGGTATATTCGAGAGATGCTTCGAAGCCTTTGTTTTCAACCACACCCACGTTTGCGAAGGGGTTTGCCTCAAGACCGTTCAGCAAAGGAAGGTTCTTGCGTTCCACGAAGATGCGGTCGCGGCGTTCCTTGAAGAGGTCGATAACGACAGAAAGTTCGGAATGGCGGAAGAAGTTGAATTCGATGCCGAGGTCCTGCTTGTGCACGCGCGACCACTGGGGTTCATAGCCGTATGCTGAGTAGTGCCAGCTGCCCGATGCGCCGTTTTTGGTCCAGTAGTTAGTGAATCCGCCGCCATTGTCTTCAAGTTTGGCGAAGTATGAGAAGCGGTCTCCGGAAGAGCTGTTGCCCACGACACCGTTGGAGTAACGTAATTTCATATAGGGAATCACGCCGCGAAGGGGTTCCCACCATGATTCGTTGGACGGAACATAGCCGACAGCGATTGCAGGGAAAAAGCCGAAGCGGTGACCGGGAAGGAAGTTTTCCGAACCGGT
>SFID01000063.1 GCA_004555425.1 Bacteroidales bacterium
CCGAATGAAAAACAAAAAGATACGGTGCGAGAGGCGTAAAGACATCCAAGTCAATTTATAAAATATGATTCCTTTGAAACTAATTTATAGAACCTACCTCAAGTATTCAAATCAAAAAAACATACCCATCCCATGGAACAGCAATTCAAACGCACGCTGGTGACAGCCGCCCTGCCCTATGCCAACGGCGGTGTGCACATCGGCCACCTGGCAGGTGTGTACGTACCTGCCGACATCTACGTGCGCTATCTCCGCCTCAAAAAGCGCGATGTGTGCTTCATCGGCGGTAGCGACGAGCACGGTGTGCCCGTGACCATCCGCGCCCGCCAGGAGGGCATCCCCACGCAAGCCATCGTGGACCGCTATCACCAACTTATCAAGAACTCGTTCGAAGAATTCGGCATCTCGTTCGACATCTACAGCCGCACAACCTCCGAAATCCACCATCAGTTTGCCTCCGACTTCTTCCGCACACTCTACGACAAAGGCGTCCTCGAGGAGCACACCGAGGAACAATACTGCGACGAGGTGACGGGCGAATTCCTCACCGACCGCAACATCGTGGGCACATGCCCCCGCTGCGGTGCCGACAATGCCTATGGCGACCAGTGCGAAAAGTGCGGCGCCACCCTCTCGCCCGACGAACTCATCAACCCTACGAACAAGAACAACAAGGGCCACGGCCTCGTAAAGCGTCCCACGAAAAACTGGTACCTGCCCCTAGGAAAATACCAGGAGTGGCTGCGCCAGTGGATACTGGAGGAGCACAAGGAGTGGCGACCCAACGTCTACGGCCAGTGCAAATCGTGGCTCGACATGGACCTGCAGCCCCGCGCCATGACGCGCGACCTCGACTGGGGCATTCCCGTGCCCGTGGAAGGGGCCGAGGGCAAGGTGCTCTACGTATGGTTCGACGCACCCATCGGCTATATCTCCAACACCAAAGAACTCTGCGACAGCAACCCCGAGCGCTGGGGCACCTGGCAGCAGTGGTGGCAGCAGGAGGACACGCGTCTGGTCCACTTCATCGGCAAGGACAACATCGTGTTCCACTGCATCATCTTCCCAACCATGCTCAAGGCACACGGCTCGTACATCCTGCCCGACAACGTGCCCTCCAACGAGTTTCTCAACCTTGAAGACGACAAAATATCGACCTCGCGCAACTGGGCCGTATGGCTCCACGAATACCTCGTGGATATGCCTGGCAAGCAGGATGTGTTGCGCTACGTCCTCACGGCCAATGCGCCCGAAACGCGCGACAATAATTTCACCTGGAAGGACTTCCAGGCGCGCAACAACAACGAACTCGTGGCTGTCTATGGCAACTTCATCAACCGCGCCCTGCAACTGACGAAGAAATACTACGACGGCGTGGTGCCCGCCTGCGGTGCGCTGACGGATTTCGACCAGCAGACGCTGGGCGAGTTCCAGAACGTGAAGGCCGAAGTGGAGAAACTGCTCGAGGCATTCCGCTTCCGCGATGCGCTGAAGGAGGCTATGAACCTGGCCCGTATCGGCAACAAATACCTGGCCGACAGCGAACCCTGGAAGGTCATCAAGACAGACCCCGAACGCGTCAAGACAATCATCCACATCGCCCTCCAGTTGGCCGCCAACCTGAGCATTGCCTTCGAACCCTTCCTCCCCTTCTCCAGTGCCCGCCTGCGCGAAATGCTGGCCATGGACACCTTCGAATGGGACAACCTCGGCCGCACCGACCTCCTCGCCGCCGGCCACCAACTGGGCACGCCCGCACTCCTCTTTGAGAAAATCGAAGACGAGGTCATCGAAGCGCAAATCCAAAAACTCCTCGACACGAAAAAGGCCAACGAAGCAGCCAACTATCGCGCCAAGGACGTGCGCCCCGAAGTGGACTTCGAAACCTTCGAGCGCCTGGATATCCGCGTAGGTACGGTCAAGGCCTGCGAACGTGTGCCGAAAATGAAGAAACTCCTCAAGTTCACCATCGCCGACGGCCTGGACGACCGCACCATCGTATCGGGCATTGCCCAACACTACGAACCCGAGGACCTCATCGGCAAACAGGTGTGCTTCATCGCCAACTTCGCACCCCGTACCTTCAAGAACGGCCTCGTCAGCGAGGGCATGATTCTCTCGGCCGTGAACAACGACGGCACGCTGAGCGTCATCACCACCGACCGTCCCGTCCTGCCAGGCAGCGAGGTAGGATAAGCAAGGCGCGCCGCGCCCGCCCTGCGCCGCACCGCGCCCACAGCACCCCAAAAGAAAAAAGAAAATCCAACCACCCCATCCATGAAAAACCTAATCCCCCTGCTCCTGCTATTCTGGAGCCTGGCCACCACCCTCATGGCCATCCCCGCCGACCCGACGCCGCGCAAGGTGACGCAGCCCGACGGCACCACCGTCAGCATCGTGCTGAGAGGTGACGAGCATTTCTATTTCCACACGACAACGGACGGCATGCCCGTTGTGCAGGCAGCCAATGGCGCGTTCTACTTCGCCACCCTCAAGGACGGCCGCCTAGAAGCCAGCAGCCTCCTGGCCCGCGACGCCGACCAACGCACCACGGCCGACATCGCCTTCGTGGAATCCAACCGCACCTTCACCACGGCCGCACTCAGCAATATGTGGCAGGAGCGCGTAACAACCAGAGCACAACTCACCCAAAGCCTGCGCCCACGCCTAGCCCCAGGAATGCACCGCGCACCTGGCACCACGAGCGTCAATACGGGCAAGCGCCGCGGTCTGATTATCCTCGTAGAGTTCAAGGACAACGCCTTCCAGGCCAAACACTCCAAGGCTGAGTACACCGACATGGCCAACCTCGAGGGCTACAACCGCAACAAGCACATCGGATCCGTTCACGACTACTTCTACGACGCTAGTTACGGACAGTTTGACCTAGAGTTTGACGTGGTAGGCCCCATCAAACTGAAATACAACATGTCGTACTACGGCGAGGACTCCTATACGGGCAGCATCGACATGCACGTCGGCGAAATGATTGTTGAAGCCATTCAGGGAGCCGTGGGACAAGTGGACTTCTCGCAGTACGACTGGGACAATAATGGCGAAGTGGATCAAGTATATGTACTCTATGCCGGCTACGGCCAGGCAGGCGGTGCTTCGTCCTCAACCGTTTGGCCGCACGAGTTCTACCTTCAATACTCTTCCTATGGCAAAAAACTCTATGCGGGCGGTAAGTATTTCAACCAGTACTCCTGCGGCAACGAACTCTATGGCAACAGCGGCACCCAACTCGCTGGCATCGGCACACTCTGCCACGAGTATTCCCACTGCCTCGGTCTGCCCGACTTCTACGACACGGCGGGCAACAACTTCGGTATGAGCAAATGGAGCGTTATGGACGGCGGCGTGTACAACAACTATACCTGCGTGCCCTGCCCCTATACAGCCTACGAGCGATACCTGAGCGGATGGCTGGAGCCTACCGAACTGGATGGCCCGACTATGGTCAAAGATATGCGCCCCATCACCGAGCACCCCGACGCCTATATTATATATAACGATGGCAACCGCAACGAATACTTCATGCTCGAAAACCACCAGAAAACAGGCTGGGATGCCTACGCAGGTGGACACGGCATGCTCGTGACCCACATTGACTACGACAGGAGTATCTGGGCGCAAAACGTCATCAACAATACGGCATCGCGCCAGCGCATGACCATCATCCCCGCTGACAACGCCTACGACCAGACAACCCCTGGCTTTGCAGGCGACCCCTTCCCTGGTACAAAAGGTAAGACCTCGCTCACCGATGATACGACTCCCGCTGCCCGCGTGTACAACAAAAACACCACAACGGGCAACTACTACATGGGCAAGCCTATCACCAACATCACCGAAAAGAACGGCCTGATTTCCTTCTCCTTCATGGGAGCCGCTGTGCCCAACGCACCTACGTCGCTCACGGCTGAGGTTGTGACGGAGAATGGCTTCACCGCCAAATGGGATGCTGCCAGCAGTGCAACGTTCTACAACCTGCAACTGCGCGCCATGGAATCCGCTGACGTCAGCGAGTCTCTGCTAATTAGCGAAGACTTCAGCAAAATCACCGTTGCCACTGATGGTGCTTTCGACAAATCGAGCAAGATAGACACCCTCACAGCGCAGCCCGGATGGACAGCCTACAAGGTGTATGAAGGCAAAGAAAGCACGCTGAAAATGAGTACTGCCACGTACGCAGGCTGGCTTACCACACCGCTTCTCAACGCGCCCGCTGGCGGCAACGTAACGGTCGTATTTGAGCACATTGCCTACAATGGCGTACCCAGCACAACGATGGATGTCATCCTGCTGGACGAAAACGACAATACCCTGGCCACACAAAACATTGAGATTGCCAACAATACCTACATTCTCAACTTCGCAGGCATCACAAAGAATTTCAAAGTGAAATTTGCACCCGCAGCACGTATCTACATTGACAACATCGCTGTCTATAGCGAAAAGTTTACAGGAGAACAACTAGGTGCTGGCGAAAGCATTTGGAACGACGCCCAAAAGTTCAACAATCTGACCGCCACCAGCCGCGTATTCACGGGCCTCGCCCAAGGCCGCTACGCCTTCCGCGTACAAGCAGGCAGCGACAATGGTGTATCCGAATGGACCAAACCTGCCTACGTCACGCTAGGCTCACCATCGGGCATTGAAACCACCCTAGGAAAAGCGCCTGCCGCCCCCATCTACAACATCAGCGGCCGCTACTGCGGCACAGATATCCAGCAACTCCCCGCAGGCGTATACATCCAAGCAGGCCGCAAGTTTATAGTGAAATAAAAGCGGAAGAACTGCCAGAAACAGTTCCCCCGCTATCAGCAAGAAGGCTGTGCCGCGAATCGCGGCACAGCCTTCTTGCATCCTCTAGAATCTCTAGAAAATCTAGAAAATCAGCCCCCTTCGGCCCCCATCCTATTCCTCCTTATTAGCCCGCTTGCGAGCCAAATGATCCAGAATAACCTTACGCATACGCATAGACTTCGGCGTCACTTCCACATACTCGTCCTCCTTGATATACTCCAGTGCTTCTTCCAAAGAGAAGATAACGGGCGGGATAATACGAGCCTTGTCGTCGCTGCCCGAGGCGCGCATGTTTGTCAACTGCTTAGCCTTCGTCACATTGATGACTAGGTCTTTCTCGTGGACATGTTCGCCAACGACCTGACCAGCATAGACCTCATCCTGCGGATGTATGAAGAAGCGGCCGCGGTCCTGCAAGTGGTCAATACTATATGCGTAGGCCGTACCGCTCTCCATGGCAATCATTGAACCATTCGTACGGCGCTGGAGGTCACCTTTGTAGGGCTGGTACTCCTTGAAGCGATGCGCCATAATGGCTTCGCCCTGACTGGCCGTAAGGACGTTTGTGCGCAAACCGATAATGCCGCGCGAGGGAACGTTGAACTCAATATCTACGCGGTCGCCCATGCTCAGCATTGACGTCATTTCGCCCTTGCGGCGCGTCACCATGTCAATCATCTTTGAGGCAAATTCCTCGGGCACGTTAATCATGAGTTCTTCAATAGGTTCGCAGCGCTCGCCGTCAATCGTCTTGTAGATTACCTGCGGCTGGCCGACTTGCAACTCGTAACCCTCGCGGCGCATCGTCTCGATAAGCACGCTCAAGTGGAGCACGCCGCGGCCCGATACTACCCAGCGGTCGGCGCCTTCGGTTTTCTCAACGCGCAAGGCAAGGTCCTTCTCCAGTTCTTTCTCCAAGCGGTCGTTGATATGGCGAGAGGTGCAGAATTTTCCTTCCTTGCCGAAAAACGGCGAATCGTTGATGGTGAACAGCATAGACATGGTGGGCTCGTCGATGGCGATGGTGGGGAGCGGTTCGGGGTTCTCGAAATCGCAAATCGTATCGCCAATTTCAAAACGCTCCAATCCGATGACAGCGCAAATATCACCGCTCTCGACGGCATCGGTCTTCTGACGTCCCATTCCCTCGAAAGTATGCACCTCCTTGATTTTTACTTTTTCGGAAGTGCCGTCGCGGTGAGCGATTGTCACATTCATGCCTTCGGCAATCGTACCTCTGTGAACGCGACCTACGGCAATGCGGCCCGTATAATTGGAATAGTCGAGCGAAGTGATGAGCATCTGCGGCGTACCTTCGAGCTGCTGTGGCGCGGGAATGATTTCCACAATTTTGTCAAGCAGATAGTCGATGTTTTCCGTAGGCGTATTGTAGTCCTCTCCCATCCATCCGTTTTTGGCAGAGCCATATACAACGGTGAAATCCAGCTGATCTTCTGTTGCGCCAAGGTCGCACATAAGGTCGAATACCATTTCGTACACTTCCTCGGGGCGACAGTTGGGTTTATCTACCTTGTTGACCACCACGATGGGCTTGAGACCAATCTGGAGAGCCTTTTGCAGAACGAAACGTGTCTGCGGCATGGGGCCCTCAAAGGCATCTACAAGCAAAATACAGCCGTCTGCCATATTTAGTACGCGCTCCACCTCGCCGCCAAAGTCGGAGTGTCCCGGAGTATCAATGATATTGATTTTTGTGCCCTTGTAGTTGATGGACACGTTCTTGGAGAGGATGGTGATACCGCGTTCGCGCTCCAAGTCGTTGTTGTCAAGGATGAGTTCGCCAGCGTTTTGGTTTTGGCGGAATAGGTTGCCGGCCATCAGCATCTTGTCCACGAGCGTTGTCTTGCCGTGGTCCACGTGCGCGATAATGGCGATGTTGCGAATGTCTTGCATATAGGGAAAAATTCTAGTATTTCAGCGTGCAAATTTACTATAATTGTAGGGAAAAGTCGTACGCGCAAAAGCGGTAAATGGGCTTTGCCAAAAAATTACCTCCGATTTTGACGACAGGGGTCGGCAAAATGGGGACAAAACAGGGAAAATACGCGGTTGCAGATAGCCTTTGTAGGCAGTTTATACTAACTTTGCGGCATGAAAGTACTCCTCGTAAATACCAAGGAAGGGGCTGGTGGTGCAGGAATTGCCGCCCGCCGATTGTTGCACGCTCTCCAGCACCACGGCCACGAGGCCCAGATGATGGTGCGCCTGCGCGAAACGGACGATCCCGCCGTTCTGTCGCTCCCCTCGGCTATGTGGGGCCGCACTTGCTTTATTATGGAGCGTCTGGGCGTTGTGCTGCGCAATCGCGGAAGCCGTCAGCGACTTTTTGCCATTGACCCTGGCACGTGGGGAACGGACTTGCGTTGCACGGAAGCCTTTCGCCGCGCCGATGTTGTGCATCTGCATTGGATTAACCAAGGGATGCTCTCGCTCAAGGGCCTTGGCCAACTGCTGGAAACGGAGAAGCGCATCGTTTGGACGCTTCACGACATGTGGCCCTTTACGGGAATTTGCCACCATGCCGACACCTGTGGCCGCTGGTTGGAGAACTGCGGAGAGTGTCGGCTCTTACAGCATCCCAGTGCCCACGACCTGTCGTACGATACGTTCTGCCGCAAGCGCGATGCTTATGCCCGCGGCCGCCTTCACATCGTTACGTGCAGCGACTGGCTGGCCAACCTCGCGCGGCAAGCCCCACTGCTTGCGGGCTGCGACATCCACAGCATTCCCAATCCGCTCGACACGGATTTCTATCAGCCTGGCGACAAACTGGCAGCTCGCCAGCGCCTCGGAATTCCCAGCGAAACGCGCCTCTTGCTCTTTGTGGCATACAAGGTGACGGACGAGATGAAGGGGAGCAGTTATGTGCGCCGCGCTATGGAGCAGTTGGTGACCCAGGATGCCGACCTTCGTGGCGGTAGTGCCCCGCAGGGTATCGCCCTCGTAGGGCACGGTGCAGAAACCATGGCGCAGAGCATCCCAGCGCCCACCTACCCTTACGAATATGTGAGCAACGAGGCACTGATGCGCGACCTCTATCAAGCGGCCGACCTTCTTGTAATGCCCACTCTCATGGACAATCTGCCCAACACCGTAGCCGAGGCGATGGCTTGCGGCACACCCGTAGTTGCCTTCCGCATTGGCGGGCTCCCACAAATGATTCGCCACGACGAGGATGGCTATCTAGCGGACTACAAGAGCCTCCCCGATTTCGTAGAAGGCATCCGCCACATCCTCCTCGCCCCTCACTACGACGCATATAGCCAAGCCGCGCGCCGCCATGCCGTAGAGGCTTACAGCGAAGCGGAAGTGGTGCGCCGCTATTTGGAGGTGTACGGATAGGAGCGGAGTCTTTGGTGGGGGCGGCGCTTTGCGGGGTCCAAAAAAGGGAGATAGCCTGATTGGCTATCTCCCTTTTTTGGAGGGGGGGGAAGATTCTAGGTTTTCTGGAAATTCTAGATGTTCTAGATGTTCTAGATGTTCTAGATGTTCTAGAAATTCTAGCGTATCTTGATTTTCTGGAGATTCCGGAATTCCCGCGGGCTCGCCTACCAAAAGCGGACTAACTGCATATCAAATGTTAGCATGGAATAGGCTGGCAGGTTGGACGTGGCGGCCGCTCCGTAGCCCAGTTCCTGGGGAATGTACACTTCCCAGCGGTCGCCTGGGCGCATGTGGAGCAGGGCGGTGGTGAATCCCTCCGCTGTATTGCTCGTCAGGAAAGAGCGCGGTTGTGCGAAGTCGGGATGGAATACAGATTCTGGGCTGGGGAAGGATCCCGAATAGTCGGCCACTTTTCCTTCGGGGTAAGAAACCGAGGGCTGTAAGCGCAACATATAGTTGACGGCTACGGAGTCGGTGTAGATGGGTGATTCGCCTGCGGGGCCCGAGGCAATCACGCGCACACAAATGGAGTCTGCGGCAATGCCCGCTACGCGTTCGTCCTGCGCATAAGTGCGATACATACGCCAGGCGCAGTGGTCCATCCACTGGTCGCCGTAGGCGGATTTTGCCTCGGCAATAGCTGTGCGCGCCTCGGCCATCCGCTGCGCGAAAGCCTTGTCGTTGGTGGCTTTCCAATCTACATATTCCGCCTCGTTGCCGACATTGTCCTCGCAGGAGGCGAGGCCGAGCATCGGCAACAGGAGCAAGGGGAACAAACGCCGCAGATAGGCAGTCGTAAGGAAGGTTAGTGGTTTCACGAGTCTAGTGTTAGGAGTGAATGAAGGGACCTAGGGTGAAGCAGAGGAGGCCTAGAGTTTTTTGAGCAAGGAGGTGATGCTGACCTTGTCCTCGAGGAGGCTGCAGAGGTCGGCCACGGGAACGCGGGTCTGCTCCATCGTATCGCGGTCGCGCAGGGTGACGCAGCCGTCGGTGAGGGTGTCGTGGTCAACGGTGATACAGAAGGGCGTGCCAACGGCATCTTGGCGGCGGTAGCGCTTACCGATGGAATCCTTCTCGTCGTAGGCGCAGTTGAAATGGAATTTCAGGTCGTCCATAATCTTGCGTGCGCATTCGGGCAGGCCGTCTTTGCGAACGAGGGGCATGATGGCGAGTTTCGTAGGTGCGAGAGCGGCGGGCAGACGAAGCACCACGCGGCTATCGCCATTGGGCAGCTGTTCTTCGCAATAGCTGTGGCACATCACGCTGAGGAACATACGATCCACGCCGATACTGGTTTCGATGACGTAGGGGGTATAGCGTTCGTTGGTCTCGGGATCGAAATATTCTATCTTGCGGCCAGAATACTTGGCGTGCTGACTCAGGTCGAAGTTGGTGCGCGAGTGGATGCCCTCCACCTCTTTGAAACCGAAGGGCATGCGGAATTCGATGTCGCTGGCGGCATTGGCGTAGTGGGCCAACTTCTCGTGGTCGTGGAATCGGTAGTTTTCGTTGCCGAAACCGAGGGCTTGGTGCCAGGCCAGGCGGGTTTGCTTCCATTTCTTGAACCAGTCGAGTTCGGTGCCAGGCTTCACGAAGAACTGCATCTCCATCTGTTCGAACTCGCGCATACGGAAGATGAACTGGCGGGCGACGATTTCGTTGCGGAATGCCTTACCGATTTGTGCGATACCGAAGGGCAGTTTCATGCGTCCCGTCTTCTGCACGTTGAGGTAGTTGACGAAAATTCCCTGTGCCGTTTCGGGGCGCAGGTAAATGGTGCTGGCGCCATCGGCCGTAGAGCCGACTTCGGTCTTAAACATGAGGTTGAACTGGCGTACGTCGGTCCAGTTGCGCGTGCCGCTGATGGGGCACGCGATTTCTTCGTCAAGGATGATTTGCTTGAGTTCCTCAAGGTTCATGTCGTTCATAGCCTGCGCGTAACGTTCGTGCAGGGCATCGCGCTTGGCGATGGTTTCAAGGACACGGGGGCTGGTGGCGCGGTATTGTGCTTCGTCGAAACTATCACCAAAGCGTTTGCGGGCCTTGGCCACTTCCTTGTCGATTTTCTCGTCATATTTGGCAATCTGGTCTTCGATGAGCACGTCGGCGCGGTATCTCTTTTTCGAGTCGCGGTTGTCTATGAGCGGGTCATTGAAGGCATCAACGTGGCCGCTGGCTTTCCAGACGGTGGGGTGCATGAAGATGGCGCTGTCCAAGCCCACGATGTTTTCGTGCAACAGGACCATGGATTTCCACCAGTATTGTTTGATATTGTTTTTCAGTTCCACGCCGTTCTGACCATAGTCGTAGACAGCGCCGAGGCCATCGTAAATGTCGCTGGAGGGGAATACGAAACCGTACTCCTTGCAATGGGAAACGATTTTCTTGAATACGTCTTCTTGAGCCATGCTTGTATAAGTTGTTTGGGTTGTTTGAAATCTTGTGAAGGGTGCGCAGCAGCGCGGGGGGCGGTCGGAGGGTTGGTTAACCGCGCTTTTTGTGTGGGTAGCCGTAGCCGTAACCGTAACCAAAACCGATGGAGGTCTTCTTGTCGGCGTCGTTGATGATGAAGCCTATATTTTTGAAGCGTCCGCTCTTGTGGAATTTTTCCAGGTCGGGCAGGAAATTGCGATCCTGAACGCCTACGCGGATAATGTAGAGCATGAGGTCGCTGACACGACTCAGGATTTCGGCATCGGCCACGGCGAAGGCTGGTGTGGCGTCGAAGATAATGTAGTCGTAGGAGGCGCGTGCGATTTCCACAAACTTTTCCAGGCGTTCGGACATCAGCAATTCGGCGGGATTGGGCGGTTGAATGCCCGAGGGCAGGAGGTCCACGCCTTTGTAGATAGCATCTACCACTACGTTTTCGGCCAGGCTGATAGGTGCATCGTCCTCTTCGATGAGGATGCCCGTCAAGCCTGCTGTGCTGCGGAATTTGCACGAAAGCGTGCGCCTGCGTATGTCACCGTCGACGAGGAGTACGCGCTTGCCAGTCATGGCCAGGGCCACGGCGATATTGGTCGAGACAAACGTCTTGCCTTGTCCCGGCGTGCTGGATGTACATATAAATACGCGGGCATCGCGGCGGAGGAAGTGTATGCCGTGGCGGAGCACGCGGAAGGCTTCAACGATGCTTTCGGTCGGTTCGCATTCGGAAATCAGGGCATTCCCGTTCGGCTGCTGCCAATGTGGCAATTCGCCCAAGATAGGGATGGAGGTGAGTTTCTCCACATCTTCTCGTCCGTCAATGGTTGTGTCGAAGAGTCGGCGCAGATAGATAATGCCTGCGGGCAGGCAGAGGCCGATGACCAAGGCGATGAGGACGATATTGCGGTGTACGGGCGAAACGGGTATGGAACTGCCCATGGGGTATTCAACTATGCGCACGTTGGCTTCGTTGATGGCCAGTTGGAGGGCCACTTCTTCGCGCTTGTTGAGCAGGTAGGTATAGAGGGCGGCCTTGAGTGCTTGCTGGCGCTCAATGCCGAGTGCTTGCTTTTCCTTTTCGGGTGCTGCGCTGACCTGTCCGTTGAGTGCGGCTTCGGTGGCGCGGGCCTCGTTGACCTGAAGTTCGATGGTACGCACGTAGCCCTGCACCGAAGAGATGATGCTGGTGCGCAGGGCGGAGAGTTGGCGATCAAGTTCGGCGATGGGCTGTGTGGCTTCGTTGGCATTGGCGGCAAGGCGGTTGCGTTCGTTCATCTGCGTGTTGTACTGCGCGATTTGTGCATCGGCGGCGGGCACGCTGAGGGCGGGGATGAGTTGTTTGGCCTTGCTTTGGTCGCGCAGGAACTCCAGGAGATAGCGCGCCACTTGCAGTTGTGTTTCGGCTTCGATGACTTTGTTGCGTGCATTGGCGGCCTCGCTGACAACGGCTTGTGCTGTTTGCTGGAGATTGACCAGGTGGTTCTGCTGCTTGAACTTGGCCATTTCGCCCTCCACGTTGCTCAGTTCGGCACCGATGATGCCGATGCGCTCGTCGATGAAGGCGGCGGTATTTTGTGCCACGCGGTTTTTGTTCTCCACCACGTCGTTCTTGTAGGCTCTGAACACTTCGTTGAGCAGGTCCTCGGCGCGCTGTTCGCTGTTGTCGTTGCAGGTCAGGAGTACGAGGGAACTTTCCTTGTCGTATTCAGCAGCAGACAATTCGCTTCGGAAGCGTTTTGCGGCCATCTTGATGGGCGTGCGGCTCACCTGCACGTCTTGGTCGGCGGGGAAGCCTGCCGTTTGGGGCGTGCTGTGGAGGGTGAGCGTGCCGATGGGGGTACGCACGGGCGTTTCGGCCTGAGCCGTTATGGTCTGTTCTGTTGATGTCCCGTTGAGGTTGAAGTTCGACAACTGGAAGCGTCCATTGCCCAGCACACGAATGGTGAGGCTCAAGACGTTGTCGTTGTCCTTGTCGTTATCCTTGCTCTTGTCGAAGGCCACGACCACTGGCGTGCGCTTATACAGCGTGGTCGTGCGCAGCCCCGTGCGTGTGGTATAGTCCACGTTGAGTTGCAGGCTGTCCACCACGCGCTCCATCAGTCGCTGCGAGGAGATGATAAAGAGTTCGTTCTTGAAGTTATCGCCCACGCTGATACCATTGAGCTCCATCACAGCATTGGCAGCACCGCGGCGACTGCGCGACGTGCCCATACCACCTCCGCTACCTTCGGAATCTTCGATGAGCATGACACTTTGGCGCTGGTAGATGCGTGTGCGACTATTGCTATAGAGGTAGGCAATGACCAGAGACAGGACTACGGAGAGCACAAACCATTTCCAGGTCTTGAGAAATATCTCCCAGCACAGTCGGACAGTAGGATACATTTCTGAATTTTCTGCCTGATTGAGCGTTTGGGGCTGTTGATTTTCCATCTATGTAACTAAGATATCGATATAATGTTGAGAATGGATTACGGGCGGAGTGCCGAATGGGTCACACCTATGACTGGGCAAAGTTACGCAATTCCCCGAAATCAGCCAAGGCAGCCCTGCGTTTTAACCTTCCAAGTGGCTGTATTGGGGTTTTTCGCGAAGAATCGGACGAGTTGGCGGGGAGATTTTTCTAATTTTGCACGGCGACTGGGCTCATTGCAAGGCAATGTGCCGCACCTTGTTTGCAAGGTGTGACTCAGCGAATTTGGACGTTTGGCCGAGGTGAGGGTACTTTCACGCCACCCAAAATGGTAACTACTCAGGTCAAAGTAGTGAGGAGTTGTCACAAAAATCCTGTGGCCACTAATAAAACAAAACCTAAAAAACCCCTTGCACTTGATGCAAAATGTCTCTGGCGAGGCATTGATGCTATGGCTGTCAGTAAATCCCTGAGCAAGCTCAGCGATTTTCAGCCAGCCACAGCATCACCCTATCGGGTTTTGCATCAAGTGCAAGGCTATAAACAGGAAATAAACCTTTCCGGCTGTAACCATGATGGAGCACAGAATGCGGTACACACCTTAACAATGAACCTCTTACGAGGAAAG
>SFID01000064.1 GCA_004555425.1 Bacteroidales bacterium
TGTGCTCTTCCGATCTCTGGTATTCGATGGTCCAGCCACCTGCATTAACATCATCTACACGCTCACCCTGAGGATTGCTTGCAAAGTCATCCGTCACAACATTCGTCTCACCCATCGAATACCAGAGTTCGCCAGTGTTATTTTCGTCACTCCAGTCCCATCTCCAGCCTTTCGACTCATAGATGTCCACCTCGTGATAATTGCCGTTCGCGTCAGTATAATAGACACCAAGTGTGTTCTCTGAGCCGGTGTACCAAAAGAAAGGATAGATGATGAAGGAACCCGTGGATACGTAAGTGAAGTCGGACGTCACTTTTGCGATGTTGTTTTGGCTCTGTGGCACTGTAGCCAGCATACCCTGCACCTCGTCGTTCGTGTAGGTTCTGTACTGTGGGAAGGTTTCGCCGTTGATTTCCACATCGCCGGTGAGTTTGGTAATGGTCACGTCACCGTACGTGCCATCAGGTCTCACGGTACGTGTGCCGCCGAAAGTCACCACGCCGCCTGGCACGGTCTTCTGTGCCGTTGCGCCGTCGGTCACAACGATTTCCTTGGTGCCCTCCACCATGTCGAAGCCGAGCATGCGAGTGCCTTTCACTCCCTCGTAGTCGCCCACGATGGCATACTCGTCGCCCATCTTGGCATAGATTTTCACTTCCGACTCCTTCATGGTGGAGACGGTCACGGTGCCACGTTCTGCGAGGTTCCAGTCCTGCTCGGGGTCGATGTCGCCGAAAGTCTTGCGGAAGTCCTGCGCAAACTTGATAGCCTGTTCGGAGTAGCCGTTGTCGTAGTCGCTACAGCCAGCCACGGCAAGCGACATCATCGCTGCCGGAACGAAGAATGAAAGTAAACTTTTAATTTTCATTGTATTCTTCATATTTGGTTTGATATTAATTTGTTTTCTGCCTATTTGTCTTCTGTCCCGTGGATAGGATGTGTGTTGTAAATATCTTTTGGATTATATCAACTAACACTTTCATTGGGGTATGTACGGCTGCGATCACGCGCCATGCGCACGTTATAATTGTACAAATTTAAGGCTTTTAGTTTACATAACGATAAAAAAACTTAAAAAAATGCGTTTAGGGGGATATTTTTTTACTTTTGGGGCAGTTTCTTGCCCTTCAGATTGCAGAGATTACACGGATTTTTTTAACAACGAATTTCCCTAATTTTACGAATTTTTCTTTTCAATGCCGCAAGCGGCAACGAAGGAAAACGAATGCTGAGTGTAGCCATTCGATTCCATTCGTAGCCGCTTGCGGCATTAGGGATATACATCTTCTCGCCGCATGGTAAATTAGAATGATTCGTGAATGATTCGTTTTATTGGCTACGCCGAGCTAAAGGTTCGTTGTTGAAAATGAAGCGTTGGGAACTCCCGAAACTTAAATAATAAACATAAGTTTCGGGAGTTCTTTTACCGGTTCTTGCTGTGCAAGCGCTTCGCGATGACGCGGGCTTTAGAAAAGTGCCATTCGTTGTTCTGTATTCGCTGCATCAGGGTTCGCCGAGGTAGTCCACGATGAGGTGGACTTGCCGTGGCGTGAAGACGCGGGCGGTCTTGCGGTAGCCAGTGCGTTGGAGTTCCTCGGTGAGTGTGGGGTGATGGTGTATCCATGTCATCAGGCGGTTGACAGCCGCATGGGGCGTGAGGTCGGGAGCATACATCTGTGCCAGTTCCTGCTTGCTCATCGCCACAATGTCCATGTCGTAGTCGTAGGTTTCCATGTGTGTTGGGGGTTGGTGGGGTTAGTTGTTTTCTTCGTCGTCGAGCAGTTCTTTGTTTTCTTCCAGCCATTTGATGCTGAAGGGGTCTCCTTCTGCCGCCCGTCGCCGTGCCTCGGCAAGTGTCTTGCGGAAGTTCTCGCGGCTCTCGCGCCCCAGTTCCTCCTTGTGGCGCAGGGCAGCCTGGCGTGCTTCTTCCTCGTTGGCAAGTCGCTGCTGTGCCGCTTCTTCCTGCTGGCGGTTGCGGAGGTATCGGAAGAGTTCGATGCGCTCATACCAGAGTGCGAAGTGGCGCAGGGCGTCGTTGGGCTCCTTGCTGACGGTGGCGGTGTTCTGGAGGTGGCGCACAAACTCGCCGATGCGGTGGCGGAGTTGGTCGGGGGTGATGCCGTTGTTGCGGCAGAAGGTGGCGACCCACTCGGTGCGTCCCATGAGGAAGGGTGCCACTTCGTCGGGCGTGAGTTCTTTCTCCCCTCCCCTTTCGTGGAGAGCGAGGCTTTTCTTCTTCTCTTCTTTTTCTTTGTCTTGGTTTTCTGTCTTTAAAGCGTGTGGGGTTCTATTTAAAGGGGCTGTCGGTTGAGCGATGCTCTTTTGCATCATGGCGTGCGGCATTCTGGCATCGCGCTGCCGCAACTGATAGACGCAGTGGGTGTTGCAGCCGGCTCCGGCTGTGTGGCAGACGAGGATGCCCGCCTCGATGAGGTCGTGGCGTGCGGCTGCCAGGGTGCGGGTCGTCATGCCCACTTGCCCAGCCATGACGCGGTCGCTCATCTCGATGGTGTCGGGCCAGCACTGGCGGTTCATGGTGGCGACGAGCATGAGGTAGAGGTGGATGGCGGTGTGACTCAACTGTGACTGGAGGACGGCATCGAAGAGTGCCGTGACGTTTGCCACATAGGGGCTTCGGTAGGATTTGCAATAAGTCTTCATGTTGCTTTTTTCGTTTGAAACATCATTTTTCTTTTGTTTTTCTTTGTTATTTGACTGATAAACCGTAACTTTGCGGTGCGTTTATCTCAAATGCGATGCAAAGTTAGCGGTTTCAAATGAAACAGCCAAATGTTTTTGGGAAAATGTTTGAGGGAGAACCAGCGGGGAAACCGCTGGACGCAGGGAGGAGAAAGGGAAGGAGGGAGGACCAGCGGGAAACCGCTGGACGCAGGGAGAGGAAGGAGAAGGAGGGAGAACCAGCGGGAAACCGCTGGACGCAGGGAGGGGAAGGAGAAGGAGGAAAGGAAGGAGGGAGGGAGGACCGGCGGGGAAACCGCTGGATGCAGGGAGGGGAAAGGGAAGGAGGAAGGAAGGAGGAGAGCTAACTCTTATAAATACAATAATCAAAAAAAACGTAGAGATTATGACTGACAAGGAAAAACTGACAGCGTTGATGGAGAAGTTTTCGGGCGGCAGCCAACAGGTGTTTGCCCAACTCATCGGTGTGCCCCGTTCGAACATTGCCACATGGATGCACCGCAACAGCATCACTGCTAACGGCAGGGAGGCGATTCTGGACACGTTTCCGCAGGTGAGCCGCGAGTGGCTGATGGGCAACTCGGTGCGCTACAGCGTGTCGCCTGCCTCGAAGAGGGCGGACATGCTGACGGACGATGCCAACGTCATCCGCTTCTCGCGCGAGGACCTGGTGCCGCTCTACGACGAGTGCCGTGCCTCGTGCGGCGTGGTGGAGCAGTTTGAGCATCCTGAGTATGCGACGGAGTTCATCCATGTGCCAGGGTCGGATGCTATCGCCGCCCTCACTGCCGAGGGCATCTCGATGGAGCCGAGCATCCACAGCGGCGACTACTGTCTCATCGGCAGCAGCATCGACCTGCAAGATGCTGACGACAAGCATATCTACTTGATTGTCACTAAGGATGGGCATTGTATGTTCAAGCGCATCTTTAACGAAGGGCGACGGGCTGAGAACATCCTCGTGCTGTCGGAGAATCCTGAATATTCGCCTCATGCACAGGCGGTGGCTAAGGCGGACATCCTGCATGTGTATCCGCTGAGGTATGTGGTACACAGGATGTGGTAGAAAGGAATGGCGCTTCTTTCGACTACGAGTTATTTTTTGCATACGAATGATGCTTTTTAACATTTGGCGGGGTGTCTGCCCTATGTCGGCACGGTGCGCGTGGTATTTCATTCTGACAGGATGAAATATTTCGTTCTTACAGCGCGTGTTATTTCGCGATGGAAGAGGAGAAAGAGGGGGAAAGGGAGGAGGGAGGAAAAGGGGCAGCGGGAAAACCGCTGCCCGCAGGGAGGAGGGAGGAAGGAGGGAGGGAGATTGGGGGGAGCAAGAAAAATCCGCTCCATCTGGTGAGAGATGGGGCGGATTTGTTAATTGTGGGGGGGGATTCGGGGGGATTACTTGAGAAGTACTTTCTTGCCGTTCTTGATGACGATGCCCTTGTAGTCGGGACCGACGGGCTGACCTGCAAGGTTGTAGGCTGGGGCATCGGCTGCTGATGGGGCGATGGCTGGGATGTCGGAGGCTGGCTCTGCATTCAGGTCAATGGACATGACTGTGAGGTCGGTGCCGTCGATGGTGACGATTGCCGCATAGTCTGACTTCCATGCTGAGATGGAGGCGATGTCGCCTGTGCTCATGTCGAAGTCGTCGTCGCTGTCATCGCCGTCTGCCAGCATATCGCCTGTGGCAAGGTCGATTCGGTAGGCGTCTTTGTTGGTGGTGAAGTAGATGTTGTCGTCACTGATTGCTATGGCGGTTGCCTTCACATCGTCTTCAGGCAGGGAGGCGGTGCGGTTCCACTTGGGGGTGAAGTCGCTTGCCTTGATGGCTGCCACAAAGGCATAGTCCTTTTCGTGGCTGATGCTGACGTCGAACCAGTCGGAACCATAGGTGGTGCCTGCCATGTAGATGGTGCCGTCCTGCACATAGAAACCTGCGATGCTGTAAGGGATGGCTTCGCCTGCATTCTTGTTGCCTGTGAATTCCTTGGCTGAGATGCCGTCCTTGATGGTTCCGATGACGAGTGCATGGTCTTTTATGCCGCTGTCGTCGTTGGTGGTCTCGAAGGTGAAGCCCTTGCTGGCATCGGGTGTGGCGAGTGTGAGGTTGCCGAAGCCGATGAAGGCGTAAACGACGTTGCCGTCAGCGTCGAAGTCGAAGTTGAGGGCTTCGGGATAGACCTGCTCGTAGGAGATGCGCTCGGTGCTCTGCACGGTGAGCACGCTGGTGGCTCCCGAGAGGTCGCTCTTGCTGAGGGAGAAGATGCCCTTGCTGCGGTTCTCCATGTACATGACGCCGAACACGTCCAGATAGGCAGCCTTCCAGCCCAGGTCATCCACGTTGGCATTGTAGTTGGCAGCCACATAGAGTTTGCTGCCGTTGAGCTTGATGGTGGTGGGAGACACGTAGAGATCTTCGGGGTAGTAGAGTCCGGTGGCAAGAAGGTCGGCATCGGGTGTGGCGAGGAAGGTCTTCACTGCCTCGAACTTACCGTCCTTGCTCACTTTTGCGATGAAGGCAGACAGTACGTCTTCGCTCTTGATGGTGCCTTTCACACCGTCGGCGCCGGTGTATTCCACTTCGTCGGTGAAGGAGCCTGCTGCATAGAGGGTTCCGTCTTCGTCAACTGTCATGGCTGAAACGGCAATGTTGCCGACCATTGGGGCAGCCCAGAGTTCCTTGCCTTCTTTGTCGTACTTGACGATGGCTGAGGAGGTCATGCCTTCAGGGTCGGGCAGTGCCTTGCCTGCAAAGGTGAAGGACTTGGTGAATGTGCTGGCCACATAGACGGAGCCGTCGGCTGCCTGTGCCACATCAGCGGCATTGATTTCATCGTCGTCTGCCACGGGGGTGAATGTGGCTGCCCAGCCGTTTTCGACCTTCATGTCATCGCCGGTAATGAACGCTTGTGCGGATGCACTCATTGTGGCTACGAATGCCACTAACATAAGTAACAGTTTCTTCATAAAAAAGTTGTTTAAAAGTGAATGATATGGTTAACTATAATATTATTTAAGTGAATAGTGAATAGTGAAAAATTTAAGTTACCTGCCGTGTGGCGTGTTGGCATCCTGTTTGTCAATGATAGTTTTACTTTTAGTTTTTAACTTTCATTTTTTAGTCTATCACCTCGCCGCATGGCAGGTAACTTAAATTTTTCACTTTTCACTTTTCACTTTTAACTTTTCACTCCACCTCTCTATTTCGGGGTTTGCCTCCACTGCCTCGGTGGGGAATCGGAGGGTGTACTTCTCGGGGGTGAGGGTGAAGGTCTCGCCGTCGTAGGTGCGGGTGAGGGCGGGCTGGGTGGTGCGACGGAGGTCGTACCAGCGGTGACCCTCGAAGGCGAGTTCGCGGGCACGCTCGTCGAGGATTTCGGCAATGAGTTCGTCCTGCGTCATGGCGTTCATGAGGTCGAGGGCGGTGCTGAGGGCATCGGTTGAGAGCCGCTTCTGCAGGAGGGGCTTGAGGTAGGTGCCGATGGCATCGGCGGTGTTGCCCAAGCGTGCAGCACACTCGGCAGCGGTGAGGTAGGCTTCTGCACTGCGGAAGGAGCAGGAGAACTCGTCGTCGCCAGCCTTCTGCACGTCGTAGGAGGAGGAGGTGACGCGCTTGAAGAACTTCGTGCGGCGTTGGTCGCCTGTGCGGTAGAGGGCGATGAACTCAGGGTCGGGCATGGCGATGGCGGTGAAGAGGTTGGAGGAGAATTTCTCCAGTGCCACGATGCTCTCCACCGACTTGAAACTGTTGGGCAGCGTCTTGGAGGTGTTCATGTCCTCCAGTTCGCCGTGGGCACTGATGACCGCCTGTGCAGCGGTGAGTGCTTTCTGCCACTCATTCATATATAAATACGTACGTGCGCGTAGGGCTTGCACCGAAATCTTGTTGAAACGGTAGTTCTCGCCTTCAGCCCAGGTGTCAACCGTCAGGTTCTTCTCCGCCTGGTCGAGGTCGGCAAGCACCTGCGTGTAGATGGCTTCGACACTGCTGCTGGCAGGCATGGCAGTGACATCAGCCTCCAACTGCATGGGCACGCCTCGTGTGGTGGCTGGCTGGCAGTGGGTGTAGGGTTCGGCATAGAGATTGACGAGCAGGAAGTGGCTGTAGGCGCGGAGCATGTAACTCTCGCCCACGAGTTGGCGCACTTCGTCGTGTGTGGCATTGGTGATTTCGCCCTGGTGGGCGATGATGTAGTTGGCGATGTAGATGGCATGGTAGTAGCCGCGCCAGGTGAAGTAACTCGTGGTGGGTGACGGGTTCTCGTCTTTCCACCGCCAGAGGTCGAGGTAAGCATCGAGGTCGGTGGCGGAGGTCTTCTTCTTGTCCATCAGGAGTTCGTCGGTGCGCAAGGTGGTCATGTAGCGGTCCTTGGCGAAATACTTGTACTCGTAGGTGAGCAGGGCACGGTATTCCTCGCCAGTCTTGGCAATGACCTTGCCAGTGGGGGTGATGTCGAGGAATTTGTCGCAGGAGGAGAGCGTGAGGGCTGAAAGCAGGACGGTTGCCACCGCCATGCCTGCTGCCTTTAATATGTTGGGTGTTGTTTTCATTTGTTGGTTGTTGTGGGGTTGGTAGGAGTTTCTAGGATTGCCTAGGATTGCCTAGGATTTCCTAGGAATGCCTAGGGTTTCCTAGGAATGCCTAGGGGTTCCTAGGGGTTCTTTTCTAAAAGTTCACGTTCACCCCGAAGATGAAACTCTTGGGGACGGGTTGCGCAAAGGGGTTTCCCATCGTCTCGGGGTCGAGGTAGTTGTGGTAACTGCTGCCGAAAACGAGGAGGTTCCTGCCTTCGAGAGAGACGCTGGCGGAGGTGATGCCGATGGGCTGGAGCACCTTCTTGGGGATGCGGTAGCCAAGGCGCACGGACTGCAGACGGCAGTAGTTGCGGTTGCGCACCCACACGTCGAGCATGGAGTAGGTCTGGTACTCGGAGAAGTGGGTGTAGGCGGCGGCACGCTCAGGAGTGGAGGTGAGAAGGGCGGGATAGGCTGCGGAGAGCTGCTGGGTTGACGGGGCAGCCTGAACATTCCCATTAGTGCCATTAGCCCCATTAGTGCCATTATTCCCATTAGTGCCATTAGTGCCATTAGCCCCGAAGCGATTCAGGATCTCGTGGTTGGTGTTGAGTCCTCGGTCGAAGTAGGTGGGTGAGTAGTTGGGCTGCACACGCACTTTCATGCCGAGGTTGAACATGAAGTTGACGCTGAGTTGCCAGTCCTTGTACTCGAAGTTGTTGATGAAGCCGCCGCTGACCTTGGGCTCGTCGGTGCCGATGTAGGTGTAGAGGGCACGCTGCTGTTCGGCGGTGAGGGTGGAGGCTCCGAAACGGTTGAGTTGGAAGAACTCTTCGGCAGTCTGCACGGTGCCGTCGTGGGCACGGAAGAGCGGATAGCCGTCGGCGTCGATGCCTGCCGTGCGGTAGGCGAAGATGGCACCCACGGGGTAGCCTTCGCGAGCGGGATAGGTGGCGTTTTCTGCCACCGTCTCGTTGAGGATTTTATTCTTATTGACACCTAAGTTCAGACTGGTCGTCCAATTGAAGTTTTTGGTGGAGATGTTGCTCGTGTTGAGGGCAAATTCCCATCCTTTGTTCTCCATCGACGCCCAGTTGATGGTGGTCATGGCGAAGCCTGTCTCCAACGGCAGTTGGCGCGACGAGATGAGGTCGGTGCTGCGTCGGTAGTAGTAATCGACGGTGAGTCGGATGCGGTTGTGGAGGAACGCCATGTCCAGTCCCACGTTCACGTTCTTGGTCTTTTCCCACTTGAGGTTGGGATTGGGCGCGGTCTCTGCGGCAATGACGGTCTCGATGTTGCCGGGCAGGACGGTGGTGCGGTCGAACGTGCCGATGAGGTAGGGCGAGGTGTTCTTGTCGATGTTTCCCTGCAAGCCGTAGGAGGCACGGAGGTTGAGTTCGTCAAGCCACTTGGCTCCCTCCATGAACTTCTCCTCCCCTGCCCTCCAGAGTCCGCTGAAGGAGTAGAGAGGCAGGTAACGGTATTTCTTTGCCACGCCGAAGACATCGGAGCCGTCGAAACGGACGGAGCCGCCGAGTGTGTAGCGGTGGGCGAAGGTGTAGGAACCTGTGGCAAACCACGACACGTAGGCATTTTCCTGATGGCTCTCCTCGTAGAGGGGATAGCGCTGGGCGATGCTTTCGTTGGGGAAAATGACGGGCTGGGTGGTGAGGGTGCGGGCATCGAAGCCGTAGGCGGTGGAGGTGAGGATGCTTGTCTCCACGTGGCGCACTTCGGTACCGCCCATGAGTTCAACGTCGTGCTGCTCGGCAAAGCGCTGGTTCCATTCGAGCATCGCCTTCCAGGTCCACTGGTCGGTGTGCCCCTCGGTGCGCTTGTTCATGCCGCCGTCGGGGAAGATGGTCTTGCGCTCGCCGTCTATCATGTAGGTGGCGTAGGCTTTTGCCTTGCGCATGGCATAGGAGTCGTGGCCGGCATAGCGGGTGAGGGTGTAGTTGTCGTGCTGCAAGCCGTATTGGGAGGTGAGTTTCAGATGCTGGTTGAACTTGAGTTCGGCATCGAAAATCGCCATGACGGCACGGTCCTTGCGCTGCTTGGAGGTGTTGTAACGCTCCTCGAAGATGTTGAAGTCGGGGGCTTCGTTCTCGCGCCCCTGCACGTTCAGATCATAATTGTAATCGCCGTTGGCATCGTATGGCTCGAAGTAAGGGTTCGCCATGCGTGAGTAATAGACGGGATTGGTGAAACCGCCTGTGTCGGTCATGTAACTGTTTTGCTTGCGCTGGTTGGCAAAGAGGGAGGCACCGAGTTTGAGCATCTTGTTCAGACGGAAGTCGGTCTTCAGGGTGATGTTGAAACGGTTGTTCTTCACACCCCGCACATTGCCCTGCTCGTCGTAGTAGCCTGCTGAGACGTAGTAGTGGGCATTGTCGCTTCCGCCGGAAACACTGGCGTTGTACTCCTGGTTGAGCACGTTGCGGAAGAGGATGTCGTTCCAGTCGGTGTTGATGGTGCGCAAACGGTTGATGCGCTGCTGTGCCTGTGCCGAGAGGGCATCCCAACCACCAGCCTTGTAGGTGTCGAACTCACCCAGTTCATCGAGAATGTTCGCCACCCCACCCTTGTGCTGACGGTAGTTGTAGTCGGTGCTCAAGAGCCCGAGTTCGAGATCGACTTTCTCGTTGGCATTGAGCAGATTGAGACGGTCGATGCCGAGACGGGGGCTGTAGGTGTATTTGGCGGAGAAGTTCACCACAGGACGCCCCATCTTGCCTTTCTTGGTGGTGATGACGATGACGCCGTTGGCGGCACGCGCTCCGTAGATGGCGGTTGCGGCAGCGTCTTTCAGCACGGTGATGTTGTCGATGTCGGAGGGGTTGAGCCCTGCAATGCTGGTCTGGTAGATGTCATCGATGTCGTTGAGATTGTCGATGGCGGGAATCTCGTTGCCTTCCATGGGGATGCCGTCGAGCACCCAAAGGGGTTCCTGCACGCCGTTGATGGAGGCTGTGCCTCGAATGCGGATCTTGGCTGGCGCACCTGGCGCACCTGTGGCGGACACGGAGGAAAGACCTGCCACCTGACCTGCCAGTGCCTGGTCGATGTTCTTGACGGCACCGACGGTCTCATCCGAAATCTTCACCTCCGACACGGCAGCGGTGAGTTTGCGGCGGTCAATCTGCTGATAACCTGTCACAACGACTTCGCCGAGTCCCTTCGACGCACTGTAAAGGGTCACATCATATCTGTCCTGATTGGGCTTGAGCACAACGGTCTTGGACTCATATCCCATATAACTGACGGTGAGTGTCTTGACAGCGGCAAGCACGGTGAGGGTGAAGTGCCCGTTCATGTCGGCGGTCGTGCCCTTGGAACTGCCTTCGCCCACAATGATGTTGGCACCAATGAGCGGTTCGCCCTTAAACTCGCCGTCCATCACGGTCCCTGTGATGGTGCGCTCCTGTGCCACAGCCGAAAGGATGGCAAAAGGCACCATCAACAAGAACATCAAAGATCTTTTCATATTCATCATATACTTTATTATATTCTTTAACTTTAACCCTAACTTTAATAACTCTCCCCTAAACAGGGGAGTCGGAGGGGTCTTTCTCTCCCCATAAAGGGGGAGATGCCCGCAGGGCAGAGGGGGTCTTCTCTTTTTTATTTATTCAGTCCCAACGCTGTCTGGATGCGCAGCGCCATGTCGTCGTAGTGCATTTGTGTGGCGGTGTCGCCCGTGTTTGCCTTGCTCTTGCAGAGGCGCAGGATGCGAAGCAACTCACCCCGTTTCAGACTGATAGCATCGGAGGTGCGCGACACCTGCTTCATGGTGATGTCGAGGGTGCGCGGCGCGGATGAATCAAGAGAGCCTGAATCGCTGTAGCAGCCGGAAAGCCCGAAGAGCCCGGATAATCCAGAAAGTCCAGCGTTTCCCTCTTCTTCTTCCACCAGACTCTTATTGATTTTCACTCCTTCACTCTCGGCGGCAGCCGTGATGAGTGCATCGAGCAGGCTCTTCTGCAGACTGCGCTCCATGACATTGAGTTTCTGCCCTGCAATGGTCTTGCGGAAAAGGGACTGGTGCACCATGTCCATCATCTCCACTGCGGTGAAGGCTTGGTCGCCGTTCTCCCACTCATTCTGATACATACGCACCAGACGCTCGTTGGACAGGAGGTCCCAAAGGATGTAGTTCTGCTGGTTCTTCAAGAGCATGGCAGGTTCTTGCTCGGTGGTGCCGTTGGGAGTCTTGCGCAAAGGATACACCACCTTGGAGAGGGGCGAACCAAAAAGCCACGGCTGATAACTCAGCACATTGTCTATCAGGAACTGCACGGCAGCCTTCTGACGGGCTTTCTCCACGTGGATGTAGGCTGGCGGAAGGGAGGAAGCAGCCAAACTATACTGACCGGAATTCCCATTGAGCACAGGCCTTTCCATATAGATTCCGCCGACATTTGCCAGGACGTGATACAAGTACAGTCCCCACTGATAGATGACGGCATTGTAGAGGTCGGCTGCCTGGTCGTAGTTCTGGTCGGGCTCGCCGTTGAGTGTCCAGTTCACGAGGTTGGGCATGACACGCTTGAGGTTCTCGATGCCGAGGGTGGCGGACTTGATGGGGTCGTCGCCGAGGTCTTCGGAGAGGGCACGCGGGTCGATGGCGTTGCGCTTGTCCTGCGTCTCGCTGTAACGGTATTCCTTACCGTTGTGGCGGGCGAGGAAAGCAGCCAGTTCCTTCTTCTCGTCGGTGCCGGCAGGGAACCAACGGTAGCCCCACTCTATCGCCATGAGGTCGTAGGGTCCGATGTGGGGGGACACGACCTTCACACCGTCGCCAGGCTGGGCGATGTAGTTGAAGCGGGCATAGTCCATGATGCTCGCCGAGGTGCCCCCCACCCTGTCGGTGAAGGTGGCGGAACGGAGCGAGTCGGTGGAATAGGCTGCCGAGGCTATCATGTTGTGGCGAAGTCCGAGAGAGTGTCCCACCTCATGGCAGGCAACGAAACGGACGGCATCGCCAATGAGTTCGTCGGAAAGGATGAGGGAACGTGCCCGTGGGTCGGTGGCAGAGGTCTGCACCCGAATCCACTCGCTGACGAGTGACTGCACGTTGTGCCACCAGATGATGTCCGCCTCCAGTATCTCGCCCGTGCGGGGGTCGAGGGTGGCAGGTCCCATGGCGTTCGCCGTTTCGGAAGCGGCATAGGTGAGGACGGAATAACGCATGTCGTCACCTTCGATGTCGAGAGTGTCGTCAGGCACGATGACCCGCACGGCATTCTTGAAGCCAGCCCGTTCGAAGGCTTGGTTCCAGTCGAGGATGCCCTGCGTGATGTAGGGTCTCAGATGGGTGGGCACGGCACCGCCGATGTAGAAGGTGATGGGCTGAACGGGCTCGACGAGTTCGCCACGCATGTAGGCAAGGGTGTCGCTGGGCACCAGTCGCCAACGGTTGATGTAGTTGGCATGCTCCACCTTCTGCTGATGGTCGTCGTAGATGAGGGAAGGGACGGAGAAGTAACCCACACGCCAGTCCTCACGACGGGTGCGCATCGGCTCGTCGGGCAAGAGCATGAGGGCGGTGCTGACCACCACGGTGATGTTCACCTTGGAATTGCCTTCATGCACGGTGGTGGTGAGTTCGGAGAGCGCGACCACGCTGCGTTCGTAACTCTTCACCGACACGATGCGGGAGAGTTCAGACACGGGCGAGGTGCCGAGATTGATTTCGTTGAACACGTCGTTGAGCACGTTCTTCCTGCCATTGAAGAGGTCATTGACCTTGAAGATGACGGAGGCGGAATCTGCCGACACGGCTTCGACCTTGAGCGTGGCGATGATGGGATCCACGTAGTTGTCTGCCACCGACTGTGCCAGCAAGGAGCCTTTGGGTGCCTCAGGCGTGACACGCTGCTGACGCATCTTGACAAGTTTCGCCTTCTGGTCCCACTCGAAGCGCACCATCTGGTTCTCGTAGTTCACACCCTTGTTGGCGGCTGACTCGTTGAGTTCCGACGGCACCTGCTGCAACTTGTTCGACACGAGGAAGGGCTTGCCCATCAACGTGACGGGCAGTTCGAGATAGACGGTGTCGCCTTTCTCGATGACGTTCATCACGCCCCGCATCTGCACGGAGTCGCGCCCCGTCAGCGTCTTGTAGCGTGAAGGCGGCGGTGCCACCTCAGTCTTGTTCTTCTTGGATTTCTTACCTCTGAGCATCGTGCTTGGAGAGGCTTCTGCAATGCTTGTCAGCATGACCATCATCAACACGAACGTGTATATTCCCTCAAATCCGCAAGTAATCCCTAACGGTAGTTTCAAAGGGCTAAAAAGTGCATGACAATAGTCATCATGCTATCATGGTCGGGAATTTTGCATGGTTTATGCACACCTTCCCTTTACCCCTTAGTGCGACTTGAGGCAATACGCAAATTCAAACCACAAAGAAATGCGGCTTATCCGGACTCCGTTGTAAAAGGTCTTGCATAAGCATGGTTCTCTGTGTAGATATTCAGCACATGTTGCCTTGCTGTCATGATCCACTTGGCAGGTACGGAGATGAATTTAAAGACAAAAGCCTTTATACGACTCGTCTTCTTGAGTCCGAAAGCCTTGGTGTCAAGTCTGCTCATTATGGTCTTGTAGAAGTTGTATATCAATGCTGCAAGCAGAAGAAAGACTGTGTTCTCTGCCATGAATGACTTTGGGAGTCTGCTCCAGCCAAATCCGTTGTTCATATCGTCAAAGATGCGTTCCTTGCCGCCACGCAGATTGTAGAATTCGACAATATCTCTTGTCGATGACTTGTAATCGTTGGTCAGAATACAACGGTAAGTGTATTCTCCTTCCCACAGGTCAAGGCTCCCATTTGTGCGTCTTTGCCTCTGAATGACAAGACGATAGCATTTGCCCTCCCATTTCTCAACGAGAATGGAGTTGAGTTCAAACTGGATTCCGTTTATTTCCTCCATCTTCCATCCCCTAAGCGCGAAGATGTCATCGTAGAGTGAACTGCATCGGTTGGCACGGATGTAGAAGTGCTTGCAATGCTTCTCTATCTCACTGACGATTTCCTTCGAGCAGGAGCCGCAGTCGGCCCTGAAGCGATTCACATGAATATTCTTGGAATCCATGAGCGAGAAGAATCTCTTATGAGTATCTGCCTGATGGAAGCGTACGTTCGTGTTGCCATCGCTGTTCTCGATATAGACAATCTTATCACCAATGACATATACACCAGGTCTGTAGCCAAGGAACTTCTTGTAAGTCGGTTTGGCATCATACTTCTCTGTTTCAAGGAACTGATGGTCGAAATCTACATCATAGCCTTCTCCATCCTTCAGTTCACCTGTGGAAATCAGAGCATTGACAAGCAAAGTGTTGAGCTTGCCTGCAGTATTGAAATCGTAGGTCTTGCCTTGGTCGGAAGTATAGGTGATGTTTTCTTGAGTCAGTTCCTTGATACCCCTGAGTATGGTATCAGAGCTGCATGTGCGCAAGGTAGGATGATACGAGAGGTGGTACATCAGATGAGTGGTGACATCCTCTATGCATGAGCCGCCACAGAAATAAACGCTCATAAGCGAACGGATGATTTCGCTGTATTGATA
>SFID01000065.1 GCA_004555425.1 Bacteroidales bacterium
CATCGGAAGTTGGAAATTCTAGATGCTTTTGCGGATTTTCTAAATGCTTTTGCGGAAATTTTCTTGGCTTTATCGGTGCGCGAATTGACGATATAGAGAATTTTTCGCGGCCGAAAATATAAAAGATATTAAAAATTTTCGCGCAAAAAAATTTGGATTTAACATTTCGGGGAACTACTCAGGTGGATTTTTAATTGCAAATTGCGCTGAAAAGAAATGTACCGCACGTTGCTTGCAACGTGTGAGTATCATGGAAATGACACACAATAATAGTTATACAATGAGAACAAACCCTGTACTCACACCTTGCTAGCAAGGTGCGGTACATTTCTTACCTTTGCAACGTGTGAGTATCATGGAAATGACACACAATAATAGTTACACAATGAGAACAAACCCTGTACTCACACCTTGCTAGCAAGGTGCGGTACATTTCTCACCTTTGCAAGGTGTGAGTATCATGGGAATGACACACAATAATAGTTATACAATGAGAACAAACCCTGTACTCACACCTTGCTAGCAAGGTGCGGTACATTTCTCACCAAGGTGTGAGTATCATGGAAATGATACACAATAATAGAATCTAACGAATGTGGATGAGAATAGCATTTACACCTGCGGCGCCAAGTACAGGGAGCGCCCAGCGAGGCTTGACTTTCTTACAATTCCACAAGGTGCACTTGGCCCACTCGCAGCCTTTGCGTAATTTTGCAGTGCTAACATCAATCCGTATTCCTATGGTACTTGGTTCATTAGAAACTAGCAACAGATACTTGTCGCTGCACCCCCTGCTGGGCGAACTCTTTGAGTATGTTCGTACGCACGACCTCTTGCACGCGCCCGCCGAGCGCATCACCCTGCGCGGCGACGACCTGTTTATCAACATTGCCGATGCAAGGTTGCTCACGGCCGAGGCGCAAAAACTGGAGGTGCATCGCGCCTATCTGGATGTACACTTCCCGCTTAGCGGTCCCGAGATATTTGGCTGGCGTCACCTGGGCGATATTGACGTGGAGCCCGAAGCGCCCTTTAATGCCGAGGCCGACTTTGCCCTCTACCCTGCCCCAGCGGCTACCTACCTGACCCTGCACCCCGGCGAGTTTGCCATCGTTTGGCCCGAGGATGCCCATGCGCCCATCATCGGCGAAGGCTGCCTGCGCAAGGCCATTGCGAAAATCAGAATCTAAGCCTCCTGCCTATGAATAGCAAACCCCTTCTTATGCTCCTGACCGTTGCCGTTGCCACGGCCTCTGCGCTGTTCTTCCATCCCATGGAGGAGGCTATGGCCGAGAAACAGACAGCAGGCACGACCGAAGATTATGCGGAGAATGCTTCGACAAGCAACCAACGACTGATGGAACTACCCGCGCGACTCAAGGGAGTGCCCGAACAAATCATTCGGCACACGGGCTTCACGCTCTCCTTCAACCGCGAGCACAACAATCCCAACTGGGTGGCGTGGGAACTGACCGCCAGCGAGGCATCTGCCGCAGGCCGCAGGGAGGACAATTTCCTGCCCGACCCCGAAGTGGCAGCGCCCCATCAGGTGACAACCACCGACTACAAAGGTTCGGGCTACGACCGCGGTCACATGGTGCCCGCAGCCGATATGCACTGGAGCGGCAAAGCCCAAGCGGAATGCTTCTACATGACGAATATCTGTCCGCAGGACCATAGCCTCAACGCGGGTTCGTGGGCCACGCTCGAGAAGGCTTGCCGCCGCTGGGCACAGCAAGAGGGCCGTGTTTATATCGTCTGCGGACCGCTCTACGACCGAGGGCGCAAACTCCCCACTATCGGCCGCGACCACAGGGTGACGGTGCCCACGGGATTCTTCAAGTGCGTGCTCTCCCTCCAGCAGGGAAAGGAGAAGGCCATCGGCTTCATCTACAGCAACCGCAGCCACAAACAGCCCATGACGCAGGCGGCCACCTCTGTGGACGAGGTGGAGCGACTCACGGGTATGGACTTCTTCGTCAATGTGCCCGACCAACTGGAGCGCCGCATCGAAGCCTCGTATTCGCTCAAAGTCTGGAGATAAAAGGACTGCCCCGTATGGTCCTTCCAGAAGAGCCATCCATATTCCCCCTCCGTAATTCCCAAACACCATGAATAGAGAAAACGACAACCTGCAAGCCCTGGGCCGCAAGACGATCTACCGCGACGACTATGCGCCCGAAGTATTGGAAACCTTCGTCAACAAGCACCCCGACAACGACTATTGGGTGCGCTTCAACTGCCCCGAATTCACGAGCCTCTGCCCCATCACGGGTCAGCCCGACTTTGCGGAAATCCGCATCAGTTACCTGCCCGGCGAACGGATGGTGGAGAGCAAGAGCCTGAAACTCTACCTGTTTAGTTTCCGCAACCACGGCGATTTCCACGAGGACTGCGTCAACGTGATTATGAAGGACCTCGTGCGACTGATGGACCCGAAGTACATCGAGGTGACGGGCATCTTCACGCCCCGCGGCGGCATCAGCATCTATCCCTATGCCAACTACGGCCGCCCTGGCACGAAGTACGAGCAGTTGGCCGAATATCGCCTGCAGCAACATGACCTCTAGTACGCCCCATATCCGCAGTACGACAGTCCCGCGGGCAGCAGTGTGCACGAGTATCAACACGGCGCGCGCCTGCCTCATCGTGCTGATGATTTTGGTGCACATCACGCAGTGGGGCGACCACTATCCGCAGGCGAAATTGGGCATCCTGTCGTTCATGATGCCCGCTTTCTTGTTCGTGACGGGCATGCTCTTGAACGTACAGAAGGGGCTGGGCGATTTTCTGCGCTATCTGCGCGGCATCCTTGTGCCCTACGTGGTGCTGGTGAGCGCATTCGCCGTGCTGTCCTGCTTTCTGCCCGTTCGCGGCGGCCTCACCGCGCTCACGCTGGCAGGAGTATGGGAACGTGTGGCCGTGACGAGCATTGGGCCCTACTGGTTTCTGCGCAATATGTTCTTCTGTTCCGTCATTTGGTATGCCGTTTATCATTTGCTCAAACGGCGGATGGACAGCGCAGGTCGGCTCTTCGTGTATGGCGCAGCCCTGTTGGCCTTCACATTGGCATGGCCGTTTGAGATGACGACGGCGAGTGCGTTCTATTATTATATAGGTGTGGTGGCGCGCGAGGCCCTTGGACGCTACGACCGCGTGGTGGTGGGCTCGCCCTGGGCATTGCTGTTGCTGGGCGGCATTGTGGTGTGGCCCGCGGCGTGGGACTGGATGTATATCAGCGTACCCGTGATGGCCTATTGCGCTCTGTCGTTTACCGCCTGGGCCGACCAGCGTCTGGCTGCGGCCTGTCCGTCCCTCCACCGCAGCGTGCAATATGTCGGCATGAACACCCTGCCGATTTATCTCCTGCATCCCGTCTTCACAATGGCGGCCAAATTCTACGCGCCCCTCTTCGGCTGGGACCCGACGAGCCTCGCCTTCACCCTCGTGACCCTTGCGGTGGCCACGGCGGGCTGTCTCGCGCTGGCCCTTGTGCTGGACCGCACACGGCTGTCGTGGTTGCTCGGTCGGCCATGCCTCTTGCGCAGGCTAAAGGTAGGTTCTATAAATTAGCTTGCGATGAATTTTTGCCTATCGTGCCATAGGTTTTTGATTTCCATGAAGGAGCGTAGCGGGCTACGTGACTGAATGAAAAACAAAAAGATATGGTGCGAGAGGCGGAAAGACATCCAAGCCAAATAGAGATACTACCTTCCAACGAAACTAATTTATAGAACCTACCTAAAATACTAGGAACACATACCAACATACCCTTCCCACTCATGCAATCCCCACAAAACGACGATGAACGCTATATGCGGATGGCCCTGCTGGAGGCCGAGCGCGCCTTCGAGGCCGACGAGGTGCCCGTTGGGGCCATCGTTGTTTGCCAAGGTCGCATTCTGGCCAAGGCACACAACCTCACCGAAACCCTCCACGACGTGACCGCGCACGCCGAAATGCAAGCCCTCACCGCTGCCTCCGAGGCCCTAGGCGGCAAGTACCTCGACCAGTGCACGCTCTACGTGACCGTGGAGCCCTGCATTATGTGTGCGGGCGCCATCGGCTGGTCGCAGATGGGTCGCGTGGTCTATGGCGCCGCCGATCCCAAACGCGGATTCGCCACCTTCGCTCCCCGCGCCCTCCATCCCCGCACCGAGGTGGTGCAAGGCGTGCTTGAGGAGGAATGCGCGGGCCTGATGAAAAGTTTCTTTAAGCGCAAACGGTAATGGCACAGCACAACGAAATTGGCCTTTGGGGCGAGCAAACCGCTGCCCTCCATCTGATGCACCAGGACTACCAGATTCTGGAGCGCAACTGGCGATTTCGTCACCTGGAAATTGACATCATCGCCGAATATCTGGGTGAAATCGTTTTCGTGGAGGTCAAGACGCGCTCGGGCGGCGACTTCCGCGAAGCCCGCGCTGCCGTTCATTACGATAAACGCCGCCATATTATGGACGCTGCCCACGAGTATCTGCGCCTGAACCGCCTCGACAACGTCTGGCGCTACGATGTCATCACGATTATCGGCAATGCCGCGCGCTATCAGTTGCGCCACGAGCAGCGGGCCTTCGACTGGCGCACACAGATGCGCTGAGCAAGGCTGTCGCAGAGGGTGCGGTGCGACCTTGGCGCCCACGTTTGCACGGCTCTCTGGTATCAACACCATAAAAACACATCACCACCAATTATGAATATTGAAGAAATTCGCGAGCACTGCCTGTCATTGCCCGATGTGACGGAAGATTCAGCCTTCGGTCCCGAGATGATTCTCTTTCGTCTGAAAGGAAAAATCTTTGCAGCCCTCGACCTTGACCGCCCCGACCTGATGGTGGTCAAGTGCGACCCCGATGAGGGCACAGACCTGCGCGACCATTACGCGGGTATCCGTCCTGCGTGGCACTGGAACAAGCAGCATTGGGTGGAAATCCTATTTGACGAGGACGTGGACGACCAGATGATTCGCAATCTAGCCACACGCGCCTACCACATCGTTCGCACCGCGCTGCCGAAGAAGACGCTGTACCATTTTCCTGAATGCCCGCCCGACTGGGACTATCAGCATTTCGCCACGCTGGACACGGTGATGAACTATCTCAAGACACCCGAAGCCGAAGCCCTGCCCCACGACACGCTGCTCGTCACCACAGATTTCCAAACGGCAGGACGCGGCCAGCGCGGCAACCATTGGGAAGCGGCCAAAGAGGCCAACCTGCTGCTCGGCCTGCGACTGCGGGGCCTTGATTTCCCCGCGCGCCATCAGTTTGCGCTCACCCAAGTGGCCTCGCTTGCCGCAGCGCAAGCACTGGCGAAGTACCTGGGCAGCAGCGTAAGCATCAAATGGCCCAACGACCTCTATTACCAAGACCGCAAAATCGGCGGTATGCTCTTCGAACATACCCTTTCGGGCGACCGCATCGGCAGCACCATCATCGGCATCGGCCTCAACGTGAACCAAACAGCCTTTGCGAGCGATGCGCCCAACCCCACGTCCATCCGCCTTGAACTGGGCAAGGAGGTGGACCGCGCCGCCGTGATGCGCGGATTTGTCAAAGCGTTTCGCCAATGGTGGAGCGAGATGCTGGAGGACAACAGCCAACGTCTGGACAAGCACTACCGCGCCGCCATGTACCGCCGCGAGGGCGAGCATCCCTATCGCGATGATGCCGGCACATTCACAGCCTCCTTCCACGACCTCACCCCAGAAGGTTTGCTCCAACTGCGCGACAGCGAAGGCCGTCTGCGCACCTACGCCTTCAAGGAGGTGACGTTCTTGCCGTAACATAGGTTTTCGACATTGCCTTTCCCCTCAACCCTTCCCCCAAGTCCATTGAGGTAGGTTCTATAAATTAGTTTCAATGGAATCTTCTTTTATAATAGACTTGGACGTCTTTACGTCTCTCGCACCGTATCTTTTTGTTTTTCATTCGGTCACGTAGCCCGCTACGCTCCCTCACGAAAAATAAAAACCTACGGCACGATAGCCGCAAAACCATCACAATCTAATTTATAGAACCTACCTTGAAAGAAATACTGCGCATAGCCATCCCCAGCATTATCAGCAACCTGGCCATCCCACTCCTGGGACTGGCCGATACGGCTATTGTGGGCCACATGGGAACGGCGAATGCCATTGCGGCCATCGCAGTGGGCGGCCTGCTTTTCAATATCACCTACTGGCTGTTTGGCTTCCTCAGAATGGGCACCGGCGGACTGACTGCCCAAGCCTGTGGCGCGCAAGACGAAGCAGAGAGTATGCGCATCCTTGTTCGGTCGCTGGCATTGGCCCTGACGATTTCGGCGATCATTTGTCTGGTGCAGCATCCCGTTTCGCAAATGGCCCTCGACCGCCTGCATCTGACCGCCGAGGTGCGCAGCGATGCCGAAACCTACTTTGGCATCCTCATCTGGGGCGCGCCCGCCGTCCTCTCATTGTATGGCATCCACGGCTGGTTGCTAGGAATGCAGGATGCCAGGCGAGTGATGGTGCTTTCCATCGTGCAAAACGCGGTCAACATCCCCGCCAGTTTGTGCCTAGTCTATCTTGCAAAGATGCAGGTGGCAGGCATTGCGCTGGGCACCCTTCTCGCACAATACGTGGCCCTCGCAACGGCCATCGCTATGCTCCACAGAAAATATCGCCACCTGTTTCGCCGCGCCTACCTGCGAGGTTGGCACGAGGGCAAGGCTCTCAAGCGATTGCTGCGGCTGAACAGCGACATTTTCCTGCGCACCCTGTGCCTCATCGCCATTACCTATAGTTTCACCGCCATAGGTGCGCGCTACGGCACCACGACCCTGGCCGCCAACGCCCTGCTGATGCAGTTTTTCATCTTCTTCTCGTATTTCATGGATGGTTTCGCCTACGCGGGCGAAGCACTGACGGGTCGCTATCTCGGACAGCAGGACCCCGCCCGACTGCACCAAACCACCGCCCGACTATTTCGCATAGGAATAGTTTGCGGTGCGTTGTTCTCCTTATTATATATAGGAGTGGGCGGCTGGGTGCTGGAATGGCTGTCGAACGCGGCGGACGTTGTCGGTTGCGCCCGGACGTATCTGCCTTGGGTGGCCTGTATTCCGCTGGTGGGTTTCAGCGCCTTCCTCCTCGACGGCATTTTTATCGGCATGACGGGTACGCGCCCCATGCTGCTGACCATGCTGCTGAGCACCGCTCTCTTTCTATTCATCGCCTTGCCCACGCAGTTGTGGACACCAAGCAATCACCTCCTTTGGGTAGCCCTGATTGCCCATCTCGGCATGCGCGGCGTGGGGCTCGGACTGTGGTTGAAAAGGCGGGGATATAGGATTTCGTGATGGGCTCTCCCGTACTTTTATTGCTGAAAAACACGCTTCCCCATTAGGATTTCAGACTATTTTTCAGCACCTTGTATGCTCATTCCATTCAAAAACAGTAAATTTGCTGCGTGGCGAGTGTCGCCATATAATCTTAGAATACTCAAAAACACATTTTCCGAATATGAAACGATTCAACAGAATCCTCCTCAAACTGAGTGGGGAGAGCCTGATGGGCGAACAAGGTTACGGTATTGACGTGAAGCGACTCAACGAATACGCCGAGCAAATCAAGGAAGCCGTGGCCTCGGGCGTTCAGATAGGCATCGTCATTGGCGGCGGCAACATCTTCCGCGGCCTCTCGGGCGCAGGCAAGGGTTTCGACCGCGTGAAGGGAGACCAGATGGGCATGTGCGCTACAGTGATTAACTCGCTCGCACTCAGTAGTGCCCTCGGTGCTATCGGCGTGCGCAACCGCGTGCTTACGGCCATCCGCATGGAGCCCATCGGCGAGTTCTACAACAAATGGAAAGCCATCGAGGCTATGGAACAGGGTGAAGTAGTCATCATGAGCGGCGGAACGGGCAACCCCTACTTCACCACGGACACGGGATCTTCGCTCCGCGGCATCGAAATTGAGGCCGACGTAATGCTGAAAGGCACCCGCGTGGACGGCATCTATACCGCCGACCCCGAGAAAGACCCCACCGCCACGAAGTTTGACGACATCACCTACGACGAAGTCATTAGCCGCGGCCTCAAAGTGATGGACATTACGGCCACAGCAATGTGTCGCGAAAACAAACTCCCCATTTACGTATTTAATATGGACAAGGTGGGCAACCTGAAACGCGTGCTGGATGGCGAAGAAATAGGTACCTTTGTGCATGCGTAACGGTCGCTTCGCGCCCTTAGTTTCAATGGTCGCTTCGCGCCCTTAGTTTCAACGGTCGCTTCGCGCCCTGGTTTCAGCGGAAGCCTGCGGCTTCCTAGTTTCAGGGAATCCCTTCGGGCTTCCTGTTTCAACGCAGCCTGCGGCTGCTGGCTCGATAGTATAGGAAGTGCGGTGTTTCACTGCGCCAAGGTCTGCCAAATGTACGGCTTCCGCAAGCATAAGACTTTATTAAGTATTAGGCATTAGTGAAGAAGCATTGCCTTTAAATAAGGATGAACCCCCAATTCCCAATTCCCGACTCCTAACTCCTAACTCCTAACTCCTAACTCCTAACTAAATCATGAACAAGAAATCTCTCCTCGTGGCACTGTGCACAGCACTGCTGACAACAACGGCCCAAGCGGATGAGGTGACGCTTCGCACTAACAAGGCTGCGGGTCAGTCCCTGACCATTGCCCTCAACGCTGGTGTGCAGGCGCAACTCGCTTGGGATGGTGGCAGCACGAGCACAGTGGCCTTCACTGGTGAGGAGCAAGCCATCCCCGTACAGGGTGCGGCACTCACCATCACCACCTCGCAACCCATCACCATGCTCTACGCACCCGACAACGGCCTGACCGAACTCACCCTGACGGATGCAACCAACCTGATGCAACTCATCGTGCCTGGCAATGCGCTCACTGCGCTGGACCTCTCGGGAGTGCCTGTGCTGGAAGAACTGAACTGCTCGGACAACCAGTTGACGGCACTCACCACTGGAGACTGCCCGAACCTGGTTAGCCTTGACTGTGCCAACAACCAACTCACCGCCCTGCTCACCTCCAAGAACACGTCCCTGCAAATCCTCAACTGTGCGGGCAACAAACTCACCGCACTCGGTGTTTCGAGCAAGGAAATCAAGGCCGTTTGGTGCCAGAACAACCAACTGACGAAGATTGTGCTCAGCACGGGCGCAGACCCTCAGCAACTCGTAGCGTTCAACAACCAACTGATCACCCTCAACCTCACGGGCAAGGCAAATCTGCAAGAACTCTGGCTGGACAACAACGCCCTGACCACCCTCGACATTTCCAGCAGTTCGGTGCGCACGCTCAGTGCCTCAAACAACCAACTGACCAGCATTACCCACAACACGGATGACAAGAAGTCCATGGAGGATTTCTATGTAGATGGCAACCAGTTGGCTCCTTGCCATTTCGTGAAGGTGTACAATACTTCCACGAAGCAGAACCTGATGAACTGGTGCATCGCTCCGCAGCGTCCTTTCCAACTCTCGGAGAATATTAACGTGAACGACGTGGTTGATGCCACCTCCTTCATCCGTTTGAACGCCTGGGGACAGCCCGCCGGCTTCTCGCTCAGTTGGGAGAACGACGCCCTCGAACCTCTGGTAAAGGGCACGGACTATACCCTGTCGACCTACAAGACCACCTTCAAGACGGGCCAATGGAAGATTCGCCTCGTTGCCACTTCCACGCAGTACCCCGAGTTGACCATCAACTCCAACTGGTTCCGCGTCATTGACCCCACGGGCGTTGAAACGGTGCAGACAAATGCTGACACCCAAATCCAGGCACGCGATGGCCAAATCGTTGTCACCACTGCCCAAGCCCAGCCCCTCCACATCTACCACGTGAGCGGCAAACTCGTTGTCAACGAGCAACTCTCGGCCGGCACACACGCTTGGAGCCTGCCCGCAGGTGTGTATATCATTGAAGGCAAGCGCGTACTTGTGAAGTAATCATTCCGCACATTCAAATTGCAAATCATCATGAACAAGAATATCCTCCACATCCTGTGTGCCGCAGCGCTGACCCTGTTGCCCGCCGCCGCGAGTGCGCAGAACAGCGGGAATCTTCCCGCAAAGGGAAAGGCCGCCACGGTCATTGCCCCCACGGGCGGCATCTCTGTGAGCGCCAACGGCGGTACGACCATCGTTCCCCTGCTCTCCACCTCTTCCTCCTACACCCTCACACCGCAATGGGCGGAAGGACAGACGCCTTGGTTTACTATCAGCGAGCGCAAACCTGGCAGTTGGAAAATCAAGGCTGACTATTGGTATAGCACCGAGCCGCGCACGGGCGAAATCCTCGTGACCTTGGCCGACGGCACCACTAAGACGCTGACCTTTGAGCAGCGCGGCAACGCAGCCATCAACTCTATCAAGGGCGACACCCAGATTCCCGTGAAGAGCGCGAAGGCCAGCGAACAAAACTCCTCCAACGAGGGCATTGCCAAGACCTACGACGGCAACTACGGCTCGTACTACCACTCCGTCTGGAACGGCAGTTCGACGAAATTCCCCGTCACCCTCACCTACACCTTCGTCAATGCCCCCCACATTGACTACCTGACCTACATCCCCCGCTCGGACAGCGGCAACGGTCGCTTTGGCAAGGTCACCGTGGAATACAGCACGACCGATGCGCCCACCACTTGGGTGAAAGTGGCCGACCAGAAGGATTTCGGCTTCTCCGAACAACCCACCAGCGTGAAACTTGGCGAGAACGGTGCGGACAAGGTACACAGCGTGCGCCTGACCGTCCATACGGGCCAGAACAACTTCGTCAGCTGCGCAGAGATGGAATTCTACAAATCAGAGCAGACCACCAACACGCTCTTCACCGATGCCCTCTGCTACGAACTGAAGCCTGGCATCACGGATGCCGACATCGCCCTCTGTACCGACCCCTTCGCACGCCAGTTGGCCAGCTATATCCGCAACACGAACTATAGCACGGAGTTCCGCGTCGGTACCTTCCAGTGCTACGAGCGCCGCGAAACAGTCCAGCAGCGTATGAAGACGAGCAACGCCTACGACTTCTACGAGAACCCCACGGGTATCTACTTCGAGAAGGGCGAGAAGATTGCGGTCTTCGCCGATGGCATCAGCGACCAGCACCCCGTGAGCATCTGCATTAAGTGTTTCAGCAACCAGGCTGACATCGAAGCCGAAGGACAGCCCGAAAGTTTCTACAACCTGCACAATGGCATCAACGTCATCGAGGCACAAAACCGCGGTAACGCCTACGTTTTCTACTTCTCCGACGACTACGCCAACGCGCCTGCCGTTCGCCTGCACTTCGCCATGGCCTATGAGAACGGCTACTTCGATGCTTCGCGCCATACGAACGCTGACTACACCCGCATGATAAAGACGGCCAAGAGCGACATCTTTGACATTCTCACCCAGCGTATGCACATGGCCGCGCCGATGAAGAACCTGAAGGCCAAGTGTCCCTCCAACATGGAGAAACTGGCCAAGATTCTGGACGAGGTTATCTACCGCGAGCACGAAATTATGGGTATGCACCTTTTCAACGACGAACCGCGTAACCACCAGTTTGCCCGTCCCGTCAAGAGCGGCATGTTTGCCGACGGCCTCGGTGCTGCTGCTGCCTTTGGTAGTTTCGACGAATGGGTGAACCCCAGCAATTTCGGTTTCTGGGGCATCGCTCACGAACTCGGCCACAACAACCAGATTACGCCTGGCTTCAAGTGGAGCGGTTGCGGCGAAACGACGAACAACATCTACGCCTCTTGGGTAGAGCACACCGTGGGCGCAAAAACGGCATACGGCGTCGGACACCACCGTCTGGAAGACGAAATCTCGGGCGTCAATGACTACTCGGGCAAGCGCGGCGGCCGCTTCGAGGCTTACCTCGAGGAAGGTGTGCGCAAGGGCACCTCCTGGCAGTTGCAGGATGGTCCCGACTACCACGGCACGAAACCCAACAGCGTGAGCGTGCAAGGACAGGACGCCGACGGCAACAGCACAGGACAGGTGACCACTACCTCGCGCAACTACGACCACTTCGTCAAGGTGATTCCCTTCTGGCAACTCAACCTCTGGAGCAAGCAGGCCGGTGCGCAGCCCGACGGCATGAGCAAGTTCTACCACAGTTACCGCGAAGGCTTCAACACGCAGACCTTCAACACGAACGGCAAGCAGCAGATGGAAATGGTACGCCGTATGTGCGACGCCATGCAAACGGACCTCACCGACTTCTTCGAAAAAGCCGGCATCCTCAAGCCCATCAATGCCTACATTGAGGACTACTCTAAGGGCTGGAACATCATCACTGAGGAAATGGTGGAAGCCACGAAGCAGTACATCCAGTCGAAGGGCTACCCGAAGGCACCTGCCGCCCTCAACTATATCAACGCCTACAACTGGGAAAACTTCCGCGACAAAGTGGTGCTCGCCGAAGGCACACTTGGCACAGGCTGTGGCGCACCGAGCAACAACCAAGTACGCGTGGAAAACAGCAAATGGCCTGGCGCAGTAGGCTATGAGACGTACAATTCCAACGGCGAACTGATTCGCATCACCATGTTCGGCCTAGGCGATTCGCAAATGTCCAGCCGCTACACCTACGTACTCTTCCCCTCCAGCGAAGATGCCAAGTACATTATGGCAGTAGGCTACGACGGCACGAAGGTGAAGATTTACGAAAAGTAATCAGCAGCCAAACATCCTCAACCCGATACATCGCGGGGCGCGCATACAGCGCGCCCCGCTTTTTCGTACGCAGAGGCGAGAAATGGGAGTTACGCGAAGGAACAACCCAGCTTGGTGCGCCTTTGGAGTTGGTTTCCATTGACAAGATAGTGGAGTAAAGAGGTAGTTCTCATTGTGAGGCAATGTACCGCAGGATGCTTGAGAGCGTGTGGTACATTCTCATTCCTCCAGCCGCCAACAAACCAAGCATAGTACATATTCATTCCAGAGCCCGACATTCCCGTTTCAATCTCAAAGAAAGTCAGCGCCCACCGCTCCGTGGGAGACCGCCCATCGCCCCGTGGGCGCTCGCCCACCGCTCCGAGGGCGCAGATTAAATGCCCGTACGAAGTAAATACTCAGGTCGTTTGGTGCCCGAAAAAACGACTTGAGTAGTTACCCGAAATATTAAAATCCAACTTTTGTAACTACTCAGGTTGCAGCTGATAAAACAAAAACCAAAAAGCCCCTTGTACTTGATGCAAATGTCTCTGACGAGACATTGATGCAGCGTCTGTCAGAAAATCCCTGAGCAAGCTCAGCGATTTTCTGCCAGCCACCGCATCACCCTATCTGGTTTTGCATCAAGCACAAGGCGATAAACAGGACCAGCAGATTAGCCAAAAGTTGGAGTTGTATCTGGTTTTGCATCAAGCACAAGGCGATAAACAGGAAAGGTAGGTCCAATAAATTAGCTTGCGATGTATTTGCGGCTATCGTGCCGTAGGTTTTTGCTTTTCGTGAGGGAGCGTAGCGGGCTACGTGACCGAATGAAAAACAAAAAGATTTATAAAATATGATTCCGATGAAACTAATTTATAGAACCTACCTAAACCCATCTGGCTGAAATCATCATCGAAAACTAATGGAAGTACACAACGGAACGATGCACCTCTTCAGAGGAAAATGGGTTTATTTCCTGTTTATCGCCTTGAAGAGGCTGGCGGCTTTCTGATAGAAGGTGGGGTTAGGTTTTGGTTGGGGCGTTAAGAGCTGGCTCTTATAAGACCCAACCGGAAGCCTAGCACCAGGGCGAAGCCCCCAGCCTATTCAAGGGGTTTATCATGGTTTTTGTCTTTTCAGTTGCCACCTGAGCAGTTACGGGATGCAGGCTCTCCAAGGCTTGTTCCCGTTTCGCCTCGGCACTTTCCCAGCGACCCGCGGGCGCAGGTCGTGTGACCTGCGGGCGCAGGTCGTGTGACCCGCGGGCGCAGGTCGCGTGACCCGCAGGCGCGGGTCGCTGGGAAAGTCCGAGAAAAAAACGGGAATTTCCGTTGCGGAAATGACAAGTTCAGGTTCTGCAACCAACTTATGGCCCGATAATCATACCATTTGTGCGCCCAGTTTGTGCGCCCCGAAGGGACCACAACCTGCGCCTAGGGCAGAACAGGGTGGTACCTTGGGGCACGAAATTCGTCTTCTTTTGTAACTACTCAGGTTGTTGTTTGCTGGCTAGGGATTCTATTCGGGGCGCACAGACGGCATCATTCCACCCATCATTAGCACCCAGCCTATCCATTTTTTCGGGCACCAAACGACCTGAGTAGTTACCAACTTTTTTAGCGCGAAAAACTTTAATATCTTTTATGATTTCGGCCGCGAAAAAAATCCTACATCGGCAATTCGCTCACCGCTAAAGCATCTAGAAAATCCGCTAAAGCAAGTTGAAAATCCGCTAAAGCATATTGAATTTCCTATATGCTTTGTATTACATCCCTTATATTGGGCAATCGGGTAGGAGGTAAATGCTAATCATAAAAGGCATTTGCCTCCTATTTTCACATTTACCGACCTCCCACACCACCGTACGTGCGGTTCCGCATACGGCGGTTTCGTGCTTTCTCATCTTGCGATGTGTGGCAAGTTGTTTTCAGCTATCCCTATGAGTAGCATCACTTCTATCCTATTGTCGGATTCCGTCCTATCGTCTTGGATAGAGAGTTCCTTTCGGACATCTGATGAGGTGTCTCACAAGGTAACATTCATTTACTATTGCACTGCACGATTCAGTCCTTCCCTATAAGCACACG
>SFID01000066.1 GCA_004555425.1 Bacteroidales bacterium
TCTTCGCTAGTACAAAGATAATACATTTTTCCGCGAAATCCAAATCGCGTTAACATATCGCAACACTTCGGAAATGTTAAAATCGCGGTTTTTTATTTACAATTTATAGGTAGGTTCTATAAACTAGACTTCAATGGAAGGTAGGGCTTCTCTCGGCTATGGCCTGTTCGGAAGGGGACGGTGGTCAGCCTTCGCGGTTGATTTTTTCGATGACAGCGGGCAGTCGGAAGGAAGTGTAGAGTTCGATAATGGCGCCGATGGCCAGTGCGAGTTTCCATTCGTCGTGGGCGCAGGGTTCCACCTGGTATTTGCTCATAAACATCATGCCGCCTGCCACGAGCAGACAGAGTGCGCCAAACTTTTGCTGGCGATAGAGACGGCGAACGGCAAAGTGGTCAATGGGCAGCGGACTGGTGACTTGCACGGCACCAAAGAGGAATGCGCCTGCCGTGTAGATGGCGGGGGCATAGCCCATGAGAGTGGGGAAGACGGGAAGGGCAGCACCTACAAGAAGGAGAAGGCCGCCAATAGAATAGAGAATTGTGCGAAGTGACATAGGGATGGGGTATTTGTTGGGGCAGCGTCTAGCGCTTGGGGTAGACTCTATATATTGAACCTACTTAATAATATATATGTCTTCGCCAGGCCGCTTCATGAAATATTGTTCGCGGGCCACGTGGATGATGGCGTCGGGATTGTTGCGCAGTTCGTCCAGGCGCAGGCTGTCGCGTTGGCTGCGTTCCTTGTACACTTGGATTTCGTGGCGCAGAGAGTCGTTGACCTTCCTAATTTCTAGGCGGTTCCATACGCTGTTCGTGTCGAGGAAACCAATGATGACCACGAAGGCGATGACGGTAATCAGATATTTCTTGGCTAGTTTCACGGTAGGGGGGATTGTCTATGTTCAAATATCAGTTAGGGGGGGAGGGGCGGTGTTGTCGGCCGTTTACAAGGGCAGGCGTAGCAGACGCTCGTCGTAGTCCGTCCATCCCGCTGCGCGATACCATTCCGTCTGGCGGAACTGTTCGTTCAGGTCGCCAAAGATGCATGCGTTGGCATTTTGCGTATAGGCTGGCTGTGGAAGGAAAGCCGCCACGCCGCAGTAGTTGGTGGTATCCACGTTGATGTATGACCAGTTGCTGGGGCCGGCCCAGAATCTGGTCGTTGCACGTTTACACGTGATGGCTTGCGCCAGCACCTCGTCCAGCCTTTGCATATCCTTCTCGGAGAGGATGCGTTGCATCGTGCTTCTCAGGTCGTGCTGCTTGGGCCGGTAGTAGTAGTGGGAGTGGTAGGGGTGATAATGCTGCACGTCATTGAAATTCGGCATGGTGTCGTCAATGGCTATGGAGGAGTTGGGAAGCAGTTGGGCAATGGTGTGTGCCAGGGAGTCAAGGGCAGCGGTGCGCACGCAGGAAATCACTATGCCGTAGTCGCCATACACCCTATTTTGTGCGGGGTCAATGATGTCGGCGTAATAGGTTGTCACGATGTCCTCCACCTGCGGGCTGAACAGCCCCGCTTGAATCAGGTGCGTATAGTTGCCGCCGTAGGCGCTGATGGCCATGGGCGATGCCACCACATAGTCCGTTGCGTGGCGCAGGGCGTAGTCGCTTTCCACGTTTTGCATCAGGCAGGCATCGAAGAGGATGTAGCGCAGGTGTATCCCGCTTTCCTCAAGGGCTTGGGCCATGTCGGTGATGTCCATCTGCGGGCCCGGTGTACCCGTCAGGTCGCGGTCGCCAGACATACTGCCGCCCGTGCCCACATCAATGCCGAAGGAAAAGGGCGCGAAGGTGGATGCCGAACGGCTATACTCCTTGTTCGTGGCGGGAATCCATCCATCGGCGTGCGACCAGAGCACCAGGCCATACTCCTCGGCGGGACAATGTTGTCGCACCCAGCTGGCCACATCGCAGAGTGTCTGCGGGTCGGCCGAATTGACCTCCTGATTCCATTGGCGAAGCAGAACGGGCCTGTCGCTGCTGGCTCTGATTTCCATCAATCGCGGGTATTTGGCATCGTCCACGTAGAGCAGCAGGCGGTCGTTGGGCGCAATGAATTGTCGTCCCTGCATGATTTCTATGGAGTCGCTTTGGTGGTAGTGGTTGGCTCCCAGCGAATTTTGCGCACACATATATATAAGGACAGTTCGGCGTGCCACCTTGTCTTTGGGCCACAGGGAAGGGTTGGTGTCATCGTCGTGGCAGGCGCACAGCGATGTCAGCAGTACAAGGAGGCCGATTAGCCTGGCCGCAAGGCGATTACATGTATGGAGGTTCATGAACGAATATTCCGTTTGCCGCAATCGGGTAGAAGCAATGATTCTGAGTTGTTGTCAAAAAGAGGCGGCACGGCAAAATTACGCAAAAATCCCTATCTCCAATGGGATTTCCCGCCTTTTTTCTTGCCCAAGTGGCTGGCATTTCGTTATTTTGTAGGCCGATATAGCAAAAGACCCCCCGTTGCTCTTCTTCTGTGCAACAGGCCGAATAATCCAAAAAAATCTATGAAACAATTTCCCTCCCTCCTAATGGCTGTCGTGTGTGGCAGTTGGCTTTGCAGTGCTTGCGGCAGTGGCGACAAGGATGCTCAGCAGGCCGATTCGACAGTCGTTGTGGCTGCCCAGCAGACCAATCAGCCGCAGACCAATGTCAGATGCCCAGAGTTGCTCGACACCCTGCGCATTGGTGCCAGCGTATATGCTTGTCAGATTCAGACCAGTGCCGATGAGACGCTCCCCGTCTTCGTCGACAATCAAGAGCAGGAGTTCTATCAAAACCGCGTGACCATCCGCGTGACCCGCGATGGGCAGGAGGTGATTTCCCGCTCCTTTGTCAAGGACGATTTCAGCAAATATTGTGTTGCCTCAACCCGCCAGGATTTCGATGCAGGTATGCTCAACGGCATGAGTCTCAACAGCGAAGCCTCGGATGCAGGCCGCCTCTGCTTCTGGGCCGTTGTGGGATGGTGTGGCGAGGGCCCCACCTTCCGCGTCTATATCCAGCCGGGCAGCAACCAGGTGAGCATAGAGCAGGACTTCAGTTCCGTGGACAACTCTATGCCCGAAGAAACCATGTAATCCGTGTAATACCCATTCCATTTAGAATATGAAAAAAATCATCCTCTGCCTGGCCGCGCTCTTCGGCCTGACCCTTGCGCCGGTGCAGGCACAGTCCAACGCACTCACGCTCCGCGACATCACGGACGGTGCCTATTCGCCCCGCTATGTCTATGGCGTCAAGCCGATGCGGGACGGCGAGCACTACTCGCAGCTTTCCAGCGACTATCGCCGCATCGTCGTTTCCTCCTTCCGCACTGGCAAGGAGACGTCCACCCTCTTCGATGCCGCCAAGGCCCAAGGCCCTGTCAAACTCGAGACCATCGATGGCTACATCCTCTCGCCCGACGAGCAGTTTATCCTGCTCCAGACCAAGACCAAGGCCATCTACCGCCGCTCCTTCACGGCCGAGTACTACCTCTTTGATATCAAGAACAACTCCTTCGTGCCCCTCTCCACGGGCGGCCCGCAGCAGGTGCCGCAGTTCTCGCCCGATGGCAACGTCATCGGCTTCGTGCGCGAGGGCAACCTCTTCATCGTCAAACTCCTCTATGGCAATGCAGAGATACAGGTGACGAAGGACGGCAAGTTCAACGAAATCATCAACGGCATCCCCGACTGGGTCAACGAAGAGGAGTTCTCCACCAACTGTTCCTTCGGTTTCTCGGCCGACAGCCAGATGCTCGCTTGGGTGCGCTACGACGAGAGCGGCGTGGATATCTACCACATGCAAATGTTCAAGGGTAGCCATCCCGCCCATGCCGACAACGACCTCTACCCCGGCGAATACGCCTATAAATATCCCGTGGCAGGTACGGCCAACTCCAAGGTGAGCGTTCATTCCTACGACATCAAGAACCGCGTCACCCGCACCCTCAAGGTGCCCCTCGATGCCGACGGCTACATTCCCCGTATCCACTTCACCGACGACCCCACCAAACTCGCCGTCATCACCCTCAATCGCCATCAAAACCGCATGGAGGTCTATATGGTCAATCCCCGCTCCACCGAAGCCAAGATGGTGCTGCGCGAGACCAACGACCGCTACATCCGCGAGGCAGCCTATACCGACATGAAGTTCTACAAGGGCCACTTCTCCCTCCTCTCCGAGCGCACGGGCTATCAGCAACTCTATTGGTACACCCTCAACGGCCAGCTGGAGCAGACCGTGACGAAGGGCAACTTCGAAGTGACGCATTTCTATGGCTACGACGAGGCTGCGGGCCGCTTCTTCTATTCCGCACGCGCCGAGAGTCCCCTGCGCCAGGAGGTCTATATGGCCGACCGCAAGGGTAAGGTGACGCGCCTCTCGCAGCAGACGGGCACAAACTCCGCCACGTTCAGCACAACTATGAAATATTTCATGAACGTCTATTCCTCCGCCCAGCAACCGCCCGTCACCTCCCTCTGCGATGCCACGGGCAAGACGCTGACCACCCTCGTGGACAACGCCGACCTGAAACAGAAAGTCAACGGCCGACTCGGCACGAAGGAGTTCTTTACCTTCACCACCAGCGAGGGCGTCCAGCTCAACGGATGGATGGTCAAGCCCAAGGATTTCGACCCCGCGCGCCGCTATCCCGTCATCATGTATCAGTATAGCGGACCTGGTTCGCAGGAGGTGACCGATTCGTGGAACCTCGGCTTCTTCGGCGGCGGCGTGTTCGAGAGTTACATGGCCCAGCGCGGCTACATTTACGTCTGTGTGGACGGTCGTGGCACGGGCGGCCGCGGTGCCGATTTCGAGAAATGCACCTATCTCAACCTGGGCGACCTTGAGAGCAAGGACCAAGTGGAAACGGCCCTCTATCTGGGCTCCCTCCCCTTCATCGACAAGGACCGCATCGCCATTTGGGGCTGGAGCTTCGGCGGATTCAATACGTTGATGTCTATGAGCGAAGGCCGTCCCGTCTTCCGCGCTGGTGTGGCCATTGCCGCCCCCAGCAACTGGAAATACTACGACACCGTCTATACCGAGCGCTATATGCGCACGCCGCAGGAGAACCCCCAGGGCTACGACCGCTGCCCCATCAGCCGAGCCGCCCAGCTTCACGGCGACCTCCTGCTCATCCACGGCACAGCCGATGACAACGTACACGTGCGCAATGCCCACGAAGTGAGCGAAGCCCTCGTGCAGGCCGACAAGCAGTTTGAAATGCAAATCTACACGAACCGCAATCACAATATCTACGGCGGCAACACCCGCTACCATCTCTTCACCCGCGTCTGCAACTTCTTCGACGCCAAACTGAAGAAATAGTCATCACGGCTCAACAATAAACACGAGGAGGACAGCGAGCTTAACCAGCCGCTGCCCTCCTCGTGTTGTTATTGGTCGCTTTGCTTCCTGAGCGCGCGAGGAAGCCCAGCCGTGAGCAATGTACTGCCCCTTTTCATTCCCCAAGCCGAGATCCCCGTTTCGCTCTCAGAAAAAGTCAGCGCCCACGGGGCGGTGGGCGAGCGCCCATGGGGCGATGGGCGCTGACTTTCTCGGAGAGAAAAACAGAAATCGCAGACATTGAAAGACAACGTGCCACAGCAAACTGCGTGAGATTAGGAGTGAAATGCAATGTTCCGCACGTTGCCTGAGGGCGTGTAACCCGGCGGAAAAGTACGCATGTTTCGCATGCGATTAAACGAGACACGCATAGTGCAAACAGCCCCTTGACAGCCCCTTGCTAATATCCGTTTCGCAAAAAACAAAGGGGCAGATAAGTGGCGTTTCAGAATTTTCACCTATATTTGCAAACGTCTTATGCTAATACTATGGGGTGGAGAGACCCTTCGTTTACCACCCTGCCTCTTCAAATAAATCAATCACCGTGCTAATCATTGGAATCGCTGGCGGAACGGGTTCGGGAAAAACCACCGTAGTCCGCAAAATCGTTGAGAGTCTGCCCGAGGGGTCTGTGGCTATCATCCCGCAGGACTCCTATTATAATGACCAGTCCGAACTGCCCTTGGCCGTGCGCAAGCTGACCAACTTTGACCATCCCGATGCGTTTGAGTGGCCGCTTCTGGCGCACCAGATTGAGGAACTCAAGGCGGGGCGGGCCATTGAGCAGCCCACCTATTCGTATATCACCTGCACGCGCCTGCCCGAAACGATTCATGTGGAGCCGCGCGACGTGATCATCGTCGAAGGCATTATGACGCTCTACGACAAGAGCCTGCGCGACCAGATGGACCTGAAGATTTACGTAGATGCCGAACCCGACGAGCGCCTCCTGCGCGTCATCGTGCGCGACATAGCCGAGCGCGGCCATCCCCTCGAGATGCTTATCTCGAAATATCGCAACGTGCTCAAGCCCATGCACGACGAATTCATCGAGCCCACCAAGCAGTTTGCCGACATCATCATCCCCAACGGCGGCGATAACGCCCGCGCCATCGCCATGATGCAACTCTACATCTTGTCGGCCCTGAAGGAGCAACGCCTTGCGCGGGCGGAGAGATAGGCGGCCTTCATTGAAGGTAGGTTCTATAAATTAGTTTCATTGGAAGGTAGTATCTCTATTTGGCTTGGATGTCTTTCCGCCTCTCGCACCATATCTTTTTGTTTTCATTCAGTCACCTAGCCTGCTACGCTCCTTTATGTAAAAAAACTTCCGGATCGATAGGCAAAAATCCATCGCAAGCTAATTTATAGAACCTACCTGAAAAAAAGGTGTGACTTGAAAGTACCGCACCTTGCTTATAAGGTTTGAGTAAGGAGATTGTTCTCATTGAAAACGCAATGTACCGCACGCCATCGAGCAGCGTGCGGTACATTGCGTTTTCAATGAAGATTCCTTACTCAAAGACTTGTGCAAAGAGGTCCATCTCGCGTTTGGCAATTCCTATCCGTGTGGCCATTGACCGCCACTGGCTCACGCCATCCTTCACCTCCTCAATGATGTGGGTGGCTTCCTCCTTGCCAATCATATATTCCTCGGAGGATGCTAGGAGTAGCTGGAGGTCCGAACGATTGGTGGTGGCATTGATGAGAAGAGATTGATGGTCGTTGAACGTGGGGTTGAGGTCGTAGGCAGGTGAGAGTGTCCAACCTTTAGGCGTAAGTAGGAAACCGTGATTGCGGAAGTGGTCATCGCTATTGCCAATGGCAATGCTGAAGGCCACCCTCCGATAGAGCTGGCGCAGATTGGCCTCCACGTTGCAGCAATGTTGAAGGATGAAATCCACAATATCCAGATAGCCGTTACCCGTTTGGGCATTGCAACCATCAGTCAGGCCTAGGAGTGTCATGGCGGAGGCGAAATGCCTTCTGCGTCCGTCTGTTGTTCTGTCAAAACGTTTGGAGAGGAGTGTGTGATACTTTTCTCCTGCCGTGATGGCGCGCGTTTCTGCTGCCTCAACACCAGCTTCTTTGGCCAACAAATGGCTGAGGTGCTCCCAAAGGCCGATGTCGTATTCGTCATTTCTAGACGGGAATTTCGCCACACACAATTCTCCCTCTTCGTTGAGTACTCCTGCCTTCGGTCGGGCACCACCAAGCGAGGTCCCGGGGTGAACGAGTTGTAGCAACCATTTCTTGTCGGGCAGCAGGTTTCGTTCTTCGCTCTTTTCTACCTCCATGCTGGCTGCCACCAGCACTTGAATATCCGTCAAAGGAGGAATGCGGAGCGTGGCATCGCAGTTGATAAACTCGCCATCAGGCGATTCCTTGAAGCGGAAGCCACCCATGCGCGAGTAGTCGTCAATTCCCAGGAGGTAATCGTAAGAGGATAATTTGCGGACAGGCCGTTTCTCCTCTTGCGCACGGATTTGTTCGCGTCTGTTGAGTAGCAGCCGTCCCCAGCGGTCGGGTAGGGCATCGCCGAAGCAGCCGAAGATATCCCTGTCGGGCTGTGTGAATTGCAGTCCAGTGTAGTTGTTGATGTCCGCGCTCAGGTAGAGGTCGCTATATTGCCGCAGCCAGTTGTGGTCGTAGCAGAATGAATAGGAGTCTGTGCCACGAAGCGATTCGTAGCCCAACTCTCCGACCAGCACAGCCGTTTTCAGCCAGTCGAAATCAGCGTAAACGTAGATTTTTCTCATTGCTATCCTTTTTTAGATGCCCGTTCGCGGTGTTTCAGGCTTAGGTCCTGGAGATTTCTTCCCAGTTCGTCCTTCTGGGCTAGCAGCAGGATGTCATCGTCTAGTTGCAGGGCGTAGAGTACACGCAGGTAGATGCCGATGGCTACGGTTGGTGTGCCCTTTTCGATGCGGGTCACTGTCAAGGGCGAACAGGTGGCACGTTCTGCTACTTGCGCTATGCTCAGATTGCGGCGCAGCCGTGCCAACCGTATTTGCTCTCCCACTGTCTGCATCTTTAGTGCCAGTTTTCGCGGCAGTTTATTGCCCATTGTAGCTTTGCTCATAATTATTCAATATATAATTACGATTGCAAAGGTAATGTATTTTCTTTATTATATGATAGGTTGAGGGATTATTTAGTTAGGAGTTTTTTCTCATTGAAAACGCAATGTACCGCACGCTGCTCGATGGCGTGCGGTACATTGCGTTTTCAATGAGAACGAACTTCATACTCACACCGAGCAAGGTGCGGTACTTTCAAGTTACTCCTTATTCTCTCCCAATTCCAAAATTTCGCGGATGCGTTTGCGGCAATCCTCCATGAGCCATTTGGGTGTGGAGGTGGCGCCGCAGATGCCTACGCTGCCCACTTCGCCCTGGAACCATTCGGGGCGGATGTCCTCGGGATTATCCACTTGGTACGTGGCGGGATTGACCTTGCGGCAGGCTTCACACAGCACGCGGCCGTTGCTGCTTTTCTGTCCGCAGACGAAGATGACCACATCGTGGCGGGCGGCAAAGGCGCTGACGTTGGGCAGGCGGTTGGCCACTTGGCGGCAGATGGTGTCGAAGTAGCGGAATTGGGCCGAGGGTTGGATGCGTTGGCTGATGTAGTCCACCACTTGGCGGAAGCCCTCCAAGGGTTTGGTGGTCTGGCTGAAGAGGCAGATGTCGCGGCTGAAATCCAGAGCGTTCGCTTCCTCGGGATGTTCAATCACGATGGCCGTGCCGTCCGTTTGGCCCACGAGGCCCAGCACCTCGGCATGGCCTGGTTTGCCGTAGATGACGATTTGCGGTTGCCCGGGTTCGTCATAGACGCGCTTGATGCGCCGTTGGAGTTGCAGCACCACGGGACAGGTGGCATCAATGAGTTCGATGCCGCGCTGGTGGGCCAGGGCGTAGGTGGCGGGTGGCTCGCCGTGGGCGCGGAGCAGGACGCGTGTGCCGCGGGGTAGGGTGGCCAATGTTGTGTGGTCAATGGTGGTGAGGCCCTTTGTGCGGAGGCGTTCGCATTCGCTGCCGTTGTGGACGATGTCGCCCAGACAGCAGAGGCTACCGCCCGCAGAGAGTTCCTCCTCGGCCTTGTTGATGGCCGTGGTGACGCCGAAGCAGTAGCCCGAACCTTCGTCAATTTCTATCAAGTGCATAGCAGAGAAAAAGGGTAACGCAGTCCGTTACCCATTCATTTGGAATTATCAATTACAAGAAGCCGAAGCGCCCGTGCGCTCCTCAAAGCGGTCGAGCAACCATTGCATTTGCTCTTCGCGCGTCATTTCGCTGTTGTCCAGCACCAGTGCATCGTCGGCTTGGCGCAGGGGAGCCACTTCGCGGTGCGAATCAATGTAGTCGCGCTCCTGCACATTGCGCAGAATATCCTCGAAGGCCACGGCCTGTCCCTTGGCTGTCAGTTCCAGGAAGCGGCGCTGCGCGCGCACCTCGGCCGAAGCCGTCACGAAAACTTTGAGTTCCGCCTGCGGGAAAACGACAGTGCCGATGTCGCGGCCGTCCATCACGATGCCTTTCTCCTCTCCCATACGCTGCTGCTGGCGGGTGAGGGCTTCGCGAACGAAGGGTAGGGCGGCAATCGCGCTGACATGGGAGGAAACTTCCAGCGTGCGCACCTCCTCTTCCACCACTTCACCGTTGAGGCAGACAAGCGGAAGATGGGTGTCGGGGTCTAGGCGGAAACTCACCTCAATCTTTGGAACGAGCGCCTCCAGGCGGGCTGCATCGGGCTGTCCCTGCGCATCGAAAAGTCCTTGGCGCATAGCAAAGAGGGTGACAGCGCGATACATGGCTCCCGTGTCCACATAAATATATCCGACCTGGGCGGCCAGACTCTTGGCCATGGTGCTTTTGCCGCAGGAAGAATGGCCGTCAATGGCCACGATGATCTTTTTCATATCTGACTGAACAATTTGATTTTCAAGAGAGAGCCTCGCCTCTCGGGCAGCTGCCGACAACAAAACGGTTTGTCTGCAAGGCCAGCGGCGAGGGGAAAACTAGAAAGCGTAGCCCGCGTTGAAGATGAGCGAATTGCAGGCCATGTGATACTTGGCGTAGGCTACGCCTAGGCGGAAACCGCCCGCCTTCACGCCGCCGCCAGCTGTAAGTCCTGCCCAGTGGGATTCGCCTGCGGCTTTGAGTTCGTAGGCGCGGCGGAAATTGTAGCCCGCACTGAGGTAGAGAAATTTGGCCGGCTCAATGTCCACGCCAATAACAATATGGCTGAGTGCCTTCGTGGTAAATTTCATTTTCTCGTCCGAGGGATGGAAGAAATCCTTGTCGCGCCAGTGTGTCAGGTCCGTCAGGGCGAGCGAGAAGCGTACGGGTGCGTGTGCCATTCCCTTGGTGAAACCCACCTGCAGGTTGAAGGGCAAGCGCTCCGTGCGGTCGTCAAACGACTTGAGTGGCGCGCCGATGTTCATCATCGTGGCCGAGAGCGACAGGTCGCGGTCCTCGTCGAAATAGTTGATGCCGAGGTCAACGGCCACGGCAAAGGCGGAGAAATCGGCATACTTCGAATAGATGCCTTTGAGTGTGGCACCGCCCGCCCAGCGGTCGGAGAGCAGATAGCTGTAGCCAACACCGACCACCATATCCTTGGGCGAAAACTTGCCCAGCACATTGCCGCTTGCATCCGTCTCGTTCATCTCGCCATAGCCCAGCATCTGGCCGAAAACCATGCCCGTGTGTCGTTCGCCGAAAGCCTTGACAAATTCCGCACCAGCATATTTGCTGCCACCGGCATAGGTCATAAAATTCAGGCCAAGCGACAGGTCGCTCACGCCAGAGAGCAGGGCGGGATTGGACAGGCCTGCCCAGGGTGCGTCCTCCGTGAGCGATATATTTTCTCCGCCCAGCGCGGCAACGTGCGAGGAGATGGGCAGCCGCAACAGGGTTTGGCTGAACGACCCCTCTTGTGCCTGCAATCTGGAAACTGCAAGGAGCAGAACGAGGAAGGTTAGGATTTTTTTCATATTACTCGGGAAAATTGTGGCCCAAAGGTACTACAAAATATAGAATTAGCAGTACTTTTGCACTACATTTCGAGGGGCGAAACCAATTTCGCCTTTAATATATAGGCGTATTTTGCCGCAGATACATGTCGAAAGCAGATTTATTTTCCAAAGATTGGTGTAACCTGATATTCCACGGGCGGAATCAGGAGTATGGCGCTTACCAGCTTCGCCGAGACGCTGGTAAGCGCTATCTGCGTGCGCTCGTTATTGTGTTTTCGGTCGTGTTCTTCCTGCTTGCGCTTCCCTTGAGCGTGCATCTTTACATGAAATATCAGTTGGTGAAGGCCATGAACGATTTCCAGAAAGAAATCCCTCAGCTCAAGAAGAAAGAAGCCGAGGCGGGCCATGAGCTGAAAGCCATTTCCACAGGTCGCGCTGTGCCTACCAAGACCACCATCAAGGGTGCCTCCACCAGTGCGCCCGACATCGTGGAGCAGCTCTCCAAGGAAGAAATCATTTTTGCCGAAGGGGGCGAGGAGACCTTTATCGTGGACGAGAACATCCTCCACGAGTTTGAGGACAGAGACACCCTCCACAATCGCAACCAACTGGATTTGCCGATGGAGGGGCCCCAAATTATCAAGGTCGACAAGGTGGAAGAAATGCCCGTGTTTCCCGGCGGTATGAAAAAACTGGCCGAGTGGATGGAAAACAATATTCCTTATCCTGACTATCTCATAAAGGCGAAGGTGCAAGGCGATATGGAGGTGAGTTTTATCGTAGGCATAGACGGACGTATCTCTGATGTGCGTCTGACCAAGAAGCTCCACCCGCAACTCGACAAACTTGTACTGGCCGCTTTCAAGCGTATGCCGCCCTGGCGCCCAGGCAAGACGGACGGCGTGCCCGTCATTGTTAGTATGGCCTACCCCTTGCATTTCACCGCCCGCTAAGCCTCAACAACGATACCGAACTCCCTAATGCCTCAATATGAAACCAACAGCCGAACTCCTAGCAATGATTGAACAGGCCCTCCGGCAGGTGTCTTATCCCACGCAGCCCGTGGGTCTTTACGAGCCGATAGCCTACGTCCTCGATGGCGGCGGCAAACGCATCCGCCCCATGCTGACACTGATGGGCTACAGCCTCTATCGCGATGACGTGGAGCGCGCACTGCCCGCCGCTCTCGCCCTCGAGACCTACCACAACCACACGCTCCTCCACGATGACCTGATGGACCATGCCGAGGTGCGTCGCGGCCGTCCCGTGGTCCACAAGAAATGGGACGAGAATACGGCCATCCTCTCGGGCGACACAATGCTCATCATGGCCTTCCGCCACCTTCTGGCCGTGGATATGCCCCAGCCGCAGGCCATCTGGGACCTCTTCTCGCGCAGTGCGCAGGAAATCTGCGAGGGACAGCAGTACGATGTCAACTTCGAATCGCGCACCGACGTGGAGGAGGAAGAATACATCGAAATGATACGCCTCAAGACTTCGGTTCTGCTGGCCTGCAGCCTCAAGACGGGTGCGCTCGTTGCCGATGCTCCCGCAGCCGATGCCGATGCGCTCTACCGCTTTGCCGAGCGCGTGGGCCTGGCCTTCCAACTGCAGGACGACTACCTGGATGTGTATGGCGACCCCAAGGTGTTTGGCAAGAAGATTGGCGGCGACATCCTCTGCGGCAAGAAGACATTCCTCCTCATCCGCGCCCTCAAAAAGGCCGATGCCGACCAGCGCCAGCGTCTGCTTGACCTCTTGGCCGACCACACGATGGCAGACGAGGCCAAGATTCAAGCCGTGCGCAACCTCTACGACGACCTCCACATCGCCGACGACTGCACCGAGGCCATCAATGCCTACTATGCCGAGGCCCGCAAGGCGTTGGACAGTGTGGCCCTGCCCCAGGCCCAGAAGGCTCCGCTTTGGGAGTACGCCGCTTCCCTGCTGGGACGCACGAAATAAGTGTGAAGGTAGGGCCTGTCAGTTATGCAAGTTTCGCAAGTGTTCACTTGTAGCTGACAAGCGTTTAAGGCACGCCCCGCAGGGGCAACCTGCGTATAGCCCAGGGCAGAGCGAAGCGGCGCCCTGGGTATTGTCGTCCGTCGCCAGCTTTCGCCCTGCAAGGGCAAAAGCGTAAGAACCAGCGTTTACTATTC
>SFID01000067.1 GCA_004555425.1 Bacteroidales bacterium
GCGGTACATTGCTTTTTCTATGAGAACAAACACCTTACTCACACCAAGCAAGGCGCGGTACATTTCTCACCTCGGCCATACGCCCAATACCGCTGAGCCGCACATTGCTAGTGGACGTGCGGCAAATTGCCTTTCTTCTTAGAACGAGTTCCCTTTCGATGCTGGCCCAGCGCGGCCCCATAAACGCAAATAGTCCTCTGCGACGTGTATGTCGGAGAGGACTATTTGTATGGCGTGTGTTGAGGGAAACGTTCCGCATCTTCACAACATCCTGCACGCTGTCCGCAAACGAATGTGCGGAATACTGGCGGGCTTCACAGCCACAGAGAAACGGCAGGAAAGGATGGGCTTGTGGTAATCAAGCGCGCGGCTGATTACTTCTTGCCATGAACTTCGTCGGAAACGGTTAACTTCTTACGACCCTTAGCGCGGCGGGCAGCCAATACGCGGCGGCCGTTTGCGGTCTGCATACGCTGACGGAAACCATGCTTGTTGTTTCTCTTTCTGTTGTGAGGTTGGAATGTTCTTTTCATTGTCTTCTATGCTGTTTTATTATTTATTTTCGGGATAGCGATAAGCCCACAAAGCACAAGGGCCTATGGGTTTTCGGCCTGCAAAGTTAGAAATTATTTTTATAACTCCCAAAATTCTCTGGTAATTATTTCAAAAATAGCGCTCTGGGAGGGCGTGAAAGGGTGTGGGAGTCCCTGAAAAGCTCCAAGAGCCACCCCCAATGATTCTAATCCCTCCAATTTATACTCCCTACCCCTTTCGAGCTCCTTCCAAGTCTCCCAAAAGCCAAATGTCACATCAAAATTCGGCCAAATGCCACAGACGCCCCTCAGCAGATATGCAATGTACCGCACGTTGCTCGCGCAACGTGTGGCTCAGTGGAATCTATTAGTGCCATTTTCACTGGGCCACACACTTTGCGAGCAACGTGCGGTACATTGCGTTTTCAATGAGAACGCTCGCGTTACTTCTGCGAATAGCGTTTGGCTTGCTCGGCGATGAGTTCCTCGTCCTCGAAGTAGTCAATGCGCATGGCGTGGCGCACCTCGGCCAAGGTCTGCGCGCCTACGCGGCGTGCTTCCTCGGTGCCGCGCTTGAGGATTTCGTAGACGGCGGGAATATTCTGCTCGTACTCCTTGCGGCGCTGGCGGATGGGTTCGAGGCGGTCGTTGAGCACGTTGAGGAGGAACTTCTTGCACGTGCCGTCGCCCAGGCCGCCGCGCTGGTAGTGGGCCTTCATTTCATCCAGATTCTTGTAGTCGGGCAGGAACTTCTCGAAATCGCTGTCCTGGCAGAAGGCATCGAGATAGACGAATACGGTGTTCTGGTATTCGTGTTCCTCGCCCTCGGCATCGGTATAAACGCCGCTGAGGTGGCCGGGGTCTTCAACATTCAGGTGGAGCGGGTCGGTAAACATGCTGTTGACCTTCTTCTTCAGTTCCTTGGGCGTGTCGGACAGGTAGATGCAGTTGCCCAGCGACTTGGACATCTTCGCCTTGCCGTCCGTGCCGGGCAGGCGGAGGCAGGCGCTGTTGTCGGGCAGCATAATCTGGGGCTCCACGAGGGTTTCGCCGTAGATATGATTGAAGCGGCGTACAATTTCGTTGGTGAGTTCGAGCATAGGCTTCTGGTCTTCGCCCACGGGCACGGTCGTTGCCTTGAACAGGGTGATATCGGCGGCCTGCGAGATGGGATAGCAGAAGAAGCCAGTGGGCGTGCCGCCTTCAAACTTGCGCATTTCCAACTCGGTCTTGACGGTTGGGTTGCGCTGGAGGCGCTGCACGCTGACGAGGTTGAGATAGTAGAAGGCCAGTTCCGTGAGTTCGGGCACGGCACTCTGAATGAAGATGTGCGTCTTCTCGGGATCAAGACCAGCCGAGAGGTAGTCGAGGGCCACCTCTATGACGTTCTGACGAATCTTCTCGGGATTGTCAGCGTTGTCCGTGAGTGCCTGGGCATCGGCAATCATCACGAAAATCTTGTCGAACTCGCCCGAGTTCTGCAATTCCACACGGCGGCGGAGCGAGCCTACGTAGTGGCCGATATGCAGTCGGCCAGTGGGACGGTCGCCTGTCAATATGATTTTCTCTTTACTCATGGTGTTTATACAATTTCAAAGGTTTTTTGCGGTTTGCAAAGGTAGGATTATTCAACGGGGGAACAAAATTTCCTTTCGTTTTTTTGGGCGTCAGCACCTTGGCACAGCACTAGGATTATTCCATACCAAGGAGGCAGTGCAACTTGTTCGACAACCTGCGCGCCCCGTCTATGTTGAGATGGTCGGCATCGAAGAAATCGGCTGCCGTGAAGTCGGCATCGGCGCGGAAATCCACGTAGTGCACCGCGGGATGACGGTGGAGGAAATGCCGCAGACGCCGTTGCATATCCTCCTCTTGGGCGGGCAGGATGGCAGCGCGATAGGAGGGACGCAAGGGCGTGGAGATTAACCACAGACGCACGTGGTGGGCATGACAGAAAGCGGCAATGCTTTCCAGATGTGCCATTTGCCGCGGGGCGGACGAGAAGTCTTCGTAGCGGTTACGCTGAGCGGCCTTTGCACCTTCGTCCCAGTCGGGGCTGCGACGCTCAATGCGATATTCCAGGCCCTGTCCCGTTTCGCTCCACTCCATCTGCGGCGGTTGCCACAGGCTCTTGAGCTTCTCGCAAAAAGGCTTGAAGGCCGTCAGTTCCCAATCATAAACACTGCCACGTGCGTGAATGTCGCAGTCCATATAGAGGCGGTAGCGGTTGGCCCAATACCAGTCTGCGCCGTCCTCAAGATGCTCGTAGAGCGTGAAGTCGGAGATGGGGAGGACGACCGTGCGGAGGCTGTCGAAGGGATAATGGTGGAGGAGGTAGTCGTCGTACTGGAGCGTTTGGGAAATCTGGGCCGCGGAGAATGCGTGCGCGCCGAGCCGCTCGGGGCAGAGGCCATAGTAGGTGTGCGAACTGCCCAGAATGAGCACGCGAACCTTGCGGCTGTGGCGGAGGAGGTAGGCGTGTTTGTGCTTGGAGGGATTGGGCAACGAGCGCACGTAAACCTCGCCCATCGCCAAGGGCAACAAGAGAAGCAGGGCGAAGAGCGGAATGCGCCACCGCGGAGGCAAGCTGAGGGAGATCGGGAAGGGATTCATCGCTGCAAGATGCTTAGAATTGGGAATCAGGATGCTCAGAACTGGAAATATATAAACGCCGACTGCGCCCCGCCCCAGTAGGCCACGGCAAAGAGAAGGGCGTAGTAGATGGCCCATCGCACTGCGCGATACCGCAACGGGCCAACCGTAGGAAGGTCCAGAGCGTGGGCACGATGGCGCGTAAACCACTCCACCCCGACGACAAAAATCACAGGATATAGTGTAGAGAGCCCACCGTAGGGGGTATGGAGATGGAGGTCGGTAATCATGCGGCCCAAATGGCTGAAAGCGGACGTCAGGCTTTCGGAACGGAAGAATACCCAGCCGATGCAGACGAGGGCGAAGGTGCCAGTCATACGCGCCAACCGAATCGCGGCTTCCACCACGCCCTGCCGACCTTGCGCCACAGCCTCCGCAGTTGTGTCACGGGCGGAACGGCGAAGGATATGGGGCACGAAGCAACAGGCGTGGAATACGCCCCAAGCCACAAAGGTCCAAGCCGCACCATGCCACAAACCGCTGAGTGCGAAGACGACAAAGGTATTGCGCATCTGCCGCAAACGGCTACAACGCGAGCCGCCCAGAGGAAAGTAGACGTACTCGCGAAACCATTGCATCAGCGAGATGTGCCAGCGTCGCCAGAAGGTGGGTATGTCGGTGGCGAAATAGGGAAGGGCGAAGTTGCGCGAGAGGCGAATGCCGAAGAGGCGTGCCGTGCCAACGGCAATGTCGGAATAGCCCGAGAAGTCGCCGTAAATCTGGAAGGCGAAGAGCACGGTGCCCATGACGAGGTCGGTGCCATCGCTCTGCGGATTGGCATAGATGGCCTGTACGAAGGGAGCCACGCGGTCGGCCAGCAGCATCTTCTTGACGAAGCCCCACAGCACAAGGCGCAGGCCATCGACAACCTGGGCATAGCCCACGCTGCGCGGTGCCTGCATCTGCGGCAGAAGGTGCTGTGCCTTTTCTATCGGGCCTGCCACCAACTGCGGAAAGAAGCTGACAAAGGCGGCGAAGGCCACGGCATCGCGACAGGCGGGGATGCGGTGGCGATACACATCAATGACGTAGCTCAGAATCTGGAAGGTATAGAAACTGATACCCACGGGCAGGATGATGCGGAGCGTGGGGAGGTCGGCCCGCAAACCGAAAGCACCCAAGAGACGAGCCAGATTTTCGGCAAAGAATCCGTAATACTTGAACCAACCGAGCACACCGATGCACACCACCACCGTGGCAACGCACACAGCCCGCTCGCGCTGCGGCTGCCTACGCGCCCCGCACATCAAGCGACCGCCCGCGAATCCCACGGCGGTCATTCCAAGGATAAGGGCCAAGAAGCGCACGTCCCACCAAGCGTAAAATACGTAGCTTGCCAGGACCAACAGCGCATTCTGCCACGCCAAACGCCGCGCGGCCAGCCAATAGAGCAGCAGCACGCACGGCAAGAAAATTAGAAATGCGTAGGAATTGAACAGCACTTGGAGGGGAGTTAGCTAGGCGTTAGAAGTGGTTGGGAAACCACACAATTGAAATCTAAATAACAGGCACGCGTAGTGCTAGAAGTTTTTGTAACTACTCAGGTCGTTGCAAGGTGCGGTACATTTCTTTCCAGTGCAATTTGCAATTAAAAAACCACCTGAGTAGTTACCTTAGAGTCGCATCTGCTGCCATCGCCCCGAGGCAAAATAGAGGCCGCTGAGGGCGAGCGTGGTCAGGCTGTAGATATGCTCGCTCAGCCAGCACAGGGGCAGCGACACGTGGCCAGGCATGATGGCCAGCAGCACGTAGAGCATATAGCCCGCCATGGCGATGAGGCCGATATGAAACGCCTTGCGCGTATTGCCCGAGCCCATCACGCCCGAGAGGAGGATGTGCCCAGGAACGGTCAGCAGGTAGGACGTGAGGAGCACGTAGAGCGAGGCCCGGCCTGCCGCGATACAGTCGGCATTGGGCGTGTAGATGCGCAACACAACATCGGGGAAGAGGGCCGCAAAGAGCAGCATCGGCACGACAAGGCAGTAGGCCATCGTGATGGTGCGGCGCAGCACCAAGGGAACGGCATCAAGCGCACCGCGACCGATGAGGTTGCTGGTGAGCGTACTGGTCGTGGCGGCCAGCGCACTGATGGCGATGAAGAAGATGGAGGAGACGTTGCGCACGATGTTCGTCACGGCCAACTCGAACACGCCCAACTGCTCAACGGCCAGGAAGAAGACGAACCAAGTGGCGAAACTCAGCGCATTGTGCACCATCGTCCAAACGGACAGGTTGAGAATGCGGCGAAACGTGGCAAGGCGCAAGGCTGGCACGTGGTTGAGCGCGTAGCGTGCGTAGTCGGTATGGCGCACCGTATAATATATATAGTAGAGCATGGACAGGCCCTCGCACACCACCGTGGCAAGCGCAGCACCTGCAATGCCCATGCGCGGGAAACCGCAATGGCCGAAGATAAGCAAATAGTTGAACACCACGTTGCTGACCACCATCAGCAGGGAATTAAACGTGAGCATCTTCGTGCGCGTGGTAGCCACATAGTAAGCGCGAAAGAGCACAGCCACATAGGCAAAGAAGAAGCCCGGCAACCGCCAATGCAGGTACTGGCAACAGGCATCCACAAGGGCCGCCGACTCCACCCAAAGGGGCAGCACCCTGGCCGCAAAGAAATAGATGCAGCCCGTCAGAACTAGCGCGAAAAGGAGCAGGATGACCAGCGTATGATAGAAGATGCGGCCCACCTCCTCGTGACGCTCCTCGCCATTGCAGCGGCCCATGAGTATCTGCGTACCCGTGGCCAATCCCATGCCGAGCATAAACACGGCCGTATAAAACAAACCGCCGAGAGCAGATGCCCCCAGCGCTATTTCACCATCCTCGTAGCGACCAAGAAAAGCCGTATCCGTCATCCCCAGCAACTGATTCATCAGCACACTGACAAGGATGGGATAAGCCAATTTCCAAATATGTCCGTAGGAGATATTATTCGTCATTGGCTGCAAAGGTACAAATAAGTGGTGGTTGAGAGGCGGCCCAACCAGCATTTTATGGCCAGTTCCTATTTCATGGTAGGGTCATGGTAGGGTCTATAAGGAGTAGCCCACCAATCCTATAAGGTGTACCCCTACCAAAAAATAAAATTCAACAAACAACATTTTTTCAGAAAACAAACACAGGACGGACAAACAAAAAGCAGTACCTTCGTCACGTAAACCCTATTCTCTCCGTCCAAAAGCGAGAACGACCCACAAATGTTCAACCCTAAAACAATAAAAACCATGATTACAGTTTACGTAATGGCATCCTGCCCCGACTGCGCACAAGTAAAAGTGCAACTCAAAGACGACCCGCGCTTCCAACTCATTGACATAGGCGAGCAAGCCCGCAATCTCAAAGCCTTCCTCCAACTGCGCGACCAGCATCCCGCCTTTGACCCCGTAAAGGCCCGCGGCAACATAGGCATCCCCTGCTTCGTCATGGAAGACGGCAGCATCACCTTTAAACTAGACCGCGTCCGCCTAGAAGAAGCCCCCGACGGAGCCGCCTGCAGCCTAGACGGCAAAGGCTGCTAAGCCCAAAAGCCCGCAGAGATTTTTTTGAATAAGCAGACTCATTGTAAGGTGACGCAGCGCACCACAACTCGTTCGTAGCGTACCACAACTTGCTCGCAAGGTGTGGTACGATATTTTTTTCAATAATGAGCAACCCCAGTAGTAACCCTAAGAGCTACCGACAATCAACCGATACCCACCTCCCCATTCATAGTCCGCCACAGGACTCATAGACTCCCCCATCTCCCCAGAAAATATGCAGACATTCAGCCGCATTGTCAGCCCTCGCTGCGACAGCGCAAAACAGACAAACGCAAAAAAATCTATAAGAAAACGAAGCAGTAATAAAAAAAAACATAACTTTGCACCGAATCCTACGCCGATGCTCGTCAGAGAGGGTTTGGGATTTATGACATAATAGGAAAGCGTTTACTTACGCTTGTTCTTGGCTCTCAGGAACTTCGCAAACTCCAAAATCTTGCCTTGAACATAGCAATAGTAGATGCCTTGTGGGTGTGTTGTATTCAACAGCCAAGAATTCTTGTGCGTAAATGTTTTTAACGCACAAGTTCTCTGGCATTCAACATATCGGCGTGGGCTTCTGCATTGCTCGTTCAGCAAGATGGGCAATGCGAAGGCCTCTGAGAGCGGGACGAGTAAGAGTACAGATTCCCGCGCTTTTTTTGTGCCATTTTTTGAATAGCGTATTTGTATTTACAAGTCGATTGGGGAATCTGACGGCACAAAAATTCTTTTTTTTCGCATGAAATGACAACCCGCTGGATTGTATTCTTCTGCCTCTTTGGATTTGTCGTTCAGCACGTTTGTCCACAGGACGTTTTACCACAGGACACCACAACCACAAAACAGGTCTCGGATAAGCGAGACACCCCCTACCACTTCAAACCCATCCAGTTCGTTGTACCAACCGCTATGATTGGCGTAGGACTGCTAGGGCTGAATGAAGGTTGGTTGGAAGACCAGAACCACAAGCTGAGAGACGCGCTGCAAAAGAACTCGCCGCACCATATCAAGTTGGACGACTATTCCCAATACGCTCCCCTCGTGGCTCTCTATGGACTGGACCTCGTAGGCGTAAGGGGCAAGCACCATATCATTGACAAGACTATCCTGACAGGTACGGCATACGCGCTGATGAGTGCAAGCGTCAACCTGCTGAAATGGACCACAAACGAGCGGCGTCCCGATGGGAGTGCCCGAAACTCCTTCCCCTCCGGCCATACGGCCACCGCCTTCGTGGGAGCTGAATTGCTGCGACGCGAATACTGGGAAGTGTAGCCCTGGATAGGAGTGACGGGCTACGCCGTTGCCACTACCACGGGGGTTCTGCGCCTGTACAACAACCGCCACTGGCTGACCGATGTCATCGCGGGTGCGGGCATCGGCATATTGAGCGTGGAGGCTGCCTATTGGTTGTACCCCTCCTTGGCCAGATGGCTATTCCGCAAACGCTTCAAATACAACATTTACCTGTCGCCGTATGCCGCCCCCACGGAAAAAGGCATGGCCATGCAGATTTCGTTTTGAGGTACACATTGTATGTTTTTCAAAAAACATAACCACTTTTTATTAACCCTATAAACAATTCAATTATGAAAACAAAATTCTATTTCCTGCCGATACTCTTACTCGGCGGTCTGAGCCTATTCACGGCTTGCAGTGATGACGATGATGAAAATGGAGGCGGGCAGCCTTCTGGGCCTGTAATCGGCCCCAGCGGCACCAACTCTGGCGCACGATTGACTAGTATTAGTGCTGACTGGGGAAAAACCACGTATTTCCAATACAATGAGGATGGGACGATTAAGCGTATCTCCGAAGAAGAAGATGGAGAAGAAGACGACTGGATTGCCATGACCTATAATCCATTCCGTATAGAGACCAAAGACAATGGCTTCCTAAAAAATGTCTCCTTCAATGATGATGGATACTTGACTCATCTTGCAATTGAATATTCTGAAAGCGATGAGGAAGAAGGTTGGTCCGAGACAGGAAAGGGTGACATGAAGCTCACTTACAATAGTAATGGAAATCTGACCAAAATAACTGTCACTGGTAGCTATAGTGGAAAAGGAGACGGAGAAAGTTTTTCGGGGGAATATACAGGTTCCATTACATATAGCTGGATAGAAGGCAATCTAGCAAAAATCCAGAGTACATACGATTTTGGAGATGGCGAGTTGAGCACGGAAACCTATGAATTTAAATATTCTGATGAAGTGAATAAATTTCAGCAGTATATAATTGGGGTGGACGATGCTACTGGTTTTTCAGAGGATTTTGCTCCGATAGGATGGCTTGGCAAATGGTCAAAGAACTATCCTTCCTCCTGCACTGAATTGAAAGTGGAGGAAGACGATGAAGGGAAAGAAACTTATACCGGGACACACTCCTGGTCAAATTTCTCCACCACAAGCGATGGACTCCTGTCTGGGTTCAACTATGATGGGAACCGATACACCTACACCTACGACAACACAGCACCCACAGCCAAGAAGGCCGCAGCCAAGCAGACGCTGAACAACAACGCCCCCTCTCCTCGCACAAAGAAGATGAGCCGCCGTCATCTCCGCCATGCTAGAATGCTGAACAGAAAGTAAAACCCCTCTTCACTGGTCAATCTCCGACAGGAATCCTTCCCGTGGGGGATTGACCAGGGAAGAACACCTCTCATACGGAGGTATGTCCTATCAAATACAAATACAGTCCATACTATTGGTCTTGCTGGCCCTAAGCAGGAACGCGGCAAACTGCGCAACTGAGAAGGAGGCAAACGTCAATGGTTCGAGCTACGGAAAATTTACGGATAAGACCTACCAATATTTTCAAAAAGCAGATTCTGCGGAACTACTCATATCACACTCCCCTGCAAATATCATGCGTAGCCAGGTGATAATTGCTCTTGGGAGAGGCCTGGATTTGCAATCAGCAACCAGAGTTGTGACTCTGAAACGGATATTTCCAGTGCTTTCAACTATGAATCCACTGTTTCACGCGCTTGAAACAGTTGTTTCATACGCTTGAAACAGTTGTTTCACGCGCTTGAAACAGTTGTTTCATGCGCTTGGAACAGTGGAAAGGTCGGATTTTGCAACGGAAAAGCCCCGCAAATAAACGGGGAGTCGGCACTTTCTCACACCTCTCCGAAATCCATGGTTTTTTTTATGGTTGGCAGACCTAAGCGGTGACGAATCTGCAATTACGTTTCACAACCTAAATGTACTATACGTCATGAAGTCAAAAATTCTACTCGCAGCAAGCATCTTCTTAGCTGCTACCACACAAGCACAAGACCTCACCACACCCCAGCCAGACAACTGGCACATTGGCGTGGGCGGCGGTCTGCACTCCTCATTCTTGCAATACTCCGACCTAGACGAAGACATATATCCCTCCAAGAAACTCCGCAACGGAGGCGTATTCTCCATCTTCGCGCAAGGGGAATTTGGCAACAAACACCAATTTGCCATTCGCCCAGAATTGAACTACACACTGCGCGGCGGCAAACTGACAGACATCGGCAGCAAATTCTTCGATGAAGCCAGCAGAATGTCCTTCTACGAACTGAATGAGCTGAAAGACATTCGCTACTCCCTCTCCGCACACTATCTGGACATACGCGTGTCCCTCATCTACCAATTCGGCCAAAAAGAATCGGCCCTGCGCCCCTACGTCTATATTGCACCCGTACTGGGCATCTGCATGGGCGGCGAGATAAAAGGCGAAATGCAATATGAAGAAGGGAAAAATTCCTACAACTATGATGGCTACGCCATGGACCTCACCAAAAAGAACATGAGCGGCATCTACTTTGCAGGAGCTGTCGGAGCAGGTCTGAAATGGCAATTCCGCGTGGGAGAGCACACGTGCTATCTGGGCGCAGAGGTGATGTACGAACAGGGCTTCACCAACACCTACGGCGAAGAGAAGGACGGCAAAGCCACTCCCGTGGTATTCCCCGAACCCATGCCGCAAGGCACACAGGTGTATGGCACGCGCCGCATGGGCGGATTTGAGGTAAGAATGAATATCGGCATCCCCCTTAGCGTATTTAAGAAAAAGGCGATTCCTGCCCCCGCGCCTGTCGTAGAGGAGCCTGCCCCTACACCCGTTGTGGTGGTTGAAAAGAAGGAGAAACCTTGCTACTCGCTGGAAGAAATCACGACCATGATGGCCAAGGGCGAATCTGTAGAAGGAAAAACCATCTGTGCCATCAACGATGCCATCAACTTCGATTACGGCAAGAGCGAAATAAAGTCAGAATCCTACGACTATCTGAATGGTCTGGCCGAAACACTCATACGAACCAACGCTAAAATCAAAGTGAAAGGGCATACAGACAACCGCGGCACAGCCGATTTCAACATGAAACTATCCAACGACCGAGCAAAGGCCGTAGTAGACTACCTCATCAAACGAGGTGTTTCTCCCTCCAAACTCACCTACGAAGGCTATGGCATGAGCCTCCCCCTCACCGACAATGACACAGAGGAAGGAAGAAGCCTGAACCGCCGAGTCGAATTTGAGATTTTGAAATAATAAAACAAAAGAACAAACTCTAAACACAACATCAAGATATGAAAAGGAATCACAAATTTATACAGACCAGCACACTCCTATTCGCCTGTACGCTATTACTGAGCCTAACCTCCTGTTTGGACGCTGGAGATGTGAGCATCATTTTGGAAGAGGAACAAGAAGACTTCTTTGGCGGCACTTCGAACTACATTAACTTTGATGGTCAAACTGCCACCTATAACCCTGGCAACATGCCCTCCGCCACTAGCGACACGGACCTAGGAGATGTAATCATGAACACCCAAGCCCTTGCTGGTGGTGCGAGCTTCATTACTATTAAGAGCAGCGAAGATTACGATGCTTTCTACGTTGGCTTGGCAGGCCACAAAGGCTACTATATCGTTGAGCCGAAGAGTAAAACATACAACAATGCTACTGGCAAATACACCTACACGATGGTGATGAACTTCTCCGAGAACTACAACGAAACAGTCAATGTGATTATTGCAGGAATTAAAAAGGAAACAGGAGAAGTAAGTCAGCCGCACGAAGAGGAAGTCGTCTTCGTAGAAAGCCGCACCGGCGACTTGGACATCAAACTTGTTTTCGAGAACGCAAAAGATATAGACCTTCACCTCTATACTCCTTCTGGAGAACATATTTACTATGGTAATCGAGGAGGAAGCTATACGGATGCCCAAGGTGTTAGCCACACTTATGGACTTGACCACGACTCGAACGCAGGGTGCAACATTGACAATCTTAACAACGAGAATATTTATATACCTAATGAAGTACTGGAGGCAGGAACCTACACAGTTAAAGTCAATATGTACTCTAACTGTAATTCTTCCATCTCCACAGCTTGGAGTGTATGGGTTCGCTACGCTGGAGAACTTATCAACAATGAGCAAGTAGGCTATGGAAATCCCGCAGAGGGCGTATATCCTGTCGGAGCTGGCAAGGGCGACTACACTGCCGTCTTCCAATTCACTATTACTCAGGGACAAGCAACCGCATCCCGTATGAGGGCCGCCAGCAAGCTAAACTACAAGCCCATACCTCTCACGGATATGGATATCATAAAAATGGAGCAGGAAGCAATTGATGCCTCCCTATAATCTAATAAACAATAACCCAAGAGCGGCTGTGTTGCATTTATACAACACAGCCGCTCTTGGGTTATTGTAACAGAACTAGTGAACTATCGATGTGAGCAAGAAAGAAAGCAATGAAATGATATACGAAAAAGAAGCATCAGATTTTATTCTAGTGACGGATCTGCTACGATTCCATGATGTCTCCTCATATATATTAATTATACGATATATATTAGATGAAATATATAGCAAGTATATGATATATAGCAAGTATATGATATATAGCAAGTCCTAGCAACCCCATCGGAGAATAGCGAAAGCAATGGCAGCGCTGGCTTCAGCATCAGCCAACGTATGGTGATGATTAGTTAAGCGCTAGCCACAGCGGGCAACAATAATTTCAAGAATGGATTGGCTTTCTTGAAATCTACTGCCGAAAATTCATGCATATATGCGTTGTCGTATAAGAGAATCAATTATCGGCTGCCCAAAGACGGGTGTCGTAGTCACCACTCTTTTTCTGGGGAAAATCCTCGCGATTAGAAGTTGTATTATATAGCGAGGTGCCTGATTTGTAGAATCACCCGAATTGCAGATAAGATTTCCTTCAAAAGAGAAATAAACGGTTTTGGTAGAAGGGTGAATATAGACTCTCCTCTTAGGATTGTTATATGGGTGTTTCAAGGCTATTCAAATAATTCTGAGTTTTTCAAAGGTTCTAGAAAGCCAGTAAGCAATCCAAAATCCATAGAGGGAAAACAAAGAACAAGAAACCGCTGACGAAAAAAACAGAATTTTTCACAAACGAAGGAGCCCAAGAATACAAAAAAGATAAGCCCGAAAACAAAGAGTGCCGCTGAGGAGAAACTTTCTCCAAAGCGGCACTCAATCTAAAAGGGCGGCGGCTACCTACTCTCCCGCTATACGCAGTACCATCGGCGCGGACG
>SFID01000068.1 GCA_004555425.1 Bacteroidales bacterium
GCTAGTACAAAGATACAACATTTTCGCGCGAAATGCAAATCGCTTTAACATTTCGCAACATTCTATGAAATGTTAAAAGACGAGTTTTGCACACGCGAGCCTCTGGCAGGTGTTATATTACGAAGCGCGCTTTTCTTGTTGCTTTCCTTGGGCGTGATAAAGTTGTTGCTGATTGTTTGAAAGCCCGTAGGTTTCGCGATGAAACCAAAAAAATTCCTTACCTTTGCGGCGGAATTCCCCGAGTGCTTGTCCAACCTCGTAAAAAACAAGAACGTATGAAACAACTCTCCCATCCTTCTGCCAGTATGCCCTTCCTGTGCTTGGGCATACTGTTTTGTGTTTGTTTGATAACGGCGAATTTGCTGGAAGTGAAGCAGATTGCCGTTGGGCCGCTGCAACTGACGGCTGGCCTTATCGTTTTCCCGATTTCTTATATTATCAACGACTGCCTGGTCGAGGTGTGGGGCTACCGTGCTGCGCGCGTGGTGATTTGGTTGGGCTTCCTGATGAATTTTCTCTTCGTCCTGCTGGGCGCGGTGGCCGATGCGCTGCCGCCCGCTCCCTATTGGCAGGGTCAGGAAGGCTTTCACGCCATCTTCGGACTGGCCCCGCGCATTGCCGCTGCCTCGTTTATTGCCTTCCTTGTGGGCTCGTTTCTCAATGCCTACGTGATGAGCCGCATGAAGGTGCGCCATCGGGGTCGCCACTTCTCCCTGCGCGCCATCGCCTCGACAATTGTGGGCGAGGGTGCTGATTCGCTGGTGTTCTTCCCCCTCGCCCTGGGCGGCGTTGTGCCTTGGGAGGTGATGCCGATACTGATGCTCTCGCAGGTGGTACTCAAGACGGCCTACGAGGTGCTGGCCCTGCCCGTCACTATCCGAGTGGTGCGCCTGCTCAAGCAACACACACGGCTCGACACCTTCGACCGCGACATCTCCTACAATATATTTTCTACTGACAAAAACAAATAAAACGCATGGACACGATGAATATTCTTGCCGACAAGGCACTGGTGGTTTTCAGCGGCGGTCAGGACTCCACGACCTGCCTCTACTGGGCCAAAGCACACTTCAAGGAGGTCTTCGCCCTCTGCTTTGACTATGGGCAGAAGCACGTATTGGAAACGCAGATGGCCGAACAGTTGGCCGCCGAGGCGGGTGTGCATTTCCACAAACTCACCACGCCCCTCATCGGGCAGTTGGGCAGCAACGCCCTGACCGATACGTCCATCCAGATGGACCAGGAGAAACCCGCCGACACGCCGCCCAACACCTTTGTGCCCGGCCGCAACCTCTTCTTCCTGAGTATCGCTGCTGTCTATGCCCGCGAGCACGGCATTCGCCATATCGTCACGGGCGTATCGCAGACGGACTACTCGGGCTATCCCGATTGCCGCGACTCGTTTATCAAGAGTCTCAACGTAACGCTCAACCTGGCGATGGAGGAGCAGTTTGTCATCCATACGCCCCTGATGTGGATTGACAAATGTGCCACCTGGGCCCTGGCCGACCGCCTCGGCGTGCTCGACATCGTCCGCCACAAGACGCTGACCTGCTACAACGGCATCCCAGGCGACGGCTGCGGCCACTGCCCCGCCTGCAAACTGCGCCGCGAAGGCTTGGAGCGCTATCTCAGCCAGAAATGAAGTTTGTACTCATTGAGAGGTTATGTACCGTACGCTGCTCGCAACGCGCGGCCAATGATTTTGGAATTTTCTACTTATAAACTGGGATTCCATTGCCGTTGAGCCACACGTTGAGCGAGCAACGTGCGGTACATTGCATTGCACCCAGAGTTCCCGCCTTGCAACGAGCAGTTCTTTTTCCTCGGAGAAAAGAACTTATAAAGCCGAAAATCCGAAATTCCCCTCACAACCTTTGCTATCTCACAGATTTCAAGTAACTTTGCCGCGTCTAATACGTGAAAACGTTCACGAAACAGCCAACAATCACTCACTAAATTTTTATACACCATGAAGAAAATCTTTTCTTTCATGCTCCTGCTGTGTCTTGCGGTGGGAGCTAGAGCTCAGGTCGCTATCCGAAGTCTAACGGGTATCGGCAGTGCGACTACCACACCCGTAAGTGGTAAAGAGTATGTGTTCAAATGTAATGGACAAGCAAGTCAAATTACTTACATGTGCGCTGGAGGTACTAACAACAATAGTTTCTCTGCCACCACAAACCTTCCAACTGGTCCTGATGCCATGAGATACGTATGGCGTTTGGAACAAGACGGTGACACTTGGAAAATCATCAATGTGGTTACTGGCAAGCAAGTGACATTTGAAAGTTCTTCAAATGATGGTAGAGTCTCACTCACAGATGCTGGTACAGCTGTTACTATTGCGGTTAGCGGAGAGGAAGTAGGACTTGCCAACGCCAATGGACAATACATAGATATGGGTCATAGCGGTGCTAGCCCATGTACTTGGAGCGGTGGGGTTAATGGCTCACGTCGTATGACTATCCACGAGGCCAATATCACAGAAGAACTCGTTCAAGCAGGAAAAATCTACACCATTACCCCTATGGATGCCACACGAGGCGTATTGTTTGTAGCCGATGGTTCGGATAAATTCGATGTCTGCGGTGGTACTAAAGACAACGCGGCCAATAAGAATATTAGTGTTGATGCAACCAACCCTAATCAGCAGTTCGTATTCGTAGAATCGGGAGGAAAGCTTTACCTCTACAATGTGGGACAAAAAAAGTTTGCTACACGTGCTTCGGATAATAAAGTAGGTGCTAGCTTTATCCCCTCCAATTATGTGACGTTGGTAGAGTCAGGCCTGACTAATTCTTTCCATATCCAGTTTGACGGAACAGAGAAACTCAACATATCTACTGGCTATAATGACGGATGCGCAGTGACGGGATGGAACACAGTGGACGATGGAAATCGCCTACAATTTACCGAGGTGGGCAGTATAGATAATGAACCTCTTTCGCAGTTTGTTACTGCCTCAATAGATCTTCCAAACAAGATGTCACGACTGGTAGATGCCGCCAACATTGGTCAAGGCGTCAATACGTATACTTCGACCTTCGATGACTATACTGAACGGTATAATGCCCTCCGCACCCAGTATGAGGCCATCAGATGTGGCGAAACCACAGTAGAGGCTTTGAACATCCTCAAAACTACGGCCGACCAACTGATTAGCAGCACTAGCCTCAACATGCCAGAGGCTGGCAAATTCTACCGTTTCAAGAATGGCAACAAATGTCTCACCTCAAACCTCCAAGAGTCGGGAGACAAGCAAGGCCGCATGAAGATGGAGGATGCTAGCACAGCATTCAACACTCGCGAATCCGTCTTCTTCTTGACCAATGACAACAAGTTGATAGCCTATGCTAACGGCCTATACACGAAAAACTTTACCTCGGGCAATAGCAACTACGGCTTTGAGAATGTAGGAAGCACTGGTAATGTTGTAAGTTTTGCGGATGGTAACGTAGGCAGCGCTTCTCCCGTTTATCATATCTCCTGTGGCAACCGCCATCTCTATGGTGCTGACGCCAATTCAGTCTTAGACGCTGCAGATAATGTTGGCACCGAAACTGGTTACGACTGGACCATCGAGGAGGTGCAATATCTGCCTGTTGTTGTGAGCGAGTCGGCTCTTTATGGTACACTCTATACGCCTGTTGCGCTCAACCTCCGCACAGGACTGGCTGCTTACACGGGAACTATCACTGGCGATTGGTTGCACCTCAATCCTGTGGACGGTGTAATTCCCGCTGGTTCTGCCGTGGTGCTCAAGGATGATGGAACAGCACAGCGCGATGAAACGACGGGACACATCTATCTGCAAGTGAGCAACAGCACCGCTTCCGCTGCTAAAGGCAACGCGCTGATTGGTCAGCCCACTACGATTGCGAAAGTAGCATATGCTTATACCCTTCAGAACAATGCTACCTACGGTCTGGGCTTCTATCCCTTCTCTGGCACAACCCTCGCTGGCTTTAAAGCATACATGCTGAACGGCTCAGGCGTTCGCGGATTTGCTTTCCAGGAAGGCGAGACCACAAGCATTGAAGCTGCAGAAGGCACGCAACTCAACGAACCTATCTACGACCTCAGCGGTCGCCGCGTACAGAAGGCCAAGAAGGGACTCTTCATCGTGGGCGGCAAGAAGGTTTTCATCAAGTAAACTAATACCATCACCTTAGACAGTACATACATCATGAACAAAAAGATATATCTCGCGCCCCGTGCGCAAGCCTACGAAATCAAGACCGAAGGGGTGGTTGCTCAGTCCCTTCAGATTGGTACGCAAGCAGGCAACGAACAACTTTCTAACCAGAAGGAAATGGATGACTGCGGCGGTTGGACCTCTTCCGAAGATTATTGGAAGTAGCCATTGCCCAAGCTCACTAACCACAAAGGGGCTGCACCTACGCTCGGTGCAGCCCCTTTTCTTGATTGGATGGGTAAGGAAATCCGCCTCTCTCACACCGAGCCCGCAGTGGCAGTTTTTCGTTCCAAAGTCCGACGTTTCCGTTTTTCTCTCGGAGTTTGTCAGCGACCCGCGCCCGCGGGTCACGCGACCCGCGCCCGCAGGTCACACGACCCGCGGGCGCAGGTCACGCGACCCGCGGGCGCGGGTCGCTGGATTTCTTGGAAAGAGAAACGGGAATGTAGGCTTCTGGATTGAAAATGTACTATGATTTGTTCGTTGGTGCTGGAGAAATGAGAATGTAGCGCCCTCGAGCAACGTGCGGCACATTGCCTTTCCGCTGACAACAAACGCTGCACCGCACGTAGGGATGGCGCATATTCTCCTGACTACCGTTTGTGGCTGAAGAAAATTCAGTACCTTTGCAGCGTTTCTGAACGGGTGCCTTTCTGTTTTCTGCCTTGAAACTTTGCCCGTACTCACAGGAAACGAGTAGTGACAACGACAATATTTACATTTATTCTTACTTTATGGGACTTCAGAAATACGAAAGCGAAGTGAAATTTATCCCGCAGGATGTCAATACAGTCTATGAACGATTTGCAGACCTGCGCAATCTGGCCGCGCTCAAGGAGAAACTGAGCGACCCTGCCGTACGCGAGAAAATGGCCGAGCAAGTGCCTGCCGACAAGATGGCCGAGGCGGAGAAGCAACTGGAGAATATGCAGTTTGATCAGGATAGCGTGAGTCTGGCTTCGCCCGTTGGAAATATCACCTTGGCCGTGGTGGAGCGCGATGCGCCCAAGTTGATAAAATTTGAGGGACAGGGCACGCCCATTCCCCTCTACCTGTGGCTGCAACTGCTGCCCGTGAGCACCTACGAGTGCAAACTGCGCGTCACCATCGGCGCGGAGGTGAACATCTTCATGAAGGGGATGATCAGCAAGCCCCTCCAGCAGGCCGCTGAAGGATTGGCCAACATCCTTGCCGCCGTACGATAGAACGTAACTACTCAGGTCAAAAATGTGAGGAGCTTGTACTCCGAGGTGAGTAACGTACCGCACGTTGCTCGCAACGAGTGAGTAAGGAGTTTGTTCCAAGCGGAAACGCAATGTACCGCACGTTGCTTGCAACGTGTGGCTCCGCGGAAATGAGGTGTGTATATACCATATATATAATAGGTACAGACGTCACTAATTCGCGGAGCCACACGTTGCAAGCAACGTGCGGTACATTGTCTTGCAATGAGGACAAACACCTTACTCACACGTTGCAAGCAACGTGCGGTACGTTACTCACCTCGGTGTATAAACTCCCTATTTATTGCAATGCTCAAAGAAGCGGATGGCTTCGAGTTCGGCGCGGAGTTGCTGTTCCTCCTCGTCGGTGATATTCTGGAAGGGCGTGCGGTTGGGCCCAAGGTCCAGTCCGATGAGTTTCATAATGCGTTTGCCGCCCACGATATTGCCGCGGAAATGGCAGATGACGTCAATCACGTCCTGGGCATAGTCTTGCAACTGGCGGGCTTTCTCCAAATCGCCTTTCTGCCACGCCTCGAGGATTCCCGTGAGGACGCGGCCGTTGTAGTTGGTCGTGCCGCCAATGCCGCCTTGTGCGCCGCCCATGGCTAGGCAGGGGAGGATGGTTTCGTCCTGTCCGTGGAGCATATCAAACTTGCCGTTGGCATAGCGGCGGCAGCGGTTGTACTCGTAGAGGCTCTCGAAGGTGTATTTGATACCTGCGAAGTTGGGAATCCGCCCATCGACTGCGCGCAGGAAGTCGAGCATGGAGAGATATGCACCATTGAAGGCGGGGATGTGGTAATAGTAGAAGGGAAGGTTGGGCGCGCCAGCGGCGATTTCCTCGCAATATTTCACGAGTTCCTCAATGCGGCCAATTTTCGGGAAGGGCGTGGCCATAGCACCGATACCCCAGGCTCCGATTTGCTGGGCGTGTTCGGCCAGGCGGCGACTGCTCCTGACGCAGGTGCTTCCCACGTGTACAATCACCTTGAAGCCTTCGGGCACGGCGGCCATCCAGGCTTCGGCCAGTTGCATACGCTCCTGCTCGGTCAGCATATAGCCTTCGCCCGACGAGCCATTGATGAATACACCCTTCAGGCCGTTACGCGCCAAGAGGTCGGCGTAGGCGGGGATGGGGTCTAAGTTGATGCTGCCGTCGGCATGGAAGGGCGTGAACGGTGCATCGATAAGTCCGATGATTTTTTCCATGATGTATGATGTTGGAATATGCGTTTCTGTTGTAGGTGGATGGGGGTTGCTAGGCTTTGGCGGCGAGTTTTTCCAGCACCTGCCAAACCTGATACAAGCCACGGGGCACGTGGAAACAGCCTTTCCACTTGCCGCCCTTGAGGGTGAGGAGCACTTCGCCGCGGCGATTGAGGTAGCCAAACCATTCGGGATACTCGGGGTCGGCAAAGTGCGACCACACATAGTCGTGGACGCGCTCAAACCAAGCCAGGCATTGCTCGTTGCCCGTGAGTTGGTAGCCCTTAATCATGGTGATGAGCGTCTCGATGTGCACCCACCAGAGTTTTTGGTCCCATTCGAGTTGCTGGAGGGGATAGCCCTTGCGGTCCATGAAGTAGAAGATGCCGCCGAACTCCTTGTCCCATCCGTATTCCACCTCGTTGAGGGCAATCTGCACGGCCTTTTCAATGAGGTCTTGGCGACCCAGACGCTTGCCCAAGTCCATAATGAACCACATCGCCTCAATGGCGTGGCCAGGATTGAGTTGGCGGCCGTCCATGCAATCTACCAGTTCGTTGTTCGTGCCCAAATGTTCCACAATCAAGCCAGGGCCAACCTCGGGGCGGTAGAACACATCCATCACCTCGTGGATGCAGGTGTCCATGGTCTGACGCAGGAAAGCGGGGTCAAGGAGTGGTTCGATTTCAAGGGCCACGTTGCAGAGAATCATGGGCAGGGCAAAACTCTTGAGCGAGCGTGCACCAGGGCTGGCTTTGCTCCATTTTCCCTTGGGATTGTCCACCTTGGACAGGACAATGTCAAAGGTGCGGCGCGCGATGTCTTCGTATTCCTTATTGCCCGTGGCGAGGGCCAGTTGTCCGAAAGCGATGACGGCAAAGGTGTAGGAGAAAATGTTGTAGGGCTCTACGAGGGGATGACCTTCGCGGTCGAGGGCGAAATACCAGTTGAGTTGGCCATCGTGGCCATACTTTTTCAGAAATTCTGCGCCCTGAATGGCTGCGTCGAGCCACTCTTGGCGCTGCTCCACCTTATTATACAGCGTAGCGAGCATCCAGACCTCGCGGCCTTGCAGCCAGATGAATTTGTCGGTGTCGAAGACGGAGCCATCGCGCTCAAGGCAGGTAAAATATCCGCCATACTCGAGGTCCTGCGACTTCTCCAACCAGAAGGGCATGACCTTGTCCAATAATTCCGCCTTATACTGTGCGGCCAGTTGTTTGAAATCTATCATTTTGTTCTTTGTTATTGTTTCCTATTTGCTTTCCCCTATACCATATATATATACCACACGCCCGCAAGGTCGGAGCGTGTGGTATGCTGAGGGGGAGAGTACGATTTACTGATGCTGTTCGCGATAGAGGTCGTTGACCGTCTTGACGGGATTGAAGGTGGAAAGGGGCACCTGTACGAAGATGGTGTTCCAATCGCTCATAGCGCCGTTCCAGAGACCGGGTAATTCAAGTGCCTTGAGTTCCTTGCCGTCCTTACTTTTGTGGGAGATGAATCCCGTGGCGGGGTCAACGTATTGGGGCAGGTTGAAGCGGTTGCCCTTGTAGTCTTTGAGGCCACAGACGAGGTCCACGGGGTTGAAGTGCGTGCCCTTTTCGAACATGGCTTTCTTCTCGGGGTCACTCATGTCAATCTGCGAACTTTCCAGAATCTGCAGCGAAACGGTGCCGTCGGGGTTGTAGGCGAGGAACGGGCCACCGCCAGGTTCGCCCACGTTGCGCACCATGCCACAGACGCGGATGGGGCGGTTGAACTTGCTGTGCAGGTATTTGGCGAGAGCATCGCCTTCGGCCTCGAAGCCTTCGGGCGCCTTGCAGCAGAGTTTCTTGAGGAGGAACTGCTGCATTTCGATGAGGTCGGCCTTGGTGTAGTCGCCACTGTCAAGTTTGCGGAGGTAGCCGAAAGCCTGTGCCTGCAACTCCACGAGGATGCCGGCCAGCAGTTTCTTATTGATGAAGGTTTCCTCCTTGAGGCGGTCGGGCACCACGTTGTCAATATTCTTCACGAAGACCACGTCGGCGTCAATATCGTTGAGGTTTTCAATCAGCGCGCCGTGACCACCGGGACGGAACAGCAGGCTGCCATCGGCATTGCGGAAGGGCGTATTGTCGGCATTGGCTGCCACGGTGTCGGTGCTGGGTTTCTGCTCCGAGAAACTAACTTCGTACTTTACGCCGAACTGCTGCTCGTACTGCGCAGCCTTCTCCTGCACGAGGGCTTCGAAGAGGGGGCGATGCTCGGGCGAAACGGTGAAGTGCACGCGCACGGTGCCATTGCCCGACTTGCCATATCCAGCGCCTTCCACGAGGTGCTCTTCGAGGGGCGTGCGAGCGCCGTCTTCGTAGCGGTGGAACTTGAGGAGGCCCTTGGGCAGGCCGCCATAGTTCAAGCCATCCTTGCCCAACATGGCGGCAGCCACTGCCTTGTATTTGCCTTCGCCGAGCAGGGCATGCACACCCTTGCCGTGCAACTGCTGGCAGGCTGCGTTGAGGTCCTCAAAGAAGGCTGCGTCGTCAATGCGCTCGAAATATTTCTTCTCGAAATCGGTCTTGGGCTCGTCGTAGGGAGCATCCACAAAAGCGAAGATGTCCTTGAACATACGGCTGGCGGCACCCGAGGCGGGCACAAACTTCACCACCTGGTGCTGCGCGTCGGCAGTATATTCATCCCAAGCAGCGATGAAGGCAGTCTCTTCTTCCTTGCGGGGCACGAGGATGCCCTTGCCCACGGAGGCGGCACCATCTAGTTCAAGATAGGGGAAGCCTTTGGCGAAAGCGGCCAACTGGGCGGCCAGTTTCTCTTCCGAAATGCCCTTCTTCTGCAGGAGGGCTTTGTCTGCTGTTGTCAGATTCATAGTATGGATGTTTTTAGGTTTGATGACAAAAAAACGAAAGGCATATACCCCAAACAAAGGTATCTTGCCACGAACACAAGGCATATATTCCCGAAAAACGGACGTATATCCACGCGCAAATTTACACAATATATCAATACGGCTCTCGGATTGCTAGTTTTTTTTCACATTCGCGAAAAATCGTTGCGGCTGCGCAGTCTGGCGCGGACGGACAGGGGTAGCCACAGGGGGCGGAGTGGGAAGAAAATATAGTTGAAACTGGTGGAAATCGTTCGTTTTTGGACACATTTCCACCAGTTTCAGGATATTTTTGCGGGCCAGCGGGAGGCGGATTGGAGAAAAATCGTGAACTTTGCAGGCATAAAACCAACCACTTATGCTATGTTGATAGGTAGAGAAAACGAAAAGGCCGTGATCACTGCGGCAGGCGTCACCGCAAGTTCTGATACGCATAGCATCCAGAGTATGCTGACTATGGATGCCCTGTTCCCATAGGTAGGTTCTATAAATTAGTTTCAAAGGTTGGTTGGTGTTTCTATTTGGCTTAGATGTCTTTCCGCCTCTCGCACCATAGGTTTTTCATTCAGTCACGTAGCCCGCTACGCTCCTTCATGGAAAACAAAAAGATACGGCACGATAGCCGCAAATCCATCGCCAGTTAATTTATAGAAACCACCTAAAAGAAATAGCAAATCAAATCCATTCATACAAAAAAAATAAAAGAAATGAAGAAGAAACAGTATCTCGTGCCGCAGATGGCAGTTTTTGAGGTAGCAGCATCGCATCCTCTCGCTGCAAGCGGAGGAACAGAAACCCTAAAAAAGGGCAGCGTCGAAACCCCAGACCAAGAGAAACCAGTACAAGACAATAACGGCTTCTATTGGGGAGAATAACACAGGCAAACAAATCCGACTATGAATAGAAAGCATATAAACAAGCAAATGGCCAGCCTCACGGCATCGGCAACCATGCCGCTTACGGCAAAGTCTTTACGGAAGAAATTCATGTTTCTGCTGGGCATCGTCTTCTTGTTTTCGATGAAGAGTAATGCCCAGGAGACTTGGATGAAGATATATAGTGACGATGTGTTAATAGGGACAGTTGATGATTGGCACAATGGTTGGAATGGGATAATTAGGGCAAGTCGCAGTATTAAGTTTGAAGTTGATGCCTTTGGAATTGTAGTGGAAGATATTGATCCGAGCGAATATATGGACGACAAACAGCCAAATTACAGTTATGAGTTCCAATTTAATCGAGGAGGTTACTATAACGTTGAATTTAACCCCAATATTTTCCAGGATATGTGGGAATTCTCTTTTAGCAATCACAAGCATACCTTCTCAGAAATTCCCACAATGCCTACGTGCAATACGATTGGGAGGCCTGTCCAATGTTCCGGCTGCCAAAGATGGTTTTGGGACATCGGAGGTACGCTTAATGATGAGTGCGCCGCTACCGCCTACAAGCCCGTCTTGGGACATGATTTTTCGGATCAAGAATGGAATATAGACGTGGTGAAGGGAGGCAAATTCAGAACTTGCACAAGACAAGGCTGCGAACACAAGCAATATTCGTACGATGTAGTGCCGGGAGAGCCCGCATTGGAAATTACGCTGAGCGATGGCGCGACACTTACCTACCCGCAGTCGATGCGCCCGGTATATGCTCAGGACGGAACGATGTGGAAAGTAACAGTGGGCGAAACCACAGCCTGCGAACTGGCTGTAGCACAGGCAACGGGCATATCCACGCAATGGCCGCATAATGTGGCCGACCATCAGTGCGCCGACAAGAGTTGGACAAACAGTTGCACGGTGGAAGGTTGCGCGGAAGGGCTCACCAAGCGTTGGATTGACATCAACGGCAATAAGGTGGAAACGAAAGAAACGACTGGTGCCCTTGTCGTCAATGACCTTACCCTCAACGATGCCGCGGGCTATGTGTGCGAGGCCGACTTCACCGCAGTTTCTGCCAATTATAACCGCAGAATGACCAGCGAATGGGGCACGCTTTGCCTGCCGTTTGAAATACAATACGATGCCCAGGCAGCCTATAAGTTCTATCGGCTGAAGGATGTGAAAACGGACGTAATCGTACTGTCGGAAGTGACGGAGAACATCCCTGCCGGTACGCCGCTGTTGGTGCGTCGCCCTGCCGAAAGCAAAGGCATCTCTTTGCTGGCCACCGATGCAGCTGTCACCCATACCCCGGCAGTGGGTAGCACCGCAAACGGCTTGTCGCTTGTGGGGCAGTTCGTCGTGTCGGATGCTTTGGCGGCGGACAGTTACATCATCAGCAACAATACATTTTGGCGCGTGGGTGATTTGACCGCGGATAAGCAAAACGCTGCCGTCAAGGTGGGGGCTTTCCGTGCCTATCTGCAAGCGGATGCCCAGCAGCCGGCAAAGATGATGGATTTGTCGGTTGAAGGCGATGACGTCACAGAAATAGTGGAAACCCTCAACGGCCTCACCGGCAGCGAGGCGGCATACTTCGACCTCAACGGCAAACGGCAGGCGGGCTTGCGGAGAGGCGTGAACATCGTGAAGAGAAACGGCAAGACAATGAAAGTAATCATAAACTAAGCGTGGGGTTCAGTAAAACCTAAAACGCTAGGTAAGAAACTAAAAAACAGAAGAAAATATCATGAAAATACTCACATTGGTGGCATCCCTGCTGGTAGGCATTACCGCCATGCAAGCCCAGACAGCGTACATATCCGCGATTATCGGTAACGGCAACGACTGGAAGATAGTTAAAAGCATAGAAGTGAACGGCAATCAGGTTGTCTACACGCTCTCGGACGATAGCCAGGTGAGAGCCGATGCCGTTCATGGCCAACCAAGCGCGCTGCCCGTCATCCACGATGCACTCTATTGCGTGCCTGGGACAGTAACAGATATTCTATTGCAGGAAGTCAACAAAACCACCGCACTGGTTCTGTGTGGAGCGGTAAACCGGGATGACATTCGTAATTTTAATAAATACTATTTGCCTCAAATCAAGTCAGCCGACTTCAGCCGTTTGGACATGTCGGCGGTTACATCCGTACATTCATTGTTTTTTAGGTGTGCGGCCCTCAAAAGGGTAGACTTTGGCGGTAAGATAGGTAGTCAAGTTACTATTCTTTTTCAATTGTTTTGTAACTGCACAAGTCTCGAAGAAGTAGATTTCAGTGGGTGCGATTTGTCAGGAGTAACCGAATACACCAATTGCTTTTTAAATTGTTCAAATCTGCGAACCATAAAGGCCGTTGGCTGTAATGACAAGACTGTGGAAGTATTGCGGAATGCGTTGAGTAAGGTTGATTTGAATGGAGTCGTTATCGTAACGTCCGAACCCACACCCACCACTGCGCGATAGATGCGATTATCCTTCACAGCGCTTTATTTTTATTAGTTTGCGATGCGACTATTTCCATCATAATATAGCGCGCGAGCCAGGGCGCAACAGCATCTACCCACCTGCAACGCGCGCCTCGTAATATAACACATCGCCAACTCCCGCTTGTGCAAAACTCGTCTTTTAACATTTCATGGATTGTTGCGAAATGTTAAAGCGATTTGCATTTTGGCGGAAAATGTATTATCTTTGTACTAGCGAAGAGGAGAGAGCCCGAAACACGGGGTTCTTTCCTCTTTTTTTGCCCCATATAAAGGAAGAAAAACATCGGAAGTTGGAAATTCTAGATGCTTTTGCGGATTTTCTAAATGCTTTTGCGGAAATTTTCTTGGCTTTATCGGTGCGCGAATTGACGATATAGAG
>SFID01000069.1 GCA_004555425.1 Bacteroidales bacterium
GGAAATCACTGAGCTTGCTCAGGGATTTCCTGACAGCCACAGCATCAAATGTCTCGCCAGAGACATTTTGCATCAAGTGCAAGGGGTTTTTTAGGTTTTGTTTTATCAGTGGCCACAGGATTTTTGTGACAACTCCTCACTACTTTGACCTGAGTAGTTACCTTTTTGCTGAAAAAAAGGGTGGGGAAATGGTGGGTCGGGCAAGAATGATTATATTTGCATGCCGATGTGGGGCTTTTGTTGTTTGCGCCTTGGGCCTCCCAGCGCCCTTTCCCCCAGTCATCTATTTCGCTCAGCCTATGTACAAAATCATTCTCACCTTCTTGTTGTCCCTTTGCTCTCTTGGCGTGTTTGCGCAGATGGAGGAAGCCCTTGCGCCCCTGGACTATGCCCTGGACAGTGCGGCGGTGCGCGAGTTGCGGCTGGAGGTGGACAATAGGTCGTTCTTTAAGGACAATGAGTTTTCGGGCACCGTGATGAAGGGCTATAGTTTGCCTGGTTTCTGGGCCACGCCCAAGCTGACGTATCAGCCCCTGCACAACCTGAAGATTGAGGCAGGCGTACATGCCCTGATATATAGCGGTGCGTACAGGTTTCCCAACTATGCCTACCACGATATTGCCAAGTGGAAGGGCAATCAGTACCAGCAGGGGGCGCACGTGGTGCCTTGGTTTCGTGCGCAGTTGGGGTTGCGTGGCGTCAACCTTGTGCTGGGCGACCTGCACGGCGCCATGACGCACCGCCTCGCGCAGCCCCTCTACGACCCCGAACTGATGCTGACGGCCGACCCCGAGTTTGGTTTTCAACTCATTGCCGACACGCGGCCTGCCCACGTGGACGCTTGGGTGAACTGGGAAAGTTTCATCTTCGAGGGCGACACGCATCAGGAAGCCTTCGTGGTGGGTCTGTCCTCGCGCTTTCGGTTGAACAGCGAGCAGTCGCGCTGGCACGCCTATGTGCCCGTTCAGGGAACGATTCAGCACCGCGGTGGCGAGCAGGATACGATGGCCTCCGTCCAGACCCTTTGCAATGGAGCGGCGGGTGTGGGCGTGCGCTGGAATGTGGGGCACAAGGTGGTGCGCCATGTGGATGCCGAGGTGCTGGCCTTGGGCTATGCGCAGCAGGCGGGCACGTTGTGGCCCTTCAAGGGCGGCTACGGCGTTTATACCAAGGTGGATGTGGGCCTGAACTACGGGCTCCACGTGCGGATGGGCTATTTCCGGGCCAACAAGTTTATTACCCTGCTCGGCAGCCCCTATTTCGGTGCCGTCTCCACGAAGACGGAGGGAGCGTGCTATCCCGACCACCCGCAGACCGCCCACGTGGCCCTGGACTATTCGCGCTCCTTTGGCAAGCACTATGCCCTCGGGGCAAAGGTGGAAACATTCTGCAACGCGCCGGGACGGATGCGCCTGGCCGATGGGACGATGCAAAATACCACGACCACGTTCAATACCTCCTTTGGCATTTACCTGCGCTTGAATCCTTCGTTTTTGCTGAAGAAATTCTAGGCAGTTGCAAAGCAATGTACCGCACGTTGCTTGCAACGTGTGGCTCAGCGAACGGGGACTCCTTCTATATAACAACCTGTTTTTTTAACACGAATCTCACGAATCTTTCGAATATCGCTGAGAGGCTAGTTGAGAAAACAATTCGATTCGTGCTTCACACGAATCTTAGCGAATTGTACGAATGTGGGTGAGGCCCGCGTACTCGGTCAGCATTCGAATAATTCGTGGTGGAAAAAAATACTCACACTCTATTGCATTCGATAAATTCGTAAGATTCGTGTTAAAAAAAGACTCCGCGCACGATGCGTGCCTGTTATTTCGATTTCTATTGGGGCTTGCCCCAACCACTCCTAACTCCTAACTCGTAACCCCTAATTCCTAATTTATGAAAAAGACACTTATTCTTTCCGCCTTGGCACTGGCATGTGTCAGCGCAGGCGCACAGGAGTTGAAAGAAGGTTACATCGTCTGGGGAACGTCCAGCGACAAGATGGGTCAGACCATCACCGACTGGCAACCGGGCCAAACCCTCTCCGAAGACGACCACTTCTTCATCTCCCGTATCAAGCCCAAAGCGCGCTTCCGCAATGTCGCCACACAGGTGCGGCAGAACATCACCGAAGCCAACGACAAGAAACTCATCGCCTGGATTCCCGTCAACGATGAGGCGAAGAACGCACTGCCCGACGGCGTGTTCGACTCCGAAGTGTTCACCCTTTGGCCCTACGTGACGCACTGGGGCAACTGGAGCGCACCTCTCGGCCGTGTGCCAGCCGCCTTCCTCGACGTGGCCCACAAGAACGGTGTCGGTGTATCGTCCGTGGCCGGCATTCCCTTTGGCAACCTGATTCAGGCGGGCAACTGGAAGGACAACCTCCTTGCCATCGCCAACGCAGGTGCCGACAAGATGGCCCAGTTCCTTCACTACTATGGTGTGGACGGCCTCGGCTACAACTCCGAGTTTTCCAATGGTTATCAGGTTCAGCAGGCGCTGATTCCCTACCACGTAGCCCTGGTCAAGAAGATGAAGGGCGACTATGCCAATCCCGTATTCGAGAACTTCTGGTACGACGGCACGAACGACAACGGCGTGGTTACCTTCGACCAGGGTCTGGGCAACCACAACCAAAAGACTTTCGGCGATAAGGACAACGTGGCCGCAAGCCTCTTTTTCAATTATAACTGGAACCGCGCCACACTGCTGGCAAACTCCGTCACCAAGGCAAACGAACTGGGACGCGACCCGCTCGACCTCTACGCAGGCGTGAATATGCAGGGCAACGAGCCCGCCACCAACAACTGGCCCCTGCTCAAGGACTACCCCATCTCCATCGGCCTCTGGGGCGCACACAGCAAGAATATGTTCTGGGAAAGCCGCGGCGAAAAGGGTAGCGACCCCGCCATCAAGCAAAACACCTATATGCTGCGCACCGAGCGCTGGTTTACGGGTGGTAGCCGCAACCCCGCGTCCTGCCCCGACGTCATCGTTTCCAACCAATACAACGCCGACAACTTCAGCTTCCACGGCATGTCCTCCTTCATGAGTGCGCGCTCCTCGCTGAGCTGGAACCTGAGCGAAGAACCGTTTATCAGCTACTTCAACCTGGGTAACGGTAAGTTCTTCAACTGGCAGGGCGTGCGTCAGAACGACAACAGCTGGTACAACGTGGGCGTGCAGGACTACCTGCCGACATGGCGCTGGTGGTTTGCCGACAAGCTCCTCGGACGTACGGCAGCCGATGTGCCCGCCACGGGTATGGATGCCGAATTCGTGTGGGACGATGCATACGTGGGCGGTTCGTGTCTGCGCATCTTCGGTTCGACCAACAGCGAATACCTCCACCTCTTCAAGACCCAGTATGCCCTGCAAATGGGCGACGTCATCACCCTGCGCTATAAGCTGCGCAGCGGTTCGACCGACCTCAGCCTCGTGCTGACAGCCGAAGGCCAGGAAGGCACAGCCATCAACGAGAACGCCTTCCAGCTTTGCAGCAAAGGCCAACTGGCCGACGAGGATACTTGGATGGAGCGCACCTTCACCGTTGACGGTGACCTGGCCGGCAAGACTCTGGCCATGATAGCCCTCCACTTCACCAATACAACGGCTGCCGACCTTCTCCTGGGCGAATGTTCCATCGTGCGCGGCACATCCGCTGCTCCTGCCAAGCCGCAAATCACCAAGGCACAGGTGCTGGCCTACAGCCGCCTCGGCGTGGATGGCAAGATTATCTTCAACATGCCCAACGATAAGGCCACTGGTGAGCCTTGCTACAACATCGACGTCAACACCGCCCTTTTCAAACTCTACGCACAGCAGGAAGGCAAGGAACCCGTGCTCATGGGCCTGACCACCTCCTGGGCTGGTATGTTCTACAGCGTGCCCCTCCAACTCAAGGATGCTTCGCAGAAAGTACGCTTCGGCGTGGCCGCCGTCAGCCTGGATATGAAGAGCGACTCCGAAATCGCTTGGAGCGACTACATGGAGACAGGTACCTATATATATAATGACGACGTGCAGTGCAACAAGAACGTCATCAAGCCCGGCGAAACCTTCGAGATGTCCTTCGTAGACCCCATGCACGAATCTGCCACCTGGACACTCTACGACGTGATGGGCAACAAGGTGTTCGAGCAGACGGGCCACACGATTACCGTGGAAGGCTTGCCCAATCTCGGCAGCTATGACCTCGTGGTGAAGGGCGCAGAATACAACGCCGCAGGCACTGCCCGCCCCGAAACCGAGCGCCGCTTCAGCAGCTTTATCCAGATTACCAGCGAAGGCGTGGGCGCACTGCCCGAAATCTATACGCTCACCGCTAACGGCGAAGAGGCCGACATCGAGGTGAAGACGGACGAGGAAATCGCCCTCGCCTATACTGGTCGCAAGGCCGACGGTGCAGGTTCGCAGGGCGTCAACCTGGCCGAACAACGCTTCGGCGTGAAATGTGCCGACCTCGGCGTGACAGGCACGAAGTCCTTCTCCGTAGCCTTCTGGCTCAAGATTAACAAACTCGCTGCTGGCGAAACGCAGTTGCTCTCCGTCGCCAACAAGCAGGACGGCTGGCCCAAGACCGACTGGGGTTGGATTTGGTGCAACATCCAGGAAGACGGCAGCATGGGCAGCTTCACCTTCCGCGGCACAGATATGTCCAGCAACAACGAGTTGCAATATACTTACGGCAATACGAAGTTGCCCATCGGCAACTGGGTACACCTCGCCTACACCTTCGACTGGAAGGACGGCAAATTCCGCGCTGACTACTACGTGAACGGCGTGAAGCAGAATGTGACGAAGTGGAAGCGCACCAAGAGCGACGAACAGACCACGCAGCCTGGCTACGAAAGCCAAGTTTACCAGATTACCTCCGGTCAGGTGCTCGCCATCGGTGGTGATGCCCACGGCCGCGCTGGTATCGACGGCACCATCGACAACCTCGTAGTTTACGATGGCGTGCTGACCGATGCAGAGGTCAAGGCCTCTATGGGCGACATCAACCCCAGCGCACTGCCCAGCAACGTCCTCGCCTTCTGGAACCTTGAAGACCAGGCTGGCGCTGATAACACCTTTGCCGCAGTTGGCTCGAAGGCAGGCGTGAAGGCAGGAACCCACTCGTGGACAGCAGGTGGCGGCGAAGGCCAAGGCACTTTCGGCTGGCTCGTTCCCGAATATACGTCGGGCTGCCCCTTCATCGCAGGTACAGCCTTCCCCGTTGTGACGAAACCCACTTGGAAAGCCAACAAGGGTGTCGTTTCCAACAGCAAGGGCAACGGCGAATCGGGCCGCGCCACGCTGACCTACAGCCAAGGCGGCGACTATCGCGTCACCCTGACCCTGGCCAACTCCCTCGGACAGGCCAGCCGCACCTTCCAGGTAATCAAGGTTAAGGGCATTGACGACGGCATCCACAGCGTGGGCGGCAACCAAGCCGACGTGATGGTAGTAAGCGACCGCGTACTCGTTGACTTCGACCAAGCAGGCACCTACACCGTTCGCGTGTACAACGCCGCAGGCCAGGCCGTAGCCACCAAGACGCAGGAAATCAACGCCGGACAGCAGATGCAAGTCACCCTCGGTGCTCCCGGCACCTACGTGGTGAAGGTGGAGAGCGCAGGCAAGGCCCTCCGCAGCGTCAAGCTCCTCCGCAAGTAAGCAGAGCAGAGGCTGGAGTTGCTTTGGGGCGGCGCTGCTCCGCTGGGAGCTTGGGGCTTCTGGATTCTCTGGAATTTCTAGAATTTCTGGATTTTCTAGATTTTCTAGATTCTCTAGATTCTCCATCCTCTTTCTCCTCTATAATCCTCTCCAATCCTCTTCCAATCCTCTATAATCCTCTCCATAAGCGGGGCCGCACCAGTGCGGCCCCGCTTTCTCCCTAGAAAAAGCCCCCGAAGCAGCCTCCCGCAGCCCCATTTCGCCCCTTCTATACCATAAATAATAAATAAGAGCCCTTGATTTTCTGTACCTTTCGAAAAAAAAGCGTATATTTGCACGCTCAATAGTGTGCCCTAGCCGTTGTTAGGGTAAGTGGGCACATGGTTCTTCGATAGAAATATCAATAATCAATAACTCTCAAAACACAATGCAAAACAAAGGATTCGTTAAGGTCATTGCAGTGCTCCTGACTTTGATTTGCCTGTTCTACCTCTCCTTCTCCGTAGTGACTAACAACTATGGCAAGAAGGCCGATGCGTATGCAGCAGCCAAGCTCAAGGGACAGAAGTTCGATGAAAAGCGATTCAACGATTTCCGCCAGGCTTACCTCGACTCCATGGGTAACGAGAAGGTCTATATGTGGAAGACGCTGAAGGAGTGCGAACAGCTGCAAATCGGCCTCGGCCTCGACCTCAAGGGTGGTATGAACGTCATCCTCGAAGTGTCTATCGCCGATGTGCTCAGAAACACTGCCGGTGCGGACAAAAACGTACAGGCCAAAGTGGAGAAGGCTATTCAAACGGCCAGTGAAAACGTAAAACAGAACGGCGGCGACCTCCTCGATGAGTTCGTCAAGGCTTATGGCGAAAATATCGCTGGCGCCTTCGCCTCCAATCTCGAAGGTATCACGCCCTCGTCCAGCAGTGCTGACGTCAAGGCCGCCCTCGTCAAGAAGGTGGAATCGGCCGTGGCCAATGCCAACGAGGTAATCCGTACACGTATCGACCGCTTCGGTGTGGCCCAGCCCAACATCCAAATCCTCAAGGGACGTGGCCAGATGGGCCAGATTATGGTAGAAATGCCTGGTATCAAGGAGCCCGAGCGTGTGAAGAAGCTTCTCACGGGTAGCGCTAACCTTCAGTTCTGGGAGACCTACCGTCTGGACGAAGTGCCCGCCATTGCCGAAATCGCTGGCAAGAATCTCCAGTATCCTGGCGGCGGTTGCATCGTTGGCTACACCCGTAGCAAGGAAGACACCACCGCTATCATGAACGCCTATCGCGCTGCCAAGACTTCCCTCCCCGCCGACCTCACGTTGGCATGGAGCGTCAAGGAAGAAACGCAGCCTATGAAGAAGAAGGATGGCAGCATCGAGAACGTAAGCATCGGTTATGCCCTCTATCTCCTCAAGTCTAAGAACGGCGGTCCCTCTATGCAGGGCGACGTGATCAAGACTGCCAAGGCCGACTTCAACGAGCAGCACCAGCCCATCGTTTCCATGACGATGACCAACCGTGCTTCTACGGAATGGGCTAAGCTCACCGAGAAGAACGTACACCGCTCTGTAGCCATCGTGCTCGACGGCTTCGTATATAGCGCGCCCAATGTCAACGAGAAGATTGCTGGTGGCAACTCCCAGATTTCGGGTAGTTTCACCATTGACGATACCCGCGACCTGAGCAACGTGCTCAACTCTGGTCGTATGGACGTCAGCCTCAAGATTGTGCAGGACGAAACCGTCGGCCCGAGCCTCGGTGAAGCATCTATCCACGCTGGATTCATGGCTTGCGTTATCGCCATCGTGCTCCTGATGATTTTCATGTGCCTCGCCTACGGCTTCATCCCCGGTATGGTGGCCAACTGCGCCCTCCTCTTCAACTTCTTCCTCACCTTCGGCGTGCTCACCTCCTTCCAGGCAGCCCTCACCATGAGCGGTATTGCCGGTATGGTGCTTTCGCTCGGTATGGCTGTGGATGCCAACGTGCTTATCTACGAGCGTATCAAGGAAGAATTGCGCGGTGGTAAGAACATCAAGCAGGCCCTCGCCGATGGTTACGGCAACGCATTCTCTGCTATCTTCGACTCCAACCTTACTTCCATTATTACTGCCATCATCCTCTACAACTTCGGTACAGGCCCGATTCGCGGTTTCGCCCTCACGCTGGGTATCGGTATCTGCGCTTCGTTCTTCACCGCAGTTTGGATGACCCGTATCGTTTACGAGCACTTCCTCAATCGCGATAAGTGGATGGGCCTCACCTTCAACACCGCCCTTTCTCGCGGTTTCGATGGTGGCACAGCCTTCAAGTTTATGGAGAAGGCCAAGTCAACCATCACGATTTTCGCCATCTTCGCTGTCGTTTCCGTAGGCTTCCTCACTGTGCGCGGTTTGTCCAAGGGTATTGACTTCACGGGTGGTCGCAACTTCGTCATCGAGTTTGAGAACAAGCAGACAACGCCCGAGGCTGTCAAGGAAGCCGTGGCCAAGGCCGTCAAGGCAGATGCCAAAGACCCCGAAGCCATTGTCAACGCCATCACCGTTGTGACTAGCGAAAGCCGTTGCGTCCGCCTGACGACCAACTACCGCATCAACGAAGAAGGTCCTAACGTGGACACCGAGGTAGAGCAGTTCGTACACAAAGCATTGAAGGATGCTGGACTGATTAAGGCTGACTACGACACCTTCAAGGACCGCGACAACAAGGCCGGCGGCTCCATCGTCTCCTCGCAGAAGGTAGGTAGCAACGTGGCAGAAGGCATGACCAAGGACGCTATCATCAGCGTATTCCTTGCCCTCGTAGCCATCTTCCTCTACATCCTCATCCGCTTCCGCAACATTGCCTTCTCCGTAGGTTCTGTCGTAGCACTGAGTATCGACGCCCTCCTTATCATTGGTATGTACTCCATCTGCTGGGGCTGGATGCCCTTCAGCCTCGAAGTTGACCAGACGTTCATCGCCGCTGTGCTGACCGCTATCGGTTACTCTATCAACGACAAGGTGGTAGTCTTCGACCGTATCCGCGAGTACATGGGCCTCTATCCCAAGCGCAACACGAAGCGTCTCTTCAACGACTCCATCAACAGCTGTTTGACGCGTACGATTATGACGTCCTTGACGACGCTCCTCGTACTCCTCTGCATCTTCTTCCTTGGTGGTGACAGCATCCGCTCCTTCGCCTTCGCCATGATTCTGGGTGTGGTATTCGGTACCCTCTCCTCTATCTTCCTGGCAGTTCCCATCGCCTACCGCACACTGGGCAAGAAGCGCGTGATTGCCGAATAAGCAAACTGAAATATCTCCATAATGGGGCTGTATCTTTCCGATGCAGCCCCGTTTTTTTGACCGTCACGCCGATTTGTCGGGCGGTTCGTACGACAATACTTTCGGCAAGTATTTCGAAGGCTACGTCGGCTTGGGATGGGGCATTGACGAAAACTCCAAAACACCCTACGCCCTCATCGACATTGCCACACTGGACGATACGCTCAACAACTCCGTCCACAATTACATCATCGGCTTTGAGGTGGAAGGCGAGGACGGTCAGCGATTTGAGGCTTACGCTTCTGAGGGCATTTACGGTCTGGAAAACTACGGCATCGAAGATTGGGACGACGGTTCGCGCAATGGCACCATCTCTTCCATGGCCACAGGCAAAAGCACCCTATGCGTGGGTTCACAACCATACATCAATGAACAAAAACTTTCTCAGACTGAAAGGACTCTTGCTGATGGCCTGCATGCTCCTTGCCTTGCCCATTTCGGTGCAAGCGCAGGAACTGGGCGAGCCACTCATTGAGTTCAAGACGGTCGTCCTCCAACAGGAAGGCCAAGATGTGGGCCGCACCGTGACAATCTTCCTCGGCGGTTACAAGCAGGAGACAGACTACATTGACTTCGACTGCGGCAACGGCGTGGAAGAACACGAACTGGCGCCTGCCACTATCGATGCCTCAACGGGCAGTTGGAAAGGTGGTACATCCATCACCTGCAATGTGACCGAAGAAGGCCTCGTACGTATCTGGGGCGATGCCGCCAATATCGCAGTCATCCGTTTTGACGGCTGCTACATCACCGACCTCAAGATGCAGGAGATGCCCAATCTCTACTATCTCAACCTCGACCACAACCTCCTGCACGAGCTTGACCTCTCCAAATTCCCTTCGCTCGCAGCCATTTCCGTGAGCGACAATCCCTTCGACCGCAAACCCCTCAAGATTGGCGGCAACAAGCTCAAGCTGATGCTCCTCGAAATCGGTCAGACGAATAATCTCGACCAGTCGTTCAACCTCTCCGACTACCCCGAGATGGTTTCCTTTGATGCTTATGCCAACAAGAGTCTGCGCACGCTCAACACCTCGGGTTGCCCCAAGCACCAGCGTCTCTCCATCGACGGAACGAATGTTCAGAGCCTTGACCTCTCCAACAATCCCACCATCACCATTCTCAATATCAGCGATACGGGTATCAAGGATATTGACCTCAGCAACCTGACCTATCTCCAGCAGTTCTATGCCGACCACCAGTCCAGTTCAATGAATACGGACGCCAAGCTCACGACGCTTGACGTGACCAAGAACGAGAAACTCGTTTATTTCTTCGCGAGCGGCAATTTGCTGACGGACATTGACCTGTCCCACAATCGCTACTTGCAGAATCTCTATCTAGCCGACAACAAACTGACGGGAATCAACCTTGAGAGGCTGTAAATAGGTGCAAAAAACGAACCGCACATTCCTACCTGATACAGGTCCTTGAACTACGTGCGGTACATTGCATTGCAATTTGGAGTGACCTGAGTAGATACCATTTCAAGGTTCTGCTCAGGTCATTGTTGTGACGGTAGGTTCTATAAATTAGCTTGCGATGGAAGGTAGCGTTTCTGTTTTGCCTGGATGTCTTCACGCCTCTCGTGCCGTAAATACAGCAAGCTAATTTATAGAACCTGCCTGATGTAAATGGTATTTTTTTGTAATCTAAAGATGTCAATTTGCGGAGGGGTAATAACTTTGTGTTAAAATAAGGCGTATTGGTTTTCACTTTCTCTTAATATATATATATATTTGCCCGCTTAAAGGGATGATATTGAGAAACACGCAACACGTTGTCTCCTTTAGCAAGTGCCCTGGCGGCATCTGTTTCATAATTAAAACATTTACTAATCATTCAATAATATTCCTATATGAAAAAAATTCAGTTGATTCTATTGCTGGTCCTGTTGGCTATAACAGGGCAGGTGGGCGCTCAAATCATCCCCACTACCATCACGAACGGACAGTTTGATCCGGGTACTGTCTTTTATCGGATTAAATTTACCCCTTCAATTCTCCCGCACTATATTACTATTGGCTCTGATGTAACCACAACAAACATCCGCGGTAATGCAACCTTGTTTGCATTCGTGGGAAATAATACAGATGGTTATAGGATTTATGCCAAGGGAGATGCAACAAAGTATATCTATCTCACCTCCACTACTAGCGACGTGAATGTTGACAATGTGCACTACGGAACATCCGATACTTATGACAAGTTTAAGATCCATACGAATGGCAAGGGATACACGATTTATCAATACGGACCCCGCAGTAGTAGCATTCCAACTTCATTGAATTACGTTTCTGGCAGCACCCTCCAAACATGGAGTAATTCAGGATCTCTTTCCGACAACAACTGCCGCGTAGAATTTGAGGCTGTTGAGATGTCTCTCCTCTATCAATACACATTCAGTGAAGGAACAGTAAATCAAGTGGTCTATGGCACTATCGGCAGCGCCTATCCCGCCCCTGCGACTGCGCCAGCATTCTGTACAATCACGGGCAGCAAGCCCTCTGGAAAAGTAACTGCAGGTGGAACAAAAACCGCTACATTTAATGCCACGTGGGACGGCCCGCTTGAATATAGCAGTACCCTTAATAATGCCAAATGGTATTTGATGACGTTGGGCTACCAAGATAGCCATAAACAGGTATTCAGGTATAGTGCGCTAAATACAACTATTAATTTACCCACTGATGCTTACACGTTTACCTATTCATCGAAGGACCAATTTGCCTTTGTCGGCAACCCCTTGGATGGTTTTCAAGTTATCAACAGAAGTGCGGGCAACCCCCGACTGGTAGCCAATGCTGATGGTACTGGGAATCCGTCTTTCGCCAATTCACCATCCTCCGCACAGAGTGACCGCTGGGATATTTACAATGTAACCGTCGGTCCTGCAAGTAGCATCACAGTTCCTGGGGATAAGAGATTCGGCCTCAACCTGCATGGAAACAATGCCAAAAAACTCAACCGAAATGGGGCCAGCTACAATGTTGTATACTGGAGCAATCACGACAACGGCAGTACCTTCACCGTAAGTCAAGCCGACCTGCCCTCCCTGGCGCTCCACGAATTTGATGGAAAGACCTACGCCTCGCTCTATGTTGACTACCCCGTACAAATTACTTCGGAGAATGTCAAGGTTTACACGGGTACAGTGAGTGGAAATACTCTTCAGATGACCGAAGCCAATGACAAAATTATTCCCGCAAACGTGGGCGTGGTGCTCGTAGGTAATACTGCATCGGAGACTTCTGCTACTCTCTCCATTGCTAACTCAGCAGGTACGGTAGCCCATGGAGTTATCACAGGTAGCATTACTGATGTTCCTATTCAAGGTTATCAAGATCAGTATCTCGTATTGGGCCTTTCCAACCAGGAACCGCAGTCTGTCGGATTCTTCCAGCCCACGGTTGCTACCATACCTGCCTACAGAGCCTATATCCCCAAAAGTGCAACACAGTCCGTACGCGGCCTCTACTTCAATTTTGACGGAGAAACTACGTCCATCGACCCCACCGTCCTTACTCCAGCAAAGGAAGAAACCATCTACGACCTGAGCGGCCGCCGCGTGAACAAAACCGTCAAAGGCATCTACCTCAAAAACGGCAAGAAAATCTACGTAAAATAATCATTCTCCCATACTAGCAATCATGAAGAAAGCATATATACAGCCGCAGAACTTTGTGGTAAACCTTTTAGCTGAGAGCCTGCTCACCTCTATGTCTGTCAATTCCAACAAGACGACTGACGCAATTTGGACCAATAAGATGGAATACACAGACGAAGAACCCTTCGAGCCCCCCTTCTGGGAGCAAGAATAGTCTGCAATGTGCTAGTTAGGAGTTGCCTTTCAATGAGGAAGAACTCCTTGCTCAACACCTAGCCCAAAACTTACGGAACATAGCATTCCTGCTATGTTTGCACTCCTTATAACGATGACCTGAGTAGATACCATTTCAAGGTTCTGCTCAGGTCATTGTTGTGACGGTAGGTT
>SFID01000070.1 GCA_004555425.1 Bacteroidales bacterium
ACCTTCGGTTTGCGGTATTTATTTTAACACGAATCTTACGAATCTTTCTAATTGCGCGGGGTTAACCTCCAACAAGGAAACAATTCGATTCGTGTTTCATTAACACGCCCACTTGGAGGTTCTACCCCGCGCGATTAGTAAGATTAGAGAGATTCGTGTTAAAAGAAACACGAATCGAATTGCCTCCTACGTGGAGGTTCTACCCCGCGCGATTAGGAAAATTAGAAAGATTCGTGTTAAAAGAAACACGAATCGAATTGTTTCCTACTTGGAGGTTCTACCCCGCGCGATTAGTAAGATTCGTATGATTCGTGTTTAAAGAAACAACGCACACCGCAGTGCCACACATAGACTCGCTATCTGGAGCAACCTGAGTAGTTACTTTCGGGTAACTACGCAGGTTGAAAATTGTTGACAAGGGAGGTAGTCTGGCACACCACGAAGGGGCAACCTGCGCCTAGCCCCAGTGCAGGGCGAAGCGGCGCCCTGGGTGATTTCGTCCGTCCCCGGCTTTCGCGCGGCAAGGGCAAAAGCATATAGGTAGGTGCTACAAACACGGCGAAAATGCCGTGCAGAAGCGTCCTATTCGTGCGCGGAGGCGGGAGAGGCTTCCTGCTGATTGATGCCCACGTTGTAGCCTGCATCGTAGCCGTCGCGATAGTTCTCGGCATAAACCTGTCGGGCGCGGGCCGTGGTGAAATTGCTGTGGTCGTTGTAGCGCTTGAGGTCCTCGCGGCCGTCCGTGCCGTCGTAGAAACCATCCCAATAGCCGTCCTCCGATCCTGCCTCGGCTGCCGAGCGCAGGTCGCGCTGGATGTCGGTCGTATCGGCCTTGGTGGGTGTTGGCAGACTGCCTGCATTGACAATGGGTTGCTCTTCGATGGGCACTGTCGTGTCGGGCACGGCCACAGGTACGGCTGAGGGAGCAACGGCCACCAGGGTTGTGCTGTCGACAGGGAGGGCTGAGAAGGAGCGCTCGCTCCTGGCTCCCACCTTCAGATAGGCAATGATGGCCACTGCGGGGAGAACAACGAGGGAGGTGATGGACAACTTGGTGAGTGTCTCGCGCTTTATTTTGAATTTCATATTGTTCGATGGATGCTGTGAGAAAAAGGGGAAGGGGGGGAGGCTATCAACAGCCGAGGCGGGTCTGGTTGCCTACGTCGATGCGCAGGAAGATGAACAACTGGAGGGTGAACCCCCACAGCGACGAACCGCCATAACTGAAGAAGGGCAGCGGGATGCCGATGACGGGCATCAAGCCCATGACCATGCCGATATTGATGAGCACATGGAAGAGCAAAATGCTCAATACGCAATAGCCATACACGCGCCCGAAGACTGTCGTTTGCCGTTCGGAGAGGTAGATGAGCCGCAAGATGAGGGCCAAGAATAGTAACAGCACCACGGTGCCGCCAACGAAACCTTCCTCCTCGCCCACGGTGCAGAAGATGAAGTCGGTGTCCTGCTCGGGCACGTACTTAAGTTTGGTCTGCGTGCCGTTCATAAAGCCCTTGCCCGAGAAACCGCCCGAACCGATGGCTATCTTACTCTGATTGACATTGTAGCCCACACCCGACTTGTCTTCTTCCACACCGAGCAGCACCTTCACGCGCGACTGCTGGTGGGGCTGGAGCACACGATTGAGGGCATAGTCAGCACTGTAGATGAACATCATGCTGCCCAGCGCAAAGAAGGCGATGTAGAGATAGCGCATGACGCGGGTGTCAAGGAAATACCAAAACAAATAGGCCACCATCAGCAGACACAGGCCCACAAGCACCCAAGCCACATCATAGGGAACAATGAAGCGCGAAACCAACCAACCGCCCAGCGCAATACTCGAGCCCCACAGGAGAAAACGGCGCGCATGGCTGGTCCGCGGCAGATAAACGCGCAACAGGCCCGTGGTGAAGACCCACGTGAGCAGAAGGACCACAAACTCGCCCACGGGAGTGAGCGTGGAGGGCATCTGAATGTCGGCATGCTGGATGCTGATGACGAAATATAGCACGGCGGCCACAGCGGTGAAGAGGAAACTGCCAGGCATACCCTCGCGGTAGAGCATCAAGAAGAAGGCAAAATAGACCAGCGCCGAGCCCGTCTCCTTCTGGAGAACAATGAGAACCATGGGCAAGAGGATAAGGCCGACAGCCTTGGCCATACAGCGATACTTGGTCATATCGAAGCCGTACGTGCCGATGAGTTTGGCCAAGGCCAGGGCGGTCACGCATTTGGCAAACTCGGCCGGCTGCAACTTGACAGAGCCAAAACTGATCCACGAGAGCGAGCCCTTGGTGTCCTGGGCCACAAAGGGCGTTATCAGCAGTACGACCATCATAAGCCCGTAAAGGACGTTGGCCGTAATATCAAAGTAGCGCTCGTCGAGAAGCAGGAGAAAAATGCCCAACCCGAAGCCCAGTCCGATCCACATCAACTGCTTGCCGGTGCGCGTAGCCATGTTGAAGAAGTCCGTGTCGCCAATTTCGTGACTGGCACCACAGATACTGAACCACCCAAAGGTGAGCAAGGCTATGTAGAGAAGGATGACGACCCAATCAACCTGAAGCAGGGGGTTCGTCCTTTGGCTGTAAGACATGGCGGGGTGATTAGGAATGAGGAATGGAATATAAAGAATGAAGGATAAGAAATTCTCTCGCGCACACGCGCGCGTTCCTTAATTATAATATGGGTAATTGATGGAGCGAGCCTGCATGCTGGCGGCCCTCGCCTCCGAAGCGGGCGACAACTCTCCATTGAGATATTGCTCCATAATAAGCGCGCCGATAGGAACACCGAAGGTAGCACCAAAACCGCCGTTCTCGATATACACAGCAACGGCAATGCGCGGATTGTTCATAGGTGCGAAACCCATAAAAGCAGAGTGGTCGTGGCCGCGGTTCTGCGCCGTACCCGTCTTGCCGCACACCTCGTAGCCGGGAATGTTGGCCCCGCGACACGTACCGCCCGTCACGGCAGCACGCATGCCCTCCACGGCGTATTGATACCACTTCCGGTCCACCATCGTATAGTGCGGGCGACGATAGATGGTGTCTATCTGGCCATCCTGCACGGCGCGGACAATGTGGGGAATGAAATAGTAGCCGCGGTTCGCCACGGTGGCGGCCAGATTGGCTATCTGCAAGGGCGTGGCCGTGACTTCGCCCTGCCCGATGGAGATGGAGACAACGGTAAGTCCGTTCCAGTTGTGGCCGATGTGCTTGTCGTAGAACTCGGCATTGGGAATCATGCCACGGGCCTCGCCGGGCAGGTCCACGCCCAACTTATAGCCATAGCCCATTCGCACGAGATGGTCCTTCCAGCGCGTCATAGCGCCCTGCACAGAACCGTACTTTTCCGTGGCGCCAAACATACGGTAGAGATTCCAGCAGAAATAGGAATTGCAGGAAGTGGCGATGGCAGGCACAAGGGCGATGGGCGAACCGTGGCCGTGGCAACCCACGTGCAGGCCCTTGTAGTTGAAACCGCGACTGCAGGGGAAGGTGGTCTGCGGCGTGATGATGCCCTCCTGCAAGCCGATGAGGGCTTGCGTAATCTTGAAGGTGGAGCCTGGGGGATAGGTGCCCATGACCGCACGATTGAGCATCGGGCTTTTCTTGTCGTTCTTGAGCATCTTGTGATACTTGCCGCGGTCGCGACCGATAAGAGAATCGGGGTCGTAGGTGGGACCCGAGGCCATACAAAGGATTTCGCCCGTGCTGGGCTCGATGGCGACAATCGCGCCGAGCTTACCCTGCAACAAACGCTCGGCCAGGGCTTGCAGGTTCATATCGATGCTGAGCGTGAGGTTCTTGCCAGGCTTGGGCTCCTTGTCGTATTGGCCATCTTTGTAGTGTCCCTGCGTTCGGCCGCGCACATCACGCAGCATGATGCGGACACCTTTCTCGCCGCGGAGGAGGGTCTCGTACGACCGCTCCACACCCAGTTTCCCGATATAGTCGCCACTCTGATAATAGTCGTCTTCTTCGATGTCGTGCTCGCTGACTTCGCCCACGTCGCCTAGGATATGGGCGGCCAGTTTACTGGCATAGCGGCGCGTGGAACGCTTCTCCACAGAGAAACCCTTGAAGCGGAACAATTTCTCGCGAAAGACGGAAAACTCCTCGGCGGGAATCTGTCCCAGAAAAAGTTGCGGCGTGTAGCGGGAATAGTTGCGGCGAGCCTTGATTTCCTGCATCTTCTTCACATACTCCTCTTCGGTGATGCCGATGGTGCGACAGAAATCGGCGGTATCCACTCCCAGTTGTTCCTGCATCACGACCATGATGTTGTAGGAGGGTTCGTTGAAAACCATCAACTGACCCTTGCGGTCCTGTATCAGACCGCGCGAAGGGTACTGGATTTCCTTGCGAAAAGCATTGGAATCCGCGTTTTTCTTATACTCATCGCTGAGAATCTGCAAGTTGAAAAGGCGCAAAATATAAGTAACCGTGACTATCACAGCCACGGCTCCGATTACATATTTACGATTGGAAAAATTGAACTTACCCGACATGATTCAACAAAAAAGGCTTAGGATTTTGAGGGACGTATAGCCTCAAAAGCAAGGATAATAAGGAAAGTCAGTAACGCACTGCTCGAAAATTTCAAAAGGAGATCGGGCCAATGAGAAAGCGAGAAGGCTTCAATCAAAAAGAAAAGGGCGCAATGAACAACCGTGACGCTGCCCGCATAAAGCATAAACGATGTGCTGCCCATTGACTTGATGGACGGAACGAGCATCTCCTCGTCGCGGTCTTTCGGAATGAAAGCAGCCAACAGCATAGGCGCTACCAAACCTACAGCACTGAGTGTGGCGGCAGCCATACCTGGTGTATTGGAAAAGATGTCAATCAACAAGCCCACGAGAAAACCGCTACAGATATAAATCACGCGCATCGTTCCTGAAGGAAATTTTATCAGGAAATAGACATAGGGCAACGGCGTGGCATATCCCAACAAGTGGATATGGTTGAATAAAGTTGCCTGCAAGAGCACAAGAAGCAGGACCCACAGGATAAGGCGGACGATATTCTGTAACACGGTTGGAGAGAAAGGGAGTTAGAAGTGAACAGTGAAGAGTGAGGAGTGGTTTGAGAAGACCCCAATTGAAATCAATATAAAACGGGCTGGATAATATCAACCGAAGAAATATTTTCCCTTGCTTTGACTATTGAACTAGCAGCCGCAGGCTGCGTTGAAACCAAGGAGGCTAGCGACCCTAAACCTAGATGGCGCTGCAACCATAGAACCTGAGAGCGCAGCAACCATAGTTACGGAGTTCCGAAAGCCTCATCGGCGCGTTTTCGAAGGGTATCTATCTCGGATTTGTAGGGAGTGGTGATAATATATACGTCGCGCACAGTCGAGAGGTCAATGTTCAGGTCAATGTCAAGCCGATAGGATTGTCCGTCGGCGGAGTTGAGCACCTTGCGAACCTTTCCCACAAACATACCCGGGGGAAACACGGCCGAATATCCGCTCGTTTCCACAATTTCTCCCGCCTTGATTTTGGCGTAGCGGGGGATGTCGTCCACGTAGGCCCGACGTGTGTTGTGGCCATCCCATTGCAGATAACCGAAATAACGCTGGCCGCGCACGCGACAACTGATGCTGGACTTGCGATTGTTGACGGGAAGCACCAGCGAGTAGTTCGGCCCTGTCATATAGACAATGCCGACCACGCCATTGCCTCCCACGACGCCCATCTCGGGACGTAAGCCATCGCTTTCGCCTTGGTCGATAACGAGGAAATTGTTATCGCCCGTGCTTGTATGGGAGACGACTGTGGCAGGCAGCGCCTGAAAATCTGGCATCTTCGCACGGGTGAGGCTATCCACCTTGAGGGAGTCGCGTTGCAGTTGGCCAAGTTCCTTGCGCAGAGCCTCGCTCTCCATTTGCAGTCGCAGATTCTCGGCTGTCAGTTGTTGGTTGACGGCTTTGAGATTTCCGTAGGCCAGCGCATCGTCATAGACACGGTTGATGCCTACCGCAGCACCATTGGCAGCAGTCAGCCACACGCTTCCCTGGTAATGGTTGAAGCGGAAGAGCAAGAGCAGGCTCACCGCCTCAAGTACCAGAAAGACGAGGAGGTAGTAATATTTGCGAAGAAACTCAAGAAAACCAAACATGAGTGCAGCAGGTTATCGTTGGAAAGAGATACGTAGTTTCAAGACCGAGATGCAAAAACGCAGAACTGGGTCTCAAAACCCAGTTCCGAACCCTGTTTATCGCTTGAGGAATGTAAACTTGTCCACGTTCTTTAGCGCGATGCCCGTACCGCGTGCCACGCACAGGAGTGGGTCTTCGGCCACATGGAAGGGGATATTTATCTTATCGGTCAGGCGTTTGTCAAGGCCGCGAAGCAAGGCACCGCCACCGGTAAGCCAGATACCATTCTTCACAATATCAGCGTAGAGTTCGGGCGGCGTACTTTCGAGAGCGTTGATAACGGCCTGCTCAATGCGGGCGATAGATTTCTCAAGGCAGTGGGCGATTTCCTGATAGCAAACGGGCACCTTCATCGGCATGGCCGTGATTCGGTTAGGTCCGTCAACGACATAATCATCGGGGGCTTTGTCGCCCAGGTCTGTCAAGGCAGCACCTACGTTTATCTTAATGCGCTCTGCCATTCGCTCACTGACGCGCACGTTGTGCTGTCGGCTCATATATTCTTGGATATCGGAGGTAAAATCATCGCCAGCCATCTTAATGGAGTTGTTGGAAACGATGCCGCCAAGCGAGATAACGGCAATTTCGGTTGTTCCACCGCCTATATCAACAATCATATTGCCTTCGGGAGCCGTCACGTCAATACCTACACCGATGGCAGCCGCCATGGGTTCGAAGAGAAGGAAGACATCGCGACCGCCTGCGTGTTCGGCGGAGTCGCGAACGGCACGCAGTTCAACTTCCGTACTGCCACTGGGCACGCCCACTACCATGCGGAGCGAGGGCGAGAAGAGGCGGCGGCCCTGGTGTACCATTTTGATGAGGCCACGAAGCATTTGTTCGGCTGCGTTGAAGTCAGCGATAACGCCATCGCGCAGAGGACGAATCACACGAATCTTGTCGTTCGTCTTTTCGTACATCTGCTTGGCCACATCGCCCACGGCAATCATTTTTTCCGTGTGGCGGTCGAGGGCCACAACGGAGGGCTCATTGACGATAATCTCACCATTGCTAATGATGACGGTATTGGCGGTACCGAGGTCAATGGCCAGTTCCTGTGTAAAGGAGAAGAAATTTGAAAAGATTCCCATATATAATAGGTTATTCGTTGTTTGAGATGATGAAAAAGGTTTGTAGCCCCTGATAGGCGCCCCCCTATCTAGCAGGTACACTCCAAGCCTCTGAACCTACCTTGCGGAATTTTCGGCAAGTGGGTCGGGGGCTTGGAGCGGAGGGGGAGGATGGCTGTCGGCAGGTATTACTGCGCAGCAAACCAGTTGTGGATGGCGGTGTCGTAGTGGCTGGAAACGCCAAAGGCGCGGGTGGCGAAGGCTTCGCGCTCTTCGAGTTCGGTCTGAGCACCGCGCTCCTTGACAATATCCAGGAGCATTTGGTATTCGGCCTTGGAGGGAACGATGACAACGTCGTTGAAGTTCTTGGCTCCGGCGCGGATGAGCGAGATGCCGCCTATGTCGATTTTCTCAATGATGTCAGCCTTGCTAGCGCCCGAAGCCACAGTCTGCTCGAAGGGATAGAGGTCCACGATGACGAGGTCAATCTCGGGAATCTCGTACTGCGCCATCTGTTCGCGGTCGCCTTCCAATTCGCGACGTCCCAGGATGCCTCCAAAAACTTTGGGGTGAAGGGTCTTGACGCGACCGCCCAAAATAGAGGGATAGGTCGTCACCTCTTCTACCTTCTGGCAGGGATAGCCGAGGGATTCGATAAACGTGGCGGTACCGCCTGTGCTGAGAAACTGCACGCCGTTGGCATGGAGTTGGGCGAGGAGTTCGTCGAGTCCGTCCTTGTGGAACACGGAAACGAGCGCAGTCTTAATCTTTTTGGTTGCAGACATGAACTGGTTGGTTTTTACGATATTTCGAATGGGGTAATTTGCTGTCCTGCAAAGTTACGCAGAACTCCTTGAAGCGCAAAATGCTGTGCCTCATTTTTTTGGCTCTGCGGTAGCCTTCTTGGTTGTGTGCTGTAGTTTTGCTAAGGGGAGTAGGCAATTCGGGCGGGATTGGGCTGGATGGGTGGGCTGGGTTTTCTGGGATTTCTGGGATTTCTAGAATCTCTAGATTTTCTAGATTTTCTAGAACCTCTAGAATTTCTAGAATCTCCAGAAAACCCGGAAAATCCGCCCCGCCCCAAAAACCGCCCCAGCCTCCTCAAAAAAACTCCCCCGGCGGAAAACCGCCAGGGGAGACATATCATGAAAAGTATCTGCCTAGAATTTCACTGTGCTTAGGTTGCGATCTACTAGGAGACCGTCTTGGGCTTTGAGCGTCCACTTGCCTGCGCGCTTGGCCTTAAACTTGATCACGAAGAGAGTGGGATTGCCTTCTTCGAGGAGGATGTTATTGCCGCGGTTGACGAAAGTGGGATAGAGAGCTTTGGTGCCGTTCGTGTGCAGACGGTCGTTGGTGAGGTTCACCATTTCCTTCATGCCCACGAGTTCCAGACCAGCGTACTCCAGTTCCTGTGCATCGTACGGGAGTGCGAAACTCAGGGCGTTGACATGGTGGAGGTCCTTGCCTGCAACGGTCACGCGGATTTCGTCGCCTGCCTTGAAGGTTTTTTTGTCGGGCGTAATGGTCAGCGCACCACTCACCTTGTCGTTGGAGTTGCGCACGCCGCCATCGAGTTCGGTCGCCACGATGCTGATGTCGTAGGCATCAATCAGGTTGTTCTTGTTGATATCACCGATGCTGACGTAGTCGAAGTCGCCATCGCCCTTGCGCAGGCCCGTGTAGTTCATGTAGGAAGTCAGGTCGTTGTCGTCGATGCGCTTATCGCGGTTGATGTCGCCCTGAATCAGGCTTTCGGTGTCGGCCACTTTGAATACGTGCATTTCTGTGCCCGAGCCAAAGTTGCCCACGGCTTCGCTGATAGCAATCTTGAGGTAGCGTGCCGAAGGATTGCCTGTGAAGGTGAACTGCTTGACTTCCCCATTGCGTGCCCAAGTGAAGGGAACGGGCTCGCTCCAGGTTTCTTTGTCGCTGCTATAGCATACCGTACCCTTGATGAGCGTACCATTGCCAGCGTCTTCGCGCGGATAGTAGTCAATGCGGTCAAGTTGGTTGATGCTGCGCAGGTCGAGCAACATTTCGAAGGGCACAGCCTCGCCCTTGCCCCACTTGGTGTGCCAGCCGCTCTTGGCGTCAAAATCAAAGAGGTTGGCTACAGTCTGGCCAGGCTGGTCTTCGCAGGTCACGCTTGCCTTGATGCCTTGGATGGCAAACTCAAGGGGATTAGCCGTGGTCGTCACCTGTGCGGTGGCCCATTCGGACTGTCCGTCCTTATTGACGGCGCGCACGCGGAAGGTATAGGACGTTTCGGCTGCCAGGTCTTCGAAGCGGAGGTAGTTGTCCGTAATCGTGGAATAGCGCATGCCGTCAAATTCCACTTCGTAGTAATCGGCGTTGGCCTGCTTCTCCCACTGGGGCGTCACTTCGTAGGCCTGTACGTTGGCCTCGGGGAAACTAACCTTGGGAACTTGGAGCGCGCCCGTCTGTTTGAGCAGATGGTTGCTGGTATCAAAGGCAAAACCCTTTACGGTCACCTCCATGTTGGTGGCAGTCACGTCATACTTGCCCAGATTGACAATGAGTTGTGGATTCTTCTTGATGCTGACCTTGGCAAATTCGCTGCCGGGTGTGGCGAAGCGGTTGAGTTCGGGCGCAGCGTCATAATAATATGTGCCACCCTGACGCTCCACTTCGGAACGGCTGTTCACACGAGTGAGTCCCACCTTCTTGCCGTTGGCCTTGAAGACGACGTCCTTGACGTCCTGCGACACGTTGATGCGCAGTTCGGTGAATTTCTCGGGCTGGAATCCGTTGAACGAGCCGTCTGTCTTGCCGATGCGCACCAGGAGGTCGCCCTTCTTGTCGCGCTGAATGTCGATGGGCGTCTTCGCGCTGGCACCTGCGAGGTACTCTTGCGTCTTGCCGTCGTCGTCGTAGTCGGCAAAGAGGCAGCGCTCCTCGCCTGCGTAGATTTCGTAAGCGCGATAGTCGGTGCGAATCTCGGTGGGGTTGTTATTGGGATTACACATCGGAATGATGGCACCGAGTTTCACGAAGACGGGCAATTTCCACAGCGGCGCGGGATAGTTGTTGATAATCTGGCCGCCCTCGTAGACATCGCCGTTCCAGTAGTCCACCCATTTGCCTTCGGGCAGGTAGATGCCGTCGCGCACATCGTTGCCCTCCTTGTCCATCTGGGTCTCCTTGTAAACGGGTGCCACGAGGAAATGGGGGCCAAAAAGGTACTGGTATTGGGTCTTCGTGCCGAGGGTATATTCATTGGGATAGTCGAGGAACATAGCGCGAACCATCGGGTTGCCATCCACAGCACCGCGTGCGATAGTATAGGTGTAGGGCATCAGTTCGCTCTTGAGTTTGAGATACCAGCGGTTGATGCTTGTTGCAGGTTCGCCAAGTGCTTCGGGATATTTCGGATTGGAGCCCCAACCGTCCATATTGAGTTCCATAGGCGTGAAGGTCTTCCACTGGAACTCGCGCACGTTGACAGGCACGTTCTTACCGCCGAAGATACCATCGACATCGCTCGTGATATTGGGCTGACCGCTCAGTCCCGAGCCGATGAAGGTCGGGATATGGAAGCGGATGTACTCCCAGTCGCCGCCTGTCTGGTCGCCCGACCAGATACCGGCATAGCGCTGCGTACCAGCCCAGCCGTCCAGGCTGATGATGAAGGGGCGGGCGTTCGAGCCGTAGTAGGGCATAATTTCGCCAACGTCGGCCACACCGTTCAGTCCGAAACTATAGCCTGCGCCGACCCAAGCCACGTCGGTCTTGAGCACACGCACGCCGGCATCGCGCACCTCCTTGACGATGTCGCGCTGGAGGAGGGGTTCGACGCCTTCCTTCGGGTGGAGGTCGCTCTGCGTCCACAGACCTATTTCTACACCCTTGCTACGGGCGTACTCGCCAAACTCGCGCAGGTTCTGAATATTGCCGTCGAGGGTTCCCGTCTGGCCATAGCCTGCTCCGTAGCCGTCGTTGGGGAGGAACCAGCCCAGAGGCATATCGTTGCGGAAGTAGCGGTCGATGGCGGCGCGGGCCGAGAACTGATAGTCCTGGGCGTTGGTGCCGTTGAGGGTCTCGCGGATGCCGCCGTTGTCCTTCTGGCTTTCGTTGTATCGCTTGCCGTCTTCGTAGAGCATAAAGCCATTTTCGGCAGGCGTCCAATAGTCGCGGTTGTAGGCATTGAGGTGGCCTTGGTAGAAGCCGAACTTGGGCAGCAGCACGGGGTTACCCGTCAGTTGGTAGAAGTCGCTGAGCAAACTGGTGGGCGCTTCGTTGACCATGAAGAACATGTCGAGGTAGTCCTCGTTGTGGGTGAGAATCACGCGGTCCGGCTTCGTGGCTCCGAAGTCGTACTTACCAGGACGGAAGGTGTGCCAGAGGACGCCGTAGCCGCCCGTCGACCAATAGAAAGGCGTGGGCGAAGACACTCCGCCGTCCACCCAGTTGTTCGTATTCTCAATGGCAATCACCTTGCCCTTGTGCGAGAAGCGGCCGTTCTGCACACCGCCGCCGTAGAAGTAATCCTCGGGGTCGGCGCAGAGGGTCATCGTCACCTTGCCCTGCTCGAAAGCCACGGGCTCGGCCCATTCAATGACCACCTTGTCGGCATAGAGGTCGCGCACGCGGAGCAGGCCCGTCTTGCGGTCAATGTCTACGGACAGACGCTCCGTGCTGATGGAGGCATCAGTTTCGCTGGTCGTCACCTCCAGCCCCCCCACTGCGCGGCGGGCATTGTTCACGAGGATATGAGCCATGGGGTTGGCCTGCGGTTCGCGCAGGATGCCACCAGCGTTGTCCTGGAACAGGCGGAAGATGTTTGTGCCGTAGAAATCGAGCGTCAGGCACTGGCCGTTGGCATAGACCACCTCAACGGTCGTGGGATTGATTTGGCGGACAGCGTCCACCACCACGGGAGTCACGTTAATCATGGCCACTTGATGCTGGGCATGAGCCTCCAGAGCCGTCGTCAGCCCAACGGGCACGGCTGCGGAGAGGACAATGGCGGGAAGCAGGGCCCCGCACTTGCCACGCATTGATTTTTTCTGATTTCTCATAGAGATTGTATTTGGTTTTTTGTTGATTGCATCAGGATCGCAGATTCTTTTGCAAATATACAAACAAAAACAATCTAAGAGCCATTGATTTGGGGAAAATAAACGCGAGGGAACGCAACTCGTTGACTCCCGCCTCCAACCCACCACCGCACTGGCCCGAGAAATGCCCCACATCCAAAGCGCGGCAAACAAAACGTGGAGCCGCAGACACGGCAGAGCAGTCAAGAACGTACAACCAAGCATCCCCTGCTTCTGCCAAGCCTCCCGCCCCCCCCACACTGGCCTCCAAAACATTTTTCGGTACGCATTTCGGGCGGTTCCCGCTACGTTGGGTCTGGATTTTGGGCTTCGGCTGGATTTTCGGGAATCTGAAAGAACACACTATCAACGGGATTCCCTTTCGGGCAAGGCATATACAGCCCTAGAAATCTGCTCAGCCAATGCGTGCCTCGTAATATAACACATCGCGAACCCTCGCGTGTGCAAAACTCGTCTTTTAACATTTCGCAGCGTGTTGCGAAATGTTAAATGGATTTGCATTTCGCGGAGAAATGTATTATCTTTGTACTAGCGAAGAGGAGAATGCCCATAGACAAAGGGTTTTCTCCTCTTTTTTCATGCGAAAATGCCCCAAAAAACCATTGTTTTACAAAGCAT
>SFID01000071.1 GCA_004555425.1 Bacteroidales bacterium
GAAAATTTCCGCAAAAGCATCTAGAAAATCCGCAAAAGCATCTAGAATTTCCAACTTCCGATGTATTTCTTCCTTTATAATGGCCAAAAAAAGAGGAAAAAACCCCGTGTTTGGGGCTCTTTCCTCTTCGCTAGTACAAAGATAATATATTTTTCCGCGAAATGCAAATCGCTTTAACATTTCGCAACAGTCCGTGAAATGTTAAAAGACGAGTTTTGCAGCAGACGGGGTTTTGCGTGTGTTATATTTATAGGCGTGTTTTTGCGGCTAGTATTCTGACGCGCCTTTCCTAATGTATCAACCAAAGAAAGGCCGCGCTGGATGGCGCGGCCTTTCTGTATGATTGGGCGTATATATAATAAGGCGTAGGCTTATTTCAGCACGCCGAGTTCCTTGCCCACCTTGATGAAGGCGGCGATACACTTGTCGAGGTGCTCGCGCTCGTGGCCTGCGGAAATCTGTACGCGGATGCGGGCCTGGTCCTTCGGCACTACGGGATAGTAGAAGCCCGTCACGTAGATGCCTTCCTCCTGCATCTTCTGGGCGTAAACCTGAGAGAGTTTGGCGTCGTAGAGCATGACGGCGCAGATGGCGCTCTGCGTGGGCTTGATGTCGAAGCCAGCAGCCAGCATCTTCTCGCGGAAATAGTTGACGTTCTCAACCAGTTTATCGTGGAGGGCGTTGCTCTCGCCGAGAATCTTGAAGGTTTCGATGGCAGCACCAACGATGGCAGGGGCTACGCTGTTGGAGAACAGATAGGGGCGAGAACGCTGGCGCAGCATATCGATGATTTCCTTGCGGCCCGTGGTGAAACCGCCCATAGCACCACCGAAAGCCTTGCCGAGGGTACCCGTGTAGAGGTCAACGCGGCCGTAGGTATTGAAGAACTCGCTCACGCCGTGGCCCGTAGCACCTACAACGCCGGCCGAGTGGCTTTCGTCCACCATCACGAGGGCATCGTATTTCTCGGCGAGGTCGCAAATCTTGTCCATCGGTGCCACGTTGCCGTCCATGGAGAAGACGCCATCGGTCACGATGATGCGGAAACGCTGCTCCTGGGCTTCCTGGAGGCAACGCTCGAGGTCGGCCATATCGGCATTGGCATAGCGATAACGCTTGGCCTTGCAGAGGCGCACGCCATCAATGATACTGGCATGGTTGAGGGCGTCGGAGATAATGGCGTCGTCGGCCGTGAGCAGGGGCTCGAACACACCGCCGTTGGCATCAAAGCAGGCAGCGTAGAGAATGGTGTCCTCGGTCTTGAAGTAGTCGGCGATGGCTGCTTCGAGTTCCTTGTGCACATCCTGTGTGCCGCAGATGAAGCGCACGGACGACATACCATAGCCGCGGCGGTCCATCATGTCCTTGGCAGCCTGTACGAGGCGCGGATGGTTGGAGAGGCCGAGGTAGTTGTTGGCGCAGAAGTTGAGCACTTCCTGTCCCTTCACTTGGATGGCAGCCTGCTGAGGGCCTTCGATGAGGCGTTCGTTCTTGTAGAGGCCGGCTTCCTTGATGGCGGCCAACTCTGCTTGTAGATGTTGCTGGAATTTTCCGTACATGGTTTGGGATTTTAAGTTATAATTTAGAGTTTAGAATTTCCTTTCCTGCGATGTGACAATCTTGGAATTTATAATTTTCTTTTCCTGCGGATTAAACTGTTGAGCAAGCAGCCTAGGCTGCGCCTGAAACAGGAAGCCCGAAGGGATTCCCTGAAACTAGGAAGCCGCAGGCTCCCGTTGAAACTAGGTCGCGCAGCGACCGCAAGCAGCGCCCACGCGCTGCCCTTCTTTCTGCAAAGGAACGTATATTTTTTGAATCGGGATAGGGTTTCAGGTAAAAAAGCAGCCTGTACGGGTTTTTTGGCGCGTTTTTTTTGAACAGCAGGTGGGGGTAGGGGCACTTGGTAGCGGCATTCGTATAGGGCAGAGGGAGAATTGGCTGTCGGATGGTCAGTATCTCAGAGAAAATATGTACATTTGCAAAAAATTTTTTTGGTCGCATGATACTTTTCCGCAAAACCCTTTACACCCTTCTAGCCATCTGCTGCACTGCGCTGGCCATGCCCCTTGCAGCCCCTGCGCAGGGAGTGCTCCCCTCCGCCAGCCCCAAGATGTGGGTGTTGCAAGAGGATGGCTCCGAGTCCGACCTGACCTCCTACGATGGTTCGGCGCCGATGCAGGCACGTTTTGTGGCCGAAGTGAGCGACCTGGGCAGTTTCTTGGCGCGCTACGAATGGCGATTCTACCGGCAGGGCGAAGAGAAGCCCTTCCTCACCCGCTACGAAGAAGATACCGAATATACGTTTCGCGAGAGCGGTGCATTTACCATCGAACTCTTTATCACCTTCACCCAAGGCACAGATACCCTCGAATTCACGATGGATTCGCCCTTTATGGTCAATATCAGTGAGTCGAAACTAGAGTTTCCTAACGCCATCACGCCCAACGGCGACGGCATCAACGATGTGCTGCGCGCCAAGGAGGGCTACCAGAGTATCGTCTCCTTCGAAGCCGCCGTGTTCGACCGCTGGGGCAAGCGCCTCTACGAGTGGACCGACCTGCGAGGCGGTTGGGACGGACGCAACGGCGGCAAGGTGGTGCCCGACGGCGCCTACTATCTCGTGGTGAAAGCCCGTGGTGCCGACGGACGCCATTACAATATACGCAAAGTCATCAACGTGCTGACGGGTTACTCCGAGCGCGGCGGCACGGTCAGTCCTTAAGCATATAGCCTATTACAGATGTCCAAGAATCCAGCACATAAACCAGAAATCAGTGATGAGACCGCCCAAAACGGCTCATCCCTCCCCGCATCTGCCCCATCGGGCGATACGGGGTGGGTGCGTATTCACGGGGCACGTGTGCACAATCTCAAGAACATAGATGCCTCCTTCCCGCGCGGCACATTGACCGTATTCACCGGCCTGAGTGGGTCGGGCAAAAGTTCGTTGGCCTTCGACACCCTCTATGCCGAAGGGCAGCGCCGCTATATCGAAACCTTCTCGGCCTATGCCCGCAATTTTCTGGATAATCTGGAGCGCCCCGATGTGGACAAAATAACGGGATTGAGCCCCGTCATCTCCATAGAACAGAAAACCACAAACAAGAATCCGCGCTCCACCGTAGGCACCGTCACCGAAATCTACGACTTCCTCCGTCTGCTCTACGCGCGCGCCTCGGATGCTTACAGCTACGTGACGGGCGAGCGCATGGTGAAATATACCGAGGAGAAAATCATTGACCTCATCCTTGAATCCTACGAAGGCGAGAAGGTGATGCTCCTAGCACCATTGGTGCGCACGCGCAAGGGACACTACAAAGAACTCTTCGAGTCGGTGCGCAAACGCGGTTTCCTGACCGTTCGCGTAGATGGCGAAATCCGCGAGATTCTGCCCGGCATGAAACTCGACCGCTACAAGAACCACGACATAGAGGTGGTGGTCGATAAACTCATCCCGCACGCCAAAGACCTAGAGCGGCTCAAGCGCAGCGTGGCCCGCACCCTAGAAATGGGCAACGGCTTGATGATGCTCTATCTGCCATCAGCGCCCGCCACCACGCCGCTGCCCAATGGCGAAACGGCCAACGGACAGGTTCGCTTCCTCTCCAAGCACCTTATGTGTCCCACCAGCGGCATCTCCTACCGCGAACCAGCACCCCACAACTTTTCCTTCAACTCCTTGCAGGGCGCTTGCCCCAAATGCAAGGGTTTGGGCTATGTCAATGTGGTCGATCAGGAAAAGGTAATCCCCGACCCCAACCTGTCCATCCGCAAGGGCGGTTTGGCTCCTTTGGGAAAATATCGCTCCGCCCTCATCTTCTGGTGCATCGAAACCGTGCTGAACAAGTACGAATATACGCTCGATACGCCCATTAGCGAACTGCCCGAGGAAGTGATGGACGAAATTTTCAACGGTTCCACCGAAAGATTGCGCATTCCGGCCGCTACGGCACATACCACAGACGATTATTACGTGGACTTTGGCGGACTGGTCAAATATCTTCGCCAAATGTCCGACGATGATATGTCGGCCGCCTCGCGCAAATGGGCCGAATCCTTCTCGTCCGAGCAAATATGTCCCGTCTGCCACGGCGCACGCCTCAACCGCGAGGCTATGAGTTATCGCTTTGCCGACAAGGCCATCTACGAACTGGCAGCTATGGACATCAGCGAACTCTACGAATGGCTTGCAGGCGTGGAGGATAAACTCACCGACAAAAACCGCATCATTGCTACCGAAATTCTCAAGGAATTGCGCACGCGCCTGAGATTCCTCCTGGACGTCGGCCTAGGCTATCTCTCGCTCGGCCGCGCCACGATGACACTCTCGGGTGGCGAAAGTCAGCGCATCCGACTGGCCACGCAGATTGGTTCGCAGTTGGTAAATGTGCTCTATATCCTCGACGAACCCAGCATCGGCCTCCACCAACGCGACAACGTGCGCCTCATTCAGTCCCTTCGCAATCTGCGCGATACGGGAAATACCGTTGTGGTCGTTGAGCACGACCGCGATATGATGATGGCGGCCGATTACATCATAGATATGGGACCTGGCGCAGGACGTTTGGGCGGCGAGGTGGTCTATCAGGGCACGCCGCAGCAGATGCTCAAGGAGCAGACGCTGACAGCGCGCTACCTGAACAACGACCTGCGCATTGAGATTCCGCAAGAACGGCGCAAGGGCAATGGCCTCCAACTCTCCCTGAGCGGAGCGCGCGGCAACAACCTCAAAGGTGTGACCGCCACCTTCCCGCTGGGCACACTGACCTGCATCACGGGCGTGTCGGGCAGCGGAAAGAGCACACTCATCAACGACACGCTGTTGCCCATCCTCTCGAAACATTTCTACCGCTCGCTGCGCGAACCGCTGGCCTACGACTCCTTGGACGGCATTGAGCATATTGACAAAGTCGTGGCCGTGGATCAGAGTCCGCTGGGTCGTACTCCGCGCTCGAATCCGGCCACTTATACGGGTATTTTCTCCGATATACGTTCCCTGTATGTGGGACTGCCCGAGGCGAAAATCCGCGGCTACAAGCCCGGACGCTTCTCCTTCAACGTGCGCGGCGGTCGTTGCGAAACCTGCAAGGGCAACGGCTACAAAACGATCGAAATGAATTTCCTGCCCGATGTGTACGTACCCTGCGAACATTGTCACGGCAAACGCTACAACCGCGAAACCCTCGAGGTGCGCTTCAAGGGAAAAAGCATCGCGGATGTGCTGGATATGACGGTGAACCGCGCCGTGGAATTTTTCGAGAACGTACCCCACATACAGCACAAGATTAAGGTGTTGCAGGATGTGGGCCTGGGATATATCAAACTCGGACAAAGTTCCACCACCCTCTCGGGCGGTGAGAGCCAGCGCGTCAAACTGGCCACCGAACTGGCTAAGCGCGACACTGGCCGCACCATATATATATTAGACGAACCGACAACGGGCCTCCACTTCGAGGACATCCGCGTGCTGCTCGGCGTGCTCCAACGATTGGTGGACCGCGGAAATACCGTCATTGTCATCGAGCACAACCTCGACATCGTCAAGGCCGCCGACTATATCATAGACATGGGCCCCGAAGGCGGTCGCAATGGCGGCACCATCGTAGCCATGGGGACGCCCGAGGATGTGGCAGCCGCAGGAGTCGGACATACTGCACCCTTCCTCGCCGCTGAGTTGGCGCGCTAGGACGGGTTGGTTTTTCCGATGAAACCTACGATTTTTGCTGAGTATTCCCTCAATTTCGGCTGAGTATTCCCCTGAATTTGCTGACTATTCCCTATGAAAAAAATACAGAAAACCAACGTCGCACGTCTCCTTGACAAAGCCAAGGTGGCCTACGAACTTATCGCCTACGAGGTGGACGAAAACGACCTTGCGGCTCAGCACGTGGCCGATAGCCTTGGTGAAGACATCCGCCAAGTATTCAAGACCATCGTCCTTCATGGCGACAAAACGGGACACCTCGTTTGCGTCCTCCCAGGTGATTGCGAGGTGGACCTGAAGAAGGCAGCGCGCGTCAGCGGTAATAAGAAGGTGGAGCCGCTTCCCTTGAAGGAACTCCTGCCTACGACAGGCTACATCCGCGGAGGCTGTTCGCCCATCGGCATGAAGAAGCATTTCCCCACCTTCTTCCACCAGACCGTCCTAGATTTCCCTTATATCTATGTGAGTGCGGGACAGCGCGGTCTGCAAATCAAACTCGCGCCACAGGACCTTATCCGCGAAAGCTGCGGAACGGTGGCCGACCTTACGCAGGAACAATAAACCTAATAATAACTATCTAAAAAATCTCAATCTCATGTTTGAAGGACAACCTAAAGGCCTGTATGCATTAGCTTTGGCCAACACGGGCGAGCGTTTCGGGTATTATACAATGCTCGCAGTGTTCATTTTATTTTTAAAGGCGAACTTTGGGTTCGGTTCAGGTGTCGCAGGAATAATATATTCAGTATTCCTAGGCCTTGTGTACTTCCTTCCCTTGGTCGGTGGTATTCTTGCCGATAAATTCGGCTACGGTAAAATGGTGACATTGGGTATTACCATCATGTTTCTCGGTTACGTACTTCTATCTGTTCCTCTTGGTGCTAATACGGTGGCAGTTATTGCCATGGGTGCCGCGTTGCTGTTTATCAGTTTAGGTACGGGATTGTTTAAGGGTAACCTTCAAGTAATGGTTGGTAACCTATACGACGATGCAAGGTATAGTGATAAACGAGAATCAGGCTTCTCTCTTTTCTATATGGCCATCAATATCGGTGCTATGTTTGCTCCTACTGCTGCAATCGCTGTAAAGAATTGGGCAATGGACTCGCTTGGCTATTCCGAAGGCTCAGCATTCCATTTTTCTTTTGCTGTGGCTTGTGTTTCCCTCATTGTGTCAATGGCTATATATTATGGTCTCCGTTCTTGGTTTGTTAATGCTGACAAGAAAAAGGAGGCAAGCAAAACAGAAGATCAGATAGAAACAATCTCGCCAGCAGAAACGAGAGAACGTATCATATGTCTTTGCCTCGTCTTTGCAGTCGTTATTTTCTTCTGGATGGCCTTCCATCAGAACGGAGCTACGCTGACCTACTTCGCAGATTCATATACACAGACAGTTTCTACAGGGCTGCAAAGCATGGTCTTTGATGTATTCAATCTCGTGGCCTGTATCTTTATTGTTTATGCATTGTTCGCAGTCTTTCAGAGCAAGACTGGAAAGAGCAAGGTCTATGCTTTATTGGTAATCCTCCTTTCACTGGCATTTCTTGTATATAAATTCCTTACCTTAAAGCCTGAGACAGCTGTTGATGCTCCTATCTTCCAGCAGTTTAACCCTTGCTTTGTAGTGGCTCTTACCCCAGTAAGCGTTGCTCTTTTCGGATTTCTTGGCAAGAAAGGCAAAGAGCCCAAGGCCCCCACTAAGATTGGTCTCGGTATGCTCGTAGCAGCGGTGGGCTTCTTCGTAATGGTGGGCTCTTCTATGGGACTGCAAAAGCCAGCCGAAGCAGACAATATCAAAAATGCTAAGGTTCTCTTGAAGCAGCATGAGTTGCTCAACATAAGCGACAAGGCGATTGCTGCAGCCAAGTATGATTCTATCTATAACAAAATCAAGAGCGAGGACCCTGAAGAGGACAAAGAAGGCTTTGAAGCTACTTTCAATATCCAAACGGCGGATGCTTCTGGCATTGTCAAGCACCTCACGTTCATTCAACCTGCCGAGCGTTTGGAATGCGTGAAGAATCTTCCTGAAGCAAAGATTGCTGAGTTGAAGGAATACAAGGCTCAAGAAGAACGAATCACAGCCAACTGGCTTATCCTTACTTATCTAATCCTGACGCTCGCTGAACTACTTCTGTCTCCCATTGGAATCTCCTTCGTGAGCAAGGTTGCACCGCCGCAGTATAAAGGTATGATGATGGGTGGATGGTTCGTAGCAACTGCAGTAGGTAATCTCTTGGTTGCTATCCCCGCCTTATTGTGGGATGCTAATGTCTCGCTGCCAATAATCTGGGGCGTTCTCGCAGGCATCTGCCTGCTAAGTGCTCTCTTCATCTTCTCCATCATCAAGAAGTTGAACAAGGTAAGCTAGAAAAACGACTAAGCAACTGGGGCACAGATTATCCAAAATTCCCCATCCCCATCTGTGCCTATCTTCAACGAAGAGAGAGAGCCCATAAGCACAGGGTTCTCTCTCTCTTTTAGGTGGGGCTGATAAAACCAATGGGAATCAAAGGAAAGCCAAGGAAACCCGATGGCGGCCCTTGTTTTTCCCGTTATTATTTGCCCGTGTCATAGGAAACCCGTAAATTTGCGCAGATACCGCCGCCAAAAAAGAAGAAATATCCGAAAAAAATGCCAATATTTCCTCTTCGGCGGAAAAAAACGAGATACCATGCTCAACAATCAACACCTCTCGCACCTTATCCAGTCGCAGGCTGAAAAGTATAAGGATAAGGTGGCCCTGACCTACCGCGACTACGAACAGAATGCTTGGTTGCCCATCACGTGGCGCAAGTTTGCCGCTTATGTCAATGCCGTTTCCCATTCGCTTTTGGAACTCGGTGTGGCAGTACAGGAGAAGATTGGCGTCTTCTCGCAGAACAAACCCGAGAGCCTGTACGTGGACTTTGGTGCATACGGCATTCGTGCCGTCACCATTCCCTTCTATGCCACAAGCAGTGGGGCACAGGTGACGTATATGGTCAACGATGCCGAAATTCGCTATGTGTTTGTGGGCGAGCAGGAGCAGTATGATACAGCATTCAGTGTTATCTCCCTCTGTCCGACCCTTGAGCGCATCATCATCTTCGAGAAGAAAGTACAGAAGAACCCCAACGACCATTTAAGCATCTACTTCGACGAGTTCTTGCGCTTGGGCAAAGACTGCAAGTACAAGAACGAACTCAACCGCCGCATGACCAATACGTCGATGGACGACCTGGCGAACATCCTCTACACCAGCGGTACAACGGGCGTGAGCAAGGGCGTGATGATAACCTACCAGATGTACCACGAAGGCCTCCGCGTCAACGATGCCGTGCTCAATCTGAGCGAGAAGGACGTTATCCTCAATTTCTTGCCTTTCACCCATATCTTTGAGCGCGCATGGAGCTACCTCTGTCTGGCCGAGGGCGCACAGTTGGCCGTCAATCTGCGGCCCGCTGACGTGTTGCAGTCCCTGCAGGAAGTTCACCCCACGTGTATGTCGAGTGTGCCGCGTTTCTGGGAGAAGGTGTATCAGGCTGTGCTTGAGAAGATGGACAATGGTCCCTTCGTGCAGCGGCGCCTCATTCGCGAGGCACTGGCCGTGGGTGGCCGCTACTGGGTGACGTACAAGTCGAAGGGTATCACACCGCCCCTAGGATTGGCTATGAAGTACAAACTCTACGACCGCACCATCATCCGCCTCTTGCGCAAAACGCTGGGACTGGAGCGCGCCAACTTCTTCCCAACAGCAGGTGCCGCCGTTTCGCCCGAGGTGGAACGCTTTGTGCACGCAGCGGGCATCAATATGATTGTGGGCTACGGCCTGACAGAGAGCACCGCCACCGTGTCGTGCGACCATGTCGACAAGCCCATCACCCTGGGTTCGGTGGGCCGACTCGTAGATAAGTTGGAAATCAAGATTGGCGAGAACGACGAAATCCTCTTGCGCGGCAAGACCATCACGCCTGGCTATTACAAAAAGGAAACCGCCACGCGCGAGGCCATTGATGCCGATGGCTGGTTCCACACGGGCGATGCGGGGTATCTGAAGAACGGCGAACTCTTCCTCAAAGAGCGCATCAAGGACCTCTTCAAGACCTCAAACGGCAAGTATATTGCGCCCCAGATGATCGAGTCGAAGTTTGTCATCGATCGCTTCATCGAGCAGGTGGTTATCGTGGCCGACAAGCGCAAGTTCGTCTCCGCCCTTATCGTGCCCGCCAAGGGTGCGCTCCAGCGCTATGCCGCTGAAAAAGGCATCAGAGTGGATACCTACGCCGAACTGTGTCAGCACCCCAAGATTGTGAAGATGGTGGCCGAGCGCATCGAAACCCTCCAGCAAGACCTCGCACACTACGAGCAGGTGAAGCGCTTCACCCTCCTTGCGAAACCCTTCACGATGGAGGCTGGCGAAATGACCAATACGCTCAAGATTAAGCGCCGCGTGGTTTACGAACACTACGCCGAGCAGATAGACAAGATGTACGAAGAGGCCGAGGCAAAAGCCTAGCACGGCAGACTTTCGGCATCAGCACGCTCCGAGAAAAGGCACAAGGCCAGATTCTCACGCGCGCGTACCTTATATATAAATAGAGATAAAAGGGGCTGCCCAACCTAAGGAGCAGCCCCATTTTTTTGTGGCCCACCAACTCAGAAACATAAAAAATTGTAACTTTGCACCTATGATAACTACCGAACAACTCAAAGCAACCAAGGACCGAGTGGAAGCCCTCAATCGCTATCTGGACATTGAGGCCAAGACCATTCAACTGGAAGAAGAGCAACTCCGCACACAAGACCCTGGATTCTGGGACGATGCCAAGCGCGCCGAGGAACAGATGAAGAAGGTCAAGGGACTGGAGAAATGGATTGTGGGCTACAAGGAGGTGAAACTCCTGGTCGAGGAACTTGAGTTGGCCTTCGACTTCCACAAAGAGGGCGAACTGAGCGAGGAGGAAGTAGATGCAGCCTACGCCAAAAGCATTGAGGCCATCGAAGCCCTTGAACTCAAAAATATGCTCCGCCAAGAGGAAGACGCTATGGACTGTGTCCTGAAAATCAACTCGGGCGCAGGCGGCACCGAAAGCCAGGACTGGGCCTCTATGCTTATGCGTATGTACCTGCGCTATGCTGAGGCCAATGGTTACAAAGCCACCATTGTCAACCTGCAGGACGGCGATGAGGCTGGCATCAAGACGGTGACCATCGAAATCGAAGGCGAGTTTGCCTACGGCTACCTCAAAAGCGAAAACGGCGTGCACCGCCTCGTGCGCGTATCGCCCTACAACGCGCAGGGCAAGCGCATGACCAGTTTCGCCTCCGTATTCGTCACGCCCCTTGTTGATGACACCATCGAAGTGTATGTGGACCCCTCGAAGATTAGTTGGGATCTCTTCCGCTCGGGAGGTGCAGGCGGACAGAATGTGAACAAGGTGGAGACGGGTGTACGTCTGCGCTATCAATACAAAGACCCCGACACGGGCGAGGAAGAAGAAATCCTCATTGAAAATACCGAGTCGCGCAAACAGCTCGAAAACCGCGAAAACGCTATGCGCCTCCTCCGCTCGCAACTCTACGACCGCGCCCTGCAAAAACGACGCGCCGAACAGGCCAAGATTGAGGCGGGTAAGAAGAAGATAGAATGGGGCAGCCAGATTCGCAGTTACGTATTCGATGACCGCCGCGTCAAGGACCACCGCACCAATTACCAGACCAGCGATGTCGGCGGCGTGATGGACGGCAAGATAGACGGCTTCATCAAAGCCTATCTTATGGAGTTCTCCGAGCAAGAGCAGCAGTGATTTCGGAATGCACGAGGGTGGGGGAGCGGCAGAATCTCTTCGTCCTACGCTTGATTCGCCCCGTCCAGACGATAGCAGCATCTTTATTAACCACACCAATAATACCCTCTTACTATGAATAAGAAGCACCAAGCCAAACTCAAAGCACGCGAAGCCAAGGAAAAGGAACAGGCCAAAAAGGTATTCCAAGGACTCTTCTTCGCGCTCATCACAGTAGCCCTCCTTACCATCATAGGCTATTGCATCCTTTAATTTTCTGGGAAAACGAATCACGGGGCGGGCCTGCAATGGTTCGCCCTGCTTGTTTTTCTTCCCAAGTTCCTCTCCCCACAATTTCTCTCCCATAAAGCGTATTCTAGATGTCCATAGAAATAGAACGAAAATTCCTAGTCAAAGGTCCCTTCAAGGAGCAGGCCGCCTCGCGCACGCATATTATTCAAGGGTATATCTCTAGCCAGAAGGGCCGCACCGTTCGCGTTCGTCTGCGCGACCAGCAAGCCTATCTCACCATCAAGGGCCCGTCGCGCGACGGTGGGCTGAGCCGCTACGAATTTGAAAAGGAAATCACCATCGACGAGGGCCTTTCCCTCCTCACGCTCTGCGAACCAGGCGTAATAGAGAAGGACCGCTGGCTAGTGCCATACGGCAACCACACCTTTGAAGTGGACGAATTCTTCGGCGAGAACGAAGGCCTCCTACTAGCCGAAGTAGAACTGTCTGCGCCCGATGAGCCCTTCGACAAACCATCCTTCCTGGCCCAAGAAGTAACAGGCGACCGCCGCTACTACAACTCCTCGCTCCGCATCAACCCATACAGCAAATGGCCCACGAAGGACTAACCCGCCTCCACCATCATCACCTGCGGCCCTCTTCCTGCGCCATCCGCGCCCTCTTCTGCACCATCGTCGTCTCCACGTACTCTGCGCCCAAGGCGCAGAGCCAACCGCGCTTCCCTATTTTTCTCAGCCTCCCCCTGTCTCCTCCTGCCTCCTCTTTCCTCCTCTTCCATCCTCTTCCATCCTCTTTCCCCTATAATAAGGAGTGAAAAACTATGCCCTACAGCAGAAAACCCAAAAAAGAGGAAAAATCCCTTGCCAGTGTAAAATAAACTGAGCAAATTTGCAGTCCGCGGACAAAAGAATAAAAAATAAATCCGCGCCTTAACCTCCTGTAAACAAAGGAATAAAATCCAGAAATTGCAGGACGGCCAAATTTTGCGCGAAAAAATATTTGCGAAATTGTTTGGCGATATCGGAAATAGTCCGTACTTTTGCACTCGCTAAACGGGAATGACCCGCGAGGCAAATAAAAACAAGACGTTCTTTGAAAGCAATTCCATAAAACTTTTTGTAGAGAAGTACAAGGAGGACATCAAACAGAATAGCTATGCTAGGCTCAGAGATGTCCGAGTTTGATCCTGGCTCAGGATGAACGCTAGCTACAGGCTTAACACATGCAAGTCGAGGGGCAGCATGGTCGAAGCTTGCTTCGACTGATGGCGACCGGCGCACGGGTGCGTAACGCGTATCGAACCTGCCCTATACACGGGGATAGCCTTGCGAAAGTAAGATTAATACCCGATGCCAAGTTGAGATCGCATGATTTTGATTTGAAAGAAATTCGGTATAGGATGGCGATGCGTCTGATTAGGTAGATGGCGGGGTAACGGCCCACCATGCCGACGATCAGTAGGGGTTCTGAGAGGAAGGTCCCCCACATTGGAACTGAGACACGGTCCAAACTCCTACGGGAGGCAGCAGTGAGGAATATTGGTCA
>SFID01000151.1 GCA_004555425.1 Bacteroidales bacterium
TCCCGGAACCAAGCCCTTCATCACTCCCTTCATTGGAAAACAAATTGAAATCTGTGATGCATTTGGCTTCGATATTCCTGATGGTTGCTCCCCCGAATATGCAGTCCGCAGGACAAATAAAGGGAAGCCAGGGCGCCCGCGTAAGAACAGGCTGGTCGTCAAAGATTCTTAGTATAAAAAATTGCAAAACTCAGAACACCAAGCGCGGTGAAGTGGCCACCAAGACGGACGCCGAGGGTTACGTCACCTCCTACGAGTATAACGGCAACGGCAACTGCGTCAAAATGACCACCGTGGACGGCGACACCCTCTATGAGTACGATCCTCTGGACCGTCTCATCAAGACCACCACACCGGACGGTGAGAGTACATCCATGACCTATGACGGGGTGGGCAACATCACCAGCTCCACCGACGCCAACGGGAATACCACCCAGTACATCTACGACGGCGTGGGCAATGTGGTGGAGACCATCGACGCGCTGGGCACCTCTGCCTTCTTTGAGTACGACGAGATGGGCCGCCTGACCGCCACCAAGCTCCACCGGGTGGATACCCAGGACAACGTGGACGAGTGGGAGATCACCCTGTACGAGTTCGACGGCCGGGGCCTCGTCACCAAGCAGGTGGACGCCCTGGGCAATGTCACCACCTACGCCTACGACGGCAACGGCAACCTGGTCTCCAAAACCGATCCCGACGGCTACACCACGGAATACACTTACAACGCCCTTGATTTGGTCACGGCAATCAATTACAATGATGCCAAGGAAGTTTCTTACAGATACAACAAGACCGGAGACCTGGTATCCATGACCGACTGGCTGGGCACCACCACCTTCGAGCTGGATCTGCTGCATCAGCTGACCGCCGCCACCGACCACAAGGGCAACCGGGTGGAGTACACCTACGACGGCGTGGGCAACCAGACGGAAATCCTGTATCCCGACGGCACCAAGGCCACCTATGAATACGATCTGGTCCACAACCAGACCAAGGTGACGGAGACCGACGGCAGCGAGACCACCTACGCCTACGACGGCATGGCCCGCGTCACGGAGATGCGCTATCCCAACGGCTGGGTGGAGTATTACACCTACGACAAGATGGGCCGCCTGCTGGCGGTGGACGACACCCATCCCAGCGAAAAGCCCGCCAAGACCTAGAAGCATACTTATAAGTATGACGCCAACGGCAACATGACCTATGAGTACATGCGGGGCAACGGCACTGGCCAGGCGAAGAACGAGACCCTCTATACCTACGACGCGCTGAACCGCCTCGTCACCGCCCACGACAACTACGGTAATTCCACCCGCACCTATACCTACGATAGCCTGGGCAACCTGACCTACGAGACGGGCATCGGCAGCCACAACTGCGACTACATCTATAACAACCTCAACCAGCAGGTGGACCGCTCCTCCGACAACTGGAAGTCCCACACCGCCAGCACCTACGACAACCGGGGCAACCTGATCCTGGAGCAGTACGGCAAGAACAAGAAGCTGGAGACTGCCGGCGAGTACACCTACGACGAGACCAACAAGATGGTCCGGGGCGTCAACGGCAACGCCGAGGAGAGCATCTACACCTACAACGGCCTGGGCGCTCTCATGGAAAACACCTGGATCATCGCCAAGAACGGCTACGGGTATCACGATGCCAGCGGCGAGGAGGACACCACGTCCCCCACCGATCCCACGCCCGATGTCCCCGACCCCGGCGAGACCACTGACCCGGATACGCCTGATCCCGGTGAAACTACCGATCCCGATACGCCCGATCCCGATACGCCCGATCCCGATACTCCTGATCCGGGTGAGACCACCGATCCCGATACCCCTGACGACGGGGACGATACCGATCCCGACATCAACAACGAGGTGAACGGCAATAACAATGGGAACAACGGCAACCACAATGGGAATGGCAACGGAAACGGCAACAACGGAAACGGCAACAACGGAAACGGCAATGGTAAAGGCAACGGCAAGGGCAGCAACAGTGCCGATTCTACCGAGACCGCTGCCGCCGACGCCGGCACCCTGACTGCTTCCCTGGTAGCCTACGGAAATGCGGGCAACGGAAATAACGGCAACAACGGGAACGGCAACGGCAACCAGGACAAGCCCACCGGCAGCGATGTGAAAAAGACCAGCACGGTGGTCAAGCAGTTCGTGGTGGACTTCAGCTCCGAGACCTACAAGCCCTTGATGGAGCATGAGGTGAACGGCCTGGATTACCGCTATGTGTACAGCGACAAGGCTCGTCTGTCTGTCGTGGTCCAGGGCATTGAGAACGGCTCCGCGTCCCTGCTGGATAGCCGCGGCGAGTTGCACGCCTATTACCACTGCGATTATCTTGGCACCACGGATTACTTGACCTCCGCTGTCAACAGCAAGGTCATCTCCTGAACCAGTTACAGCGAGTGATTGTTGATTCTATCCTTGACCGCAGCTAGTATGACCTGCGTGAGTATGTTATCGATCCCATGCAGTTGGTGCAGTATCTATATGCTAAGGATGATGCTGTTAATTGGATTGATTCATTTGGCCTTGCTACGTTTGCTGAATACAACAACATATTGGGAAAAATAAGAAAAGTATTTAATTCCAATGACTTTCTAGACGATGTTTATGAAGTAGTTAAAGCCTCTAACTCTGAGTGCAATATGATGTCCATGTATTTACAAAGATCTATGTTGCACGTGAGATAACAAACAAAGAAAGGAGGTTATTTTAGTAGTTCCCAGAAAAATAAAGGAGGTATTATATAATGAAAAGGATTTGCTCCCTAAATCTTAATAAAAAATGCTCTAAACGCTTCCGAAAAACTCTTTATATATGCGTTGGAGTTGTAAGCTTCTTAATGCTATATTTGGTGA
>SFID01000072.1 GCA_004555425.1 Bacteroidales bacterium
GTCTGACTGGAAATCACTGAGCTTGCTCAGGGATTTCCTGACAGCCACAGCATCAAATGTCTCGCCAGAGACATTTTGCATCAAGTGCAAGGGGTTTTTAAGGTTTTTGTTTTATCAGTGGCCACAGGATTTTTGTGACAACTCCTCACTACTTTGACCTGAGTAGTTACCATTTTAGGTAACTACTCAGGTGGATTTTTATTTGCAAATTGCGCTGGAAAGAAATGTACCGCACGTTGCTCGCAACGTGTGGCTCAGCGGTTTTCAGATGTTTGTACTCTTTGAAGTAGTTATCAATGAGAACGTAACTACTCAGGTCGTTGTTGCTGGCAAGGGGCCGCTTCTTGGATGGCGGCTGGCGAGTTTGCAGATTATTGGCGGGTGCGCCAAGTGAGGCCCTTGAGGTCGCGCTGTTCGCAGAGCACAAAGGAAAGCAGATAGCCCACGCCTACGGAGATGACCATGCCGATGCAGCCGTAGAGGAGGAAACTGGTGGCGGTGAGGTATTTCGTGAGGAAGACGGCGGCCACACCGCTGCAGAAACCGCCCAAGGCGGCGCGGCCACCAATGCGCGGGAAGAAGATGCCCATCAGGAAGAGACCGCCGAGACCGCTGGAGAGGAGGCCGAGAATCTCTTGGAAGAAATCAAGGAGCGAAAGGATTTGCCACGTGGCCATCAGCAGGGCGATGCACATACCGATGAGACCGCTGACGATACAGGCACGGCGGGCCACACGGAGCATGGTGCGGTCGTCGGTCTGCGGCCGCCAACGACGATAGAAGTCCACGCTGAAGGCTGTGGCCACCGAATTGATGTTGCTCGAAATCGTACTCATCGTGGCCGCAAAGATGGCGGCAATCAGCAGACCTGCGAGGCCGGCGGGCAACTGGCTCATCATAAAGAACGGGAAGATGGTGTCGGCCTTGGCCATCGTGAAATCGAGTTCGGCCGGGTGCGTCTTGAAGAACGTATAGAGACCTGCACCGATGGCAAAGAAGGCGATGGAGATGAATACGCTCATCACGCCGTTCATCATGATGCTGCGGCGCGCGCTCTGCTCATCGCGGGTGGTCAGGTAGCGCTGGATGACGGTTTGGTCGGAGGTGTAGGAGATAAGGTTGTTGGCCATGCCGCCCAGGATGATTACCCAGAAGGTGGCACTGCGGTAGTCGAGGCTCCAGTCGAAGAGGCGGAACTTGCCATCGGTCATGGCGATGTCGAGGAAGCCGCCGGCACCGCCCTCTGTGCCCACCACAAGGTAGCCCACCGCAAAGATGGCACCGCCTACGAGGATGATGCCTTGCACCACGTCGCCCCAAACAACGGCTTCCACTCCGCCCATCGTGCAATAGACTATCGTGATGACGCCCATCAGGATGATGCAGGTGTAGATGTCAATGCCCGTCACGGCGGTCAGAGCCAGCGACGGCAGGTAGAGCACCAGCGCCATGCGCGCCACCATGAAGACGATGAAAAGGGCACTGGCCATCAGGCGCGTGGCCGCATTGAAGCGGCGCTCCAGGTATTCGTAGGCCGTGGTGACTTGCAGGCGACGGAAGAAGGGTAGGTAGTAGCGAATGACGGGGAAGGAAACGAGCAGAATCGTCACGAGCATGGGATAGTAGGTCCAGTCTGTGGCGTATGCCTTGGCGGGATAGGCCATGTAGGTGATGGCCGAAAGCATGGTGGCGTAGATGGAGATGCCCGCGGCCCACCAAGGAATGCGGCCACCGCCCTTGAAGAAATCTTCGCTGCCACCCTCGCGGCGCATGAAGTAGAAGCCCAGGCCCAGCATGCCCAGCAGATAGACGGCCAGTACGGTCCAGTTGAGCCAACCGAAGGAGGTGCGCACGTCCATCGTGACGCTGGTCACGTCGGTGGCCCGAACGCCCGGCTTTGATTCGCCGCAGACGACAATCCATTCGTTGCCGCGGCGTACGACGACGGCACCGGCGCGCGCCAAGAGGGGCGACTGGCTCTCGGTGACCCACGTGTTCGTAATGGTGTGGTAGATGAGCAACTGATCGTTGAAGGCGTACCACTCTTGCGGGTGGCGCAGATAGTTGGCGGCTTCGTCCTCCAGTTGGCGGAGGCGGGCCGTGTCGCCAGCGGCACGGGCCTGTTCGATTAGCGCGGGACGGCGCAGGGCTTGGAGGAAGATGTCGTAGTTGGTGCCGCCGAAGCACACCACGTGGGCGCACCCCGAAGGCTGGGCATTGCCGCCAACGAGGGCCAACTGCTTGCCGCCCACCTGCATGGGGGCAGTGGCGGTCCAGGTGTTCGTCTTGGGATGATAGGCCACGCCGTCCGTATGCACCATGGCCGCTTGTTCTCCATCAGCCAGCGCATAGCCGCCCAGCACGAGGAAGAGCGGGCCCGTGGCATCGTTTTGCACCACGCCAGCAGGCTGTACGCGGCCGCGGCCCGGCAGGGGCGGAAGGGCTTCCCAGGCTTTGCCGCCCGGATAGCGCAGACGCCAGGCAGCGGTCGAGGCTTTGCCGTCCACCTGTCCGCCTGCCACGTAGATATAGCCCGCAGGGTCGTAGGCCGCACAGCCGTTGTCCATCGGTTGGGGTAGGGCGGGGAGGGGCGTAGTCAGGACCTTGCCGCCCCTGTAATGCAGGAGAAACGTATCGCCTGTGCTGGCCTGTCCGTCCGTGCCGCCGATACACACCACGCCATCGCCCACCGTGACGCTGGCACCATAGGCCAGGGCGCGCGGCAGGCAACCTATCTCCTGCCACCTTGGCTGCTGGCCATCGGCTGGCAATAGCCATACCTTATTATAAAAGACCTTCGTGCCGCCATCGGCAGCCGGCGTATCGGGGAAGTTGCAACCGCCCGCCACCAGCAGCGCACCATCGTCGAGGGTGCCCGCAAAGGGCGCAGAGATGCCTTGCCCAGGGCTCGCCGTGAGCGCGGGGAGGGACTGGAAGACCACGTGGTTGTACTTGTTGTCGTTGCCGGAATTGGTGGAGTCTGCTTGCACACTTGCGCAGAGGCAGGCCATCATCAGGAGGAGAAGAAAGCGTGTTTTTCGGTTCATGTAGAAGGATTTTCACAAGGTTAGCGGCTCAAAGGTAAAATATTTACACGAGATAGGGTGGCCTAAGCCCTGATTTTTTGAACCTTCCCGAAAAACGCAGTAGGAATATTTCGCTCGCTGGGAATATTTACCTATTTTTGCAAACAAGGGGTTCGCCCCAAGAAAAACACACGCAAAAATAGAAAACCAAGAAATAGATTTTTAATTATGAAGAAAACGTTGTTTTCTGTGGCAGCCCTGCTACTGGGAGGCTGTTTGTCGATGCAGGCTCAGGTGAGTCTGGTCAATCCTGTGCCCCATCAGGTGGAGCGACAGGCAGGCGCTGCTGTGGTGAAAGCCCCGAAGGCGTGGGCCATTACCGCAGATGCTGGCCGCCACCAAGATGTTGTGCGTCTGCTCCAACAGGCCGAAGGCGCAAAGGCAGGTGGCGCGAAGGCTACTTTCAAGTTGACCATTGGTGTGAAAGGCGATAAGGCCGTCAAGAAATACGCCAAAAAAATTCCCGCAAAGGCCGAGGGCTACTACCTTGAGGTGACGCCCAAGGGGGCTGTGCTGGCGGCTGCCGACGAGGTGGGCCTCTTCTGGGCCGCTCAAACCTGGATGGCTATGCTGAGCGAGGGAAAAATGGAGTATTGCACCATCACAGACTATCCCGACGTGCCCTATCGCGGCGTGGTCGAGGGATTTTATGGCACACCCTGGAGCCACCAGGCACGCCTCAGCCAGATTGCTTTCTATGCCCGCCACAAAATGAACGTATATATATATGGTCCGAAGGACGATCCCTGGCACCGCGACAAGTGGCGCGAACCCTATCCCGAGGCTGAGGCCAAGCGCATCAGCGAACTGGCCACCTATGCGCGCAGTCAGGGCGTGAACTTCTACTGGGCCATTCATCCGGGTGTGGATATCAAGTGGACGGAGCAGGACCGCGACTACCTCGTGGCCAAACTTGAGAAGATGTACGACCTCGGCGTGCGCTCGTTCGCCGTCTTCTTCGACGACATCTGGGGCGAAGGTACGCGAGCCGACAAGCAGGCCGAACTCCTCAACTATGTGGACAATAACTTCATCCAAAAGAAGCACGGCGTTGCGCCCCTCATTATGTGCCCCACGGAATACAATCGCGCTTGGGCCAACGACGAAAAAGGCTACCTCCGCACCCTCGGCACGCAGATGAACCAAGGCATCGAAATCATGTGGACAGGCAACTCCGTGGTACACTGCATTGACCGCGAGAGCCAAGAATGGATCAACCAGCGCATCAACCGCAAATCCTACATTTGGTGGAACTTCCCCGTGAGCGACTTCGTGCGCGACCACATCCTCCTCGGTCCGGCCTATGGCAACGACCTTGACATTGCCGAAACCATGTCGGGCTTCGTCAGCAACCCGATGGAGCACGCCGAAGCCTCCAAGATTTCCCTCTATGGCATCGCCGACTACACGTGGAATATGCCTGCCTACGACTATCAAGCCGACTGGGAAAAGGGTCTGCGCGAGGTGCTGCCCAGTAACTACGAGGCACTCCGCACCTTCGCCCTCTACAACAAGGACCTCGGTCCCAACGGCCACGGATTCCGCCGCGAAGAAGGCGATGAACTCAAAGCCATCGCCCAGCAGGCACTGGCAGGACAATCCAGCGCGCGGCAGGCATTGGCACTCAAGTGCGAGGAACTGGGCATCGCCGTTGACCTCCTCCTGAACGACGATAGCAACCCCGAACTCCTGCGCGAACTACGCCCCTGGCTCTTGCAGGGAAAGAACGTGGCTGCCTATGGACAGGCTGTCGTTTCTCTGGCCGAGGCTGCCACGAAGACGCAGAAGGGTACGGGCCTCCGCTCCTTCGAGAACTACTACCAGCAGGCCCGCTCCTTGCAGAAACAGATGTACGACCTCGAGAACAGCAGCGTGCGCCACGCCCTTCAGCCGGGAATCAAGGTGGCCACGAAGGTGCTCATGCCCACGCTCAACGAACTCTTTGCCAAGGCCGTCAATCAGTATAACGCTAACAACGGCACCGGCCTCAACCCCGTGGCCGAGTACAACCCCTTCCGCCTCACGAGCAACGTGCAGCAGTTGGCCCTCCTCCCTGTGACGGCCAAGGGCAACGATGTCAACGTGACCCCCGCGCTGGAGGTTATCAACTGGCAGGCTGGCGGCGAGATGGTCATCGAGGGCGACCGTCCCATTACATTTGCCGGCATGGACTTCAACCTGGGCGTGCCCGGCGCAGCCAAGCACTTCACCCTCGAATGTCTCGTGAACGGCAACTGGGTCAAGGTGCCCCTCCTGCACTACAGCGACAACGACCCCGTCATCCATACGGGCAACGAACTGGGCGGCATGACAGCCACCAAACTCCGCCTGACCAACACCTCGGGCGCAGAGCAGAAGGTGTATTTCCGCCACTTCAAGTTCGTGAAGCAGTAGGCAGGAAACCTGATCGATAAGAAAAAAAGTACCGCACTTGCGCAAGCAAACTGCGGTACTTTTTTGGGCATTGGGTGAGCCCACGAGGGAGCCCACCCAACACATCATTATCCTAACCAATCTATTACCTTCTAAACTAGAAGTCTTTCGTAAACCTGTCGGGGAGGACAGGGGTGGCGCCGTGCTGCGTGCAGACGAATGCAGACACTTCTACGGCGCGGCGGTGGGCCTCGCCAACGGACAAGCCCTTGATGATGCTCGAAGCGAAGGTGGCGGAGAACGAATCGCCTGCGCCAACCGTGTCGGCTACTTCAACGACGGGAGTGCTGAGGTAGGACATATTGCCCGAGGTGAATATGTAACTGCCGTTGATGCCGCAGGTGAGGATGAGCATCTTGAGGTCGTAGCGGCCCAGCAGAATCCAGCACTTGCTTTGCAGGTCGGTGCCGGGATAGCCCAGCATACGGCTAATCGTGACAAGTTCCTCGTCGTTAATTTTCAGCACATTGCAACGGCGCATGGAGGCATCGAGCACGTCCTTCGTGTAGAAACGCTGGCGAAGATTGACGTCGAAGATTATCAGCGTGTCCTCGTTTTTGGGCATGGCGTCAATAAACTTGTTGATGGTCTGGCGCGTCACCTCGTTGCGCTGAGCCAGCGAGCCGTAACTGATGGCACGTGTGCGGTGGGCCAAGGCTTCAAGTTGCGGGGTGAAGGGGATGTTGTCCCAGGCCACATTCTCCTTGATTTCGTATTGGGGTACACCGTTGGGGTCGAGTTCCACCTGAACCGTTCCCGTGGGGTAGGGCACGGTCTCAACGATGTGGCGAATATTCTTCTTGTGGAAATGGTCAATGATTTCCTGGCCCAGTTCATCGTCACCTACTGCGCTGACGATATAACTTTCAAGGCCAAACTGCGAAACATGATAAGCGAAATTGGCAGGCGCACCGCCAAACTTCTTGCCTTCGGGGAATACATCCCAAAGGGCTTCGCCCATTCCGACGATTACTTGATTTTCCATAGAGATTGATTTTTGGAGGGTTATATTTGTTTGATTTTTGTAGTGTAGAAGAGCAGGTAGGCCACGCCGACAGCCATCACGGCAACGGCTCCTATCTGAGAGAAAGCATCGGCAGCATAGCCCATGGCCAAGGGGAAGACGGTGCCGCCAAAGAGTCCCATAATCATCAGGCCCGACACCTCGTTCTTTGCCTCGGGCACGGCCACGAGGGCTTGGGAGAAGATGATGGAGAATACGTTGGAGTTGCCAAAGCCCACGAGGGCCACACCTATATATATAGGTAGCAACGAATGGCTGAACAGCAGGAGAATCATGGCCGCGAGCATCAGCAATGCGCTGAGGGCGAAGAACAGGCGAGCCGAAACCTTGCGAAGGATAAAGGCGCCCGTGAAGCAACCTGCCGTACGGAAGATGAAATAGACGCTCGTGGCGAAGCCTGCTTGCTCCAGCGGCAGGGAGAGGCGCTCCATCAGAATTTTGGGAGCCGTGGTGTTGGTGCCTACGTCAATGCCCACGTGGCACATAATGCCCAAGAAGCAAAGCAGGATGAAGGGCTTGCCCAAGAGTTTGAGGCAGTTGAGGATGCTCGACGCCTTGTCGGCACTCTCCTCCTGAATCGGTGTGGCTGCCAGCATGGCGATGGACATGAACGAAACGACGGCGTAAATCAGGAAGAGCACCCGCCAGCCTAGACCAAACGTGGGCAGGTAAGTGGTGGCACCCCAAACGGCCAGGATAGGCGCCAGGAAGGAGGCGATGGCCTTGACGAATTGGCCGAAGGTCAGTGTGGCGGCCAGTTTGTCGCTATTGATGAGGTTGGTCACGAGGGGATTGAGCGAGGTCTGCATAATGGCATTGCCAATGCCCAGGAAGGAGAAGGCCAACAGCATAATCGTGTAGGAATCATCAAAGACGGGGAGAATCAGCGAGAGCATCGTGACGACCAGGCTGAGGAGCACCGTCTTCTTTCGGCCAATCTTATTCATCAGCATACCTGTCGGCACGGAGAATATCAGGAACCAGAAGAAGACCAGCGAGGGGAAGAGGTTGGCTTCGGCATCGGTCAGTCCGAGGTCTTTCTGTACATAGTTGGAAGCGGTGCCAACCAAATCAACGAAGCCCATTGCAAAGAAGCAGAGCATCACAGGAATCATCTGGACGACCAGACTCTTGCGGTTGTTGGGGAGCGGCTGTGTAGCGTTCATATTATTATTTAGTTTTTGTGTTGAGCGAATAAACTTTCAAATTGCTAATTTTGGCTTTGCCTTTGCTGCATTTCAGGGAGAGTTCCGTGTAGGGTGAGTTGGGGAATACGAGGTTGGTCATGGCCAAGCGTCCTTCCTTTTCAAAGACCTCAATGCTGGAGCGGTCCACGAAAATGCGCAGGCTGAGTTTGCCGTTGTGGCGATGCGTGGGGGCAACGGTCACGGCTGGGAAGTCCTGGCTGAAATTGACGATGCCGCTTTGCGTGCGGTCGAAGGCCAGCGTTTCCTTGTCGGAGTCGTACGTGAGGACAACGCGCTCTCCCGCTTTGTTGGCGAGCGTGAGGGTCAGCACTTGGCCCTTGCGCGCCTCAAGGTCAACGAGAATTTCGCAGATACCGTCGTTATGCGTTGGCAGAGAGATAGTGTTGTCGGATTTGCCCAAGGAGAAACGGCGCGATTGGTGGTGCAGTCCACCGCGGAGGGCTTCCAGTTCGGGGCTTGGCGTAGAGGAGAGGTAGTACTGGCCATCCGTGTCCTTGAAGATGCCCATCTCGCGCGGCAGGGTGTTGGCGCTGCGATATTGCAGGGTAGGCACTTCGGCGGCATATTGCCAGTTGCTCATCCATCCGATGACGGTACGGCGGTTGTTGGGCGCATCGCTCCAACTCACAGCGGCATAGTGGTCCTTGCCATAGTCCATCCATTTGGTGGGAATGGTTCCCGTGGTGTCGGTGTCGGCCTTGAAGGTCGTGCCGTCAAAGTCGCCAATAAAATATTGCGTGGCGCTGCCACCGAAGGGGCCGCCAGGGTTTAGGTTGCATACCAGCGCCCACTTCTTCTCGTTCCCCGTGGAGCCGCTAACGGGCAGTTCAAACAGGTCGGGGCATTCCCACACACCGCCTTGTGCACCCATGCCCTTGCCAAAGCGACTGGCCAGCGTCCACTGCTTCAGGTCGGGCGAGGTGTAGATGAGCATTTCCTTCTCCAGGGCGTGGGCGAGCAGCATGACCCATTGCTGGTGCGCTTCGTCCCAGAACATATTGGGGTCGCGCGCCTCGGTCTCCATGGTTATCACAGGATTGCCGGGATATTTCGTAAAGGTGTTGCCTCCGTCTGTGCTGTAGGCAAGACTCTGCATCTGGCTGGCAGCGGCCGAGGTATAGAGTGTAACGATGGCGTCCTTGCCAAAGCCCGCACTGTTGTGATGGTCGATGGCCGAACTGCCGCTGAATATCATGCCCAGCCCGTCGGGAAGGATCGTGGGCTCTTGACGTTCCCAATGGATAAGGTCGCGGCTGGTGGCGTGGCCCCAGGTCATATTGGCCCACTTGGAGCCATAGGGATTCCACTGATAGCACAGGTGCCAAAGGCTGTCGGCATAGACCATACCGTTGGGGTCGTTCATCCAGCCGTAGTCGGGAGTATGGTGAAAGGCGGGGCGAAATTTCTCGCGGTTTGAGATGTCAAAGGTATCGCTCATCGCGATGTTCTTCCAGCAGGCATCGCCCTGTGCTTCGCGCACGGTGGCACGGCTCTGGTTGCTGATGACATCGAGAATAATGTGTTTTCCGCGATAGGAGGAAAGGTCGAGAGGAACCATATAGTCCACTTTGTTTTTGGCAAGCCGCGCTGTGAAATTTTTTTCCTGCTTGCCGTCCACGAGGAGATTGAGTGTGGCCTCCTCACCATTGTCCTGAATCGGCAGCATAAGGTACTTGCCCTCGCCCGTTATCCGAATCATAGTGTTGTTAGTGCCGAGGAATTCCACCTTCACACCCTGACGCTCTTGCGCCTGAACCACCGACGGCCCCAGGCAGAGCAAGGCCATCATTAGTATTTGCGAAATTCTTTTCATGATAGATTTATGAAGTTAATGTTTTGAGGTTGCATTTTTCATATCGCATTTTCCATGCGCCATTTCTCAATCGGCAGTGCAAAACTACTAGATAAGTGAAATACATACTATGAAAAATTGTTCCAATAGTATTGAAATTGTTGCACCGCTTGTTTTTTATTATACTGCCCCCCATTTTTCATATTTTTTGTAGTATTTTTGACGTGGAAAACAATTCTACCCCTTACCTAAGGTAGGTTCTATAAATTAGCTTGCGATGGATTCACGGCTATCGTGCCGTAGATTTTTGTTTTCCATGAAGGAGCGTAGCGGGCTACGTGACTGAATGAAAAACAAAAAGATACGGTGCGAGAGGCGCGAATACATCCAAGCAGAATAGAAACCCTGCCTTCCATTGAAACTAATTTATAGAACCTACCTTAAATCTTATTTCGACGCTATGAAAACCAGATTCATGCTGTTTCTGTTGTGCGGTCTTTCTATGATTTTTTCGGCTTGCCAAGAGAAACGTATATATAAAATAGGTGTGTCGCAATGCAGCAGCGACGACTGGCGCAACAAATGCAACGAGGAAATCCAACGCGAAATGATTTTCCACCCCGATGCGAAGGTAGAGATACGCTCGGCGGAGGACAGCAACGAGAAGCAGATAGCCGATATCCGCTATTTCGTGGACCACGGCTTTGACATTATCGTCGTGGCGCCCAACGAGGCCAATGCCATTACGCCTATTATTAAAGAGGTGTATGAGAAAGGCATCCCCATCGTCATCTTCGACCGCAATATCAATGACGAGAGTTATACGGCCTATCTGGGCGTGGACAATCAGGGCATCGGTGAATCGGCCGCACGCTATGCGCACCACTTGGTGGGCGAAGGGGCGAAGGTGATTGAGATATACGGACGCCCAGGTTCCACACCAGCCATTGAGCGCCACGCGGGATTCGTTCGCGAGATGAAGAAGGGCGGATTGAACCTTCAAGCCACGGCATACGGTAATTGGAACTACGAAGATGCTGCCCGCGTCTGCGATTCTCTGTTTGCCATCCACAAGGATGTGGACCTCGTCTTTGCCCACAACGACCGCATGGCCATTGCCGCCTCCGAGCGGGCGCGCCGTCATGGCCTGCAGGTGCAGGTGATTGGCGTAGATGCCGCGCCCGAAATAGGCATCAAGGCTGTGGCCGACAGCACCATCGACGCCACCTTCCTCTATCCCACCGAGGGTTACAGGCTGATTCGCACCGCCCTGGCCATCCTCAAGGGTCAGCCCTACGAGCGGAAGGTGGTCCTGCCCAAATCGTCGGTCGTGGACATCTCGAATGCCGACATCCTCCTGCTACAGAACGAAACGATGAAGGAAGAAACGGGCAAGATTCACCAACTCAAGACGCAGGTGGACGAATACCTCAGCCGGCATGCCGTACAGACCACGCTCTTCTACTTCACCATCGCCCTACTCGTGCTGATAGCGGGCGTACTCTTCCTGCTGCTCCACGTATTCTGGCAGCGCAAACGCTATCAAGGCGAACTGCTTCGCCAAAACCGCTTGCTCGAGGAACAGCGCGACAAGCAGAAGGAACTCAACGAGCAACTGGAAAGGGCCACCCAGTCCAAACTCGTCTTCTTCACCAACGTATCGCACGACCTGCGTACACCGCTCACGCTGATAGCCGAGCCCGTGGAACAGTTGGCCAATGCCGACAACCTGACCGACCAGCAGCACACACTCCTGCGGATAGCCAACAAGAATGTGCTCATCCTCAAACGACTGATTAACCAGATTCTGGATTTCCGCAAGTACGAAAACGGCAAGTTGCAGTTCCACCGCCAAGAGGTGAACTTCACCGCGCTGGTCAACGAGTGGGCCGAGTCCTTCCTGACACTAGCCCGCAAGCGCGACATCAAGTTGGTGCTCAACATTGGCCTTCCCGCAGACTTTTCCCTCGCCATCAATGCCGAGATGATAGAGCGCGTTTTCTTCAACCTCATGTCCAACGCCTTCAAGCACACACCTGCCAACGGACAAATCGTTTTCACCTGCTCCAGCGAACCTTCGTGGCTCACCTTCAGCGTGAAGGATTCGGGCAAGGGTATCAGCGAGGCCGACCTGTGCAAGATTTTCGACCGCTTCTACCAAGTGGACAAGATACATCCCGAGGGCTCGGGCATCGGCCTTTCGCTGGTCAAGGCCTTCGTAGAACTCCACGGCGGAACGGTCAGCGCGGAGAGCCAGTTGGGCGAAGGAGCCTGCTTCACGGTGCGCCTGCCCATCACGCATACCGACGTCATACGGACGGCCGAGGAGCATCCCATACTGACGGCCAACGAGGTGGAAAACGAACTGAGCGATGTGGAATCGGCTAGCGTCAATATTCGTCCCGACGACCCGCTCCTGCTGGTCATCGACGACAACGAAGACATTCGCTGTATGGTCAAGTTGCTTATGCAAGAGGACTACAATGTCATCACCGCCAGCAACGGCCTCGACGGCGTCCGGCTGGCCGCCAAGTACGTGCCCGACCTGATTATCTGCGACGTGATGATGCCCGAGGTGGACGGCATGGAATGCACGCGACGCATCAAGGCTGAGGTCTCCACCTCCCACATTCCCATACTTCTCCTCACAGCCTGCTCTATGGACGAACAGCGCCAGCAAGGCTACGAATGTGGCGCCGACGGCTATATATCCAAGCCCTTCAACGAGGCGGTGCTGAAAGCGCGCTGCCGCAACCTCATTGACAATCGGAAGCATATCAAGCAGTTGTGGACCAGCGGACAGCCCGCCCTCAGCACGCTTGTCAGCGCACCGCGGCCAGCTATGTCGGGCGACGTGGAGAACGACTTCTACGCCCGCTTGCTGGACATCATCAAGCAGGAAATGGGCAATCCCGAACTGAATGTAGATTCCCTGGCTGGCAAGATGGGCCTCGGCCGCTCGCAGTTCTATCGCAAAATCAAGGCCCTCACCAACTATTCGCCCGTAGAACTGCTGCGCAACCTCCGCCTGAAGCGCTCGCGCGAACTACTCCTGACCACCGACCTCTCCATCAGCGAGGTGGCCTACGAGGTTGGGTTCACCGCCCCGGCCTATTTCACCCGCTGTTACCGCGAAGCCTTTGGCGAAACGCCCTCTGAGGTGCGCGACAAATTGCGCAAGAAGTAATGGCGAGCCAATCAACAACCCGAGGGGGGCTAGGCTTTCCATCGTAGATAGGACCTGACAAGAACAATAGCGGTTGCAACGAAGCGCGCCAGCCCAAAATCCATTTTTCTCGGGGAGATAGCCAGCGACCCGCGCCCGCGGGTCACGCGACCTGCGCCCGCGGGTCACACGACCT
>SFID01000073.1 GCA_004555425.1 Bacteroidales bacterium
GTGAAACTATAGGCAAAAAATGTGCAGATTTTTGATGCCTATTTTGAACACCCTACCCTGCGGGGCGCACAGACGGCATCATTCCACCCATAATTAGCAGCCAGCCTATCCATTTTTTCGGGCAACAACAACCTAAGTAGTTACCCTTTGAGAGCCTTCTCTTTTGTTTGAAAATCTGCTATCTAGACCTTTCAATCTGACATTTTGACGAAAAATCGCGTCTCTGATGCAAAAAAAATGGAAAGACGACATTTTTTTGACGCAAAAAAATCACAGTTGTATAATTATTGCTTAACTTTGTCTGCCTTTCTGAACGCTCTGACAATATTTTCGGTGGATTCTCCCTCCTCGTACGGACCTCCATCTGCCAAGTGAGGGCTGCAAAACTAGACAATACAACACCTAAAAACTAACATACACGATTGAAAGAATTATGAAAAAAGTAGATTTGCTGGATCTGAAAATCCTTCAGATTATTACGATGGATGCTCGCGTGCCTTTCAAGGACGTGGCAGAAGCCTGCGGCGTTTCTCGTGCCGCCATCCATCAGCGTGTAATGCGTCTCACGGAAGCTGGTGTCATCACCGGTTCAGGATATAACGTATTTGCCAAGCAGATTGGCTATAGCACCTGCACGTATGTAGGAATCAAACTGGAGCGCGGTGCCATGTACAAGGGCGTGGCAGCCGAGCTGGAGAAGATTCGCGAGATTGTGGAGTGCCACTTTACCACCGGCCCCTACAGCATGCTCATCAAGCTCTACTGCCGCGACAATGAGCACCTCATGGAGCTACTCAACAACCACATCCAGGAGATTCCGGGTGTTGTTTCCACCGAAACGCTCATCTCGCTCGAGCAATCCTTCGCCCGCCAAGTGCCCGTTGTTCTCCCCACGGAGGAGCAGGGTATCTCTTCGCGCAAGGTCAAGGCCCTTATGGAGCGCATGAATAAGGAAAGCGTCATTGTGGACGACCCCGAAGAAACCAGCGAATACATCCTGAGAAAGCGCAACAACATATAGGTAGATCCTATAAATTAGTTTCAATGGTAGATAGGGTTTCTATGCTACTTGGATGTATTCGCAAGCTAATTTATAGAACCTACCTATAAGCTGCTAAGTTCACCCCACCTTTTATCCCCGAGAACCTATGTCCCTTTCCTGGCAAGGGTTGCTGCTGGGTGCAGCAACCTTCCTCGTTATCGGTGTGTTTCATCCGATAGTCATCTGGACGGAATACTATTTCGGCACACGCCCATGGTGGATTTTTCTTCTCCTCGGCGTGGCGGGAGCCGTGGGTGCGCTCTTCATCGAAAGCCTTTTCCTGAGTGCGCTCTGCGGCATCGTTGGGTTCTCGTCGCTGTGGACTATCAAGGAACTCTTTGAGCAGCGGGAACGTGTGCGCAAAGGCTGGTTCCCGCGCAACCCGAAACGAAAATATTGACGCACGTGGGCCAGAACAGCCCCCTTCTATAATATGGCGTGTGCCGTACACCCGATGCTAGCATGGCAAACGGGGAGCGCGCACGCCCTATATATATAGGTAGGAAATCCTACCTTGTCTGTAGGGTTTCCGCAAGCATCATTGCCCACGTGGCATAGCTTATCATTTCAATGGAAAACTTCAACATCAACTATTCCTACGACGAATTTGTTTCGCACTTCCCCAACCACAAGGTCCATCCGCTGATTGGCATCGTGGGCAACTTTGGGGAGCAAGGCTGCGAACTGGCCGAGGCGTACTACAAGAGTGTGGAATACGCTGGCGGCATTCCATATATCATCCCGCCTACGGAAAACGTGGACCTGCTGGCGGGCATCCTCGATCATATTGATGGTCTGGTCATCTCTGGCGGGGCCGACATCAATCCGCTCTACCTTGGCGAAGAGCCTATCGCCGAACTCCACGGCATCAACCCCGAGCGCGACTTCATGGAACTTATGCTGGTACGCCTGGCCTACGATCGCGGCATACCGATGCTGGGCATCTGTCGTGGCCTCCAGGCCATTGTGGCCGCGCTTGGCGGTTCGCTCTATCAGGACCTGGCAACCTGTCTGCCCGGCCAGCACATCCTCAAACACACGCAGCAGGCACCGCGCCACACACCGACACACAGCGTGACGGCCGAGCCCGACAGCATCATTGCCAAGGTGCTGGGCGAAACCTTCGCGGTCAATTCGTTCCACCATCAGGGCGTGCGCGATGCCGGACCCAAGTTGCGCATCACCGCACGCGCCGCCGACGGAGTCGTGGAGGCCGTGGAGAGCAACGAGTTCAAGAGTATCGTTGGCGTGCAGTGGCATCCCGAGGCCTTCATCATGAAGGCCAACCGCGTGATGATACCGCTGTTCCAACACTTCACGGGCGAAGCCGACAGTTACCGCCGCGCCCGCGAGGTGCACAGCCGCATCCTCACGCTCGACTCGCATTGCGACACACCGATGCACTTCCACAAGGGCATCCACATTGCCCGCCGCTGCCCCGAAGTGTGCGTGGACCTGCACAAAATGTCCGAGGGCGGGCTCGATGCAGCCGTCATGGCCGCCTACCTGCCCCAGAGCAGTCGCACCGAACAGGCACTCCGGGCCGCCACAGCCTATGCCGACACACTGCTGGAGCAGATTCGCCAACAGGTGAGAAGCTCGGTGGGCGTGGCCTTGGCACAATCGGCCAAGGGTGTCTATCAGCAGAAGAGCTATGGCCGCCGTGCCATCCTCTTAGGTATTGAAAACGGCTATGCCATCGGCCGCGACCTCTCCAACATTGAGCGATACCGCCGCGAAGGTGTGGTTTACATCACTCTCTGCCACAACGGCGACAACGACATCTGCGACTCTGCGCGCAAATCCAACCGCGAGCACGGCGGACTGAGCCAGTTTGGCCGCGAAGTGGTGAAGGAAATGAATCGCGTCGGCATGATGATTGACCTCTCTCACGCCAGCGAAGAAACGTTCTACCAGACCCTTGAACTTTCCACCCAGCCCGTCGTCTGCTCCCACTCCTCCTGTCGCGCCCTCTGCAACCATCCGCGCAACCTGACCGACGACCAGATTCGCGCCATAGCCGAGCGCGATGGTGTGGTGCAGGGCACGTTCTACCCAGGTTTCCTTGTCGAAAACGGCGAAGCCACCATTGACGATGCTGTGCGCCACCTCCTGCACCTCATCGATGTGGCAGGCATCGACCATGTCGGCATCGGGTCGGACTTCGACGGCGATGGCGGCGTGCGCGGACTGGCCACAGCGGCCGACTACCTCAACCTGACGCGCCGCCTCCTGGCCGAAGGTATCAACGAGCGTATGCTGCGCAAGGTTTGGGGCGGCAATTTCCTCCGCGTTATGAGCCGCGTGCAATACAACACCCTGCAAAATCTCGAAGGCTAGGCACACAAGGCTGCCCACACGCCTATTCTATTCTCCAGCGTCTTATGAAATATCTCAGTATCCTCCTTCTCCTCCTTGTTTCCCTCGCAGCCTGCCAAAGCAAACAGGCCACCGAGACCTCAAGCACTGCCGACTCCACGGCTTCCGCCGCTGTGCAAGTACGCTTCGTGCCCGACTCAGCCCTGGCAGACATTCGCCAGCAATGCGCCTTCGGAGCCCGCGTGCCAGGCAGCGAAGCCCATCGAAAATGCGGCGACTGGATGGTGGCCCGCTTCAAGAGCCTGGGCCTTGAAGTCACCGAGCAAAACGCCACGGTCAAAGGCTGGGACGGCAAACAGTTGCCCCTGCGCAACATCATCGCTTCCTACCAGCCCGAAGCCGCCAACCGCATAATCATCTGCACCCACTGGGACAGCCGCCCGTGGTGCGACAACGATGCAGATTCAACCCGCCATCGCGAACCCGTCATGGCCGCCAACGATGGGGCAAGCGGGGTGGCCGTGATGCTTGAAATCATGCGCCTCCTGCCCGAAATCAAGCCCGCCGTGGGCATTGATTTCATCTGCTTCGACGTGGAGGACTACGGCGCACCCTACTGGGGCGAAGAGGATGCTCCATTCGATGGCAGCGACTGGTGTCTGGGTTCGCAATATTGGGCACAGCATCCCCACAAAGCCGACTACACCGCCGAATATGGCATCCTGCTCGACATGGTGGGCGGCGACGATGCACGCTTCTGCTATGAAGGATTCTCCATGCGCTATGCCCGCGACGTGATGCTCAAGGTATGGACAGCGGCCGAGGTGGCAGGGGCTGGCGGATACTTCGTGCGCGAAGACGGCACCTATGCACAGGACGACCACCTGCCCCTCAACGAAACGGCCGGCATACCCACAATCGACATCATACCCTATCCCAGCGGCGACAACGTCAGTTTCTCACGCACCTGGCACACCACGAACGACACTCCCGAGAACATTTCCATCGAAACCCTTCGTGCGGTGGGCCAGACGCTTCTCCAGGTGCTTGCCACCGAAGGGAAATAATCGTGACCGCACGGCCCATTTCCCTATCTACAACACCTTTTTTCACCCCACAAAAAGCATTCTAGTTGTGACTATCAACGAAATTCAAGACGAAATCATAGAGGACTTCACCGCCCTCGACGATTGGATGGACCGCTATCAGCTGCTCATCGACCTCGGCGAGGAACAGCCCGCGCTGCCCGAAGCCGACAAGCAGGACCAAAACCTGATTGACGGTTGCCAAAGCCGCGTGTGGCTCGTGTGCGACCAGAAAGACGGCTTCCTGACCTTCCGCGCAGAAAGTGATGCTCTGATTGTCAAGGGTATTGCAGCCCTTCTCGTCAAAGTATTGAGCGGACATACAGCGCAGGAAATCCTCGATGCCGACCTCTACTTCATCCGCGAAATTGGCCTCAACGAGCACCTGTCGCCGACACGCAGCAACGGGCTCCTGGCAATGGTCAAGCAAATGCGTATGTACGCCCTCGCCTTCTCCGTCAAGCAGTAAGGCTCCCGTGCATCGCCCGCAGATTCCAAGTACATCTCCTAACACATTCCAATAACCATGCAATTCTTATTTACCCTGTCCGACCCCATCACGCAGGTCGTGCTGACGCTGCTTATCTTTGCAGTGACGATCGTAGCCTTTATGGCGAGCAAGGTGCGTTCGGACATCATTGCGCTGTGCTGTACGGCAGCACTGCTCGTGACCGGCATCGTTTCGCCCAAGGAGGCACTGGCCGGTTTCTCCAATAGCGCCGTTGTCATGATGATTGCCTTGTGCGTTGTCGGCGGTGCTGTGTTTCAGACGGGCTTGGCCCGCATGATTAGTTCCAAGTTGCTGCGTCTGGCAGGCAACAACGAACTGCGGCTCTACCTGCTCGTGATGCTCGTGACCGCTGTTGTGGCCGCCTTTGTCAGCAATACGGGTACGGTAGCCCTCTTGCTGCCCATCATCTTGGCTATGTGCAAGACGGCAAATATCAATCCCGCAAAACTAATGATGCCGCTGGCTTTCGCAAGTTCGCTCGGTGGCGTGCTCACCCTCATTGGTACGCCGCCCAACCTTATCGTGAGCAACTATCTGGCCGAAGAGGGCAAACCAGAGTTCGCCTTCTTCGATTTCCTGCCCATCGGTCTCGTCTGCCTCGTGGTCGGCACCATTCTCCTCTATCCCCTCTGCAAATTCTTTCTTGCCAAAAAAGGCAGCGAAGGCATGGAGAAGGGCGAAGAACGCACACTGGCGGGTCTGCTCACGGAGTACCACATCCAGGATCTTGTCTTCCGCCTCAAGAAAACAGGCCCCCACAGCCTGCTTGAAGGCCGCTCGGTCATTGACCTTGACATCCACCGCCGCTTCGGCGTGACTATCCTCGAGATTCGCCGCGAAGGCAAAGGCGTATTCGGCAATCAGCAGCAAATCACTATCACACCCGAAACCAAGTTTGAGGCCAACGACATAATCTATGTGCTGGGCGACCCCGACAAGGTGAGCATCTTTGCGCAGTGTCACGAGTTGGGTATTCTCAAAGAGGAGAACAACGACGAGCATGCCAAGTTGGATTTCTACGATATCGGTTTGGCAGAAACGCTGATTACTCCCGAGAGTGCGCTCATCAATCGCCCGTTGCGCACCGCCAACTTCAGCGAGCGCTACGGCTTGAAGGTGCTTGCCATCAAGCGCAACGGCCGCTATATCTTCGACAATTTCCTTGACGAACTCGTCAGACCTGGCGACATGCTCCTGATGCACGGTCCCTGGAAAGGCATCAACAGCCTCTCGAAGAAGACGCGCGAATGGCTCGTTATCGGACGGCCGGAGAAGATGGCCGAGAGCGTGGCCATCGACTACAAAGCACCGCTCGCAGCCATTATTATGGTTATCATGGTGCTGATGATGGTATTCGAGAAGCAGATTGGCATTCCCGCGGTCGGCACAGCCATCATCGCAGGTTTGATTATGGTCATCTCGGGCTGCACGCGCAGCGTTGATGGTGCCTACAAGATGATTGCATGGGAAGGTATCGTGCTCATTGCGGCCATGATGCCCATGAGTACGGCCCTTCAGAACACGGGTATCTCGAAGTGGGTGGCTGAAAACCTCGTAGTGGGCCTCCAGAGTTGGGGACCGATAGCCGTGCTCGGCGGTGTGTATCTCGTTACCTCCCTGCTCTCGACCTTTATCAGCAACTCAGCCACAGCCCTGCTCGTAGCACCGATTGCCTGGGCAGCCGCCGAACAGTTGGGTGTCAATCCGCAGCCTTTCATGATGACTGCTGCCGTGGCCGCCAGCCTCTGCTTCGCCACGCCGATTTGCACGCCGCCCAACGCGATGGTGATGAACGCGGGCCACTATACCTTCTCCGACTACGTAAAGGTTGGTCTGCCGCTCCAACTTATCCTTGGCGCTGTTGCTATCTTTACTATCACTCTGCTCTTCCCGCTCTAATTGGTTCGGGCTTCGGCACCAAAAAAGGCACCGCTTGCGGTGCCTTTTTTGGTAAGAGGAGGGGAGAGGACCTAAGAGGACTTGAGAGGACCTGAGAGGATTTGAGAGGAGAGGGTGAGGAAGGAAAGGCAATGGCGGCGCGGCCCCACTAGAGGACCGCGCCGCCAAACTATTTTATTCAGCCGCCAAACTATTTTATTCAACTGGCGAGAGAGCGCCGTGGCTGAGGTCTACCCAGAATCCGCTGCCGCTGGAGTACATACCGCGAAGTTTGCCTTCGCCTTGCAGTGTGCCATCGGCGTTGATGGTGAAGACTACGTCGGCGTCGGGCTGTCCGTCTAGGCCGTAGCCCTTGAGGATAAGTTTGCCGTTGGTGATTTCGTAGGGAACGCTCTTTTGGCCAAACTTCACGGCTGCCGATTTCACCTCAAAGTAGGCATATCCTTCGGCAATCGTGCCGTCTGCCTGACGGTCCAGCTGGAGTTTAGCATTGACAGTGGCCACTTCGGCCTCGCCATCGTCGGCACCGAGATAATACTTGCCCGTGTATTCAGCGGCGAGTTCCTTGGCGGGAAGGTCGGGCATGAACTCGGTGTTGTCGAGGTTGACGCTCATAAGGCCAGCCGTCATACCCGTGCCGTTGTAGGTGCCTTTGCCCAAGAGGCGGGCGTCGGCGGTGATGTCAAACTCGATGTCGGTCTGATTTTCGCCGTACGAGCCATCGCCCACGGTGTAACCCTTGAGGATGAGTTTCATACCCTTGATTTCGTAGGGCACACAGCCATCCAAGAGTTTCGTTCCCATGGCCGAGATGGTCAGCGAGGCGTAGCCCTCCTTGGCATTGCCGTTGGCGTCGGCGTCTATCTTGAGCACTGCCTCGCCTTGAATTTCCGAGCCGAAATAACTTACGTTGACCTTCGCCTTGTAGGCATCGTAGAGGTCGGGCGCCTGAATAATGACAGCGTTCATGGCATTGGTGGCATCCACGGTGACATAACTGCCAGCATAGGAGGTGGCGTAGATGTGCGCATCGCCCGTCATGTAGAGTTGCTTGCCATCCTGGCTGAGGACGAAGGCGAGGTCGCGACGGCTTGAACCACCGTTGGCATTGCCCACGAGGACGTTGGTGATGGTGAGCGTGCGCGTCTGTGCATCGTAGAGGTAGCGCTGGCAGTCGTTCACGGCGTTGATCCACTGGCCAGTGCCGTTGTAGATGTTCACGCTGATGGCAGCATAGCCTGCGCGCTCGGTGCCCATAAGGTTTTGGTTGAGCATCACCTTAATGCTATTCTTCGTCTGCTCGTCGCCACCGCAGTAGGAACCTATCACAGCGTTATTCTCGTACACATCGTAACCCTCCCAGTTGTCGTTGGCAGCGAGGGTGTAGGTGTGGGCCTGCATATCGAGGACAAACTGCATAGGCTGTCCGTTGACAGTGATGCTGACTACGCCCGATTCGATGGTGTAGTCGTAGGTGCGGTCATCATATTGCGCCACGCCGAAGCCGTCCAGTTGCAGTCCGGCTCCCTGTCCGTCGGCCGAGGTATAGTTGCCAGCCTCTTTGCCGCGCGCGGTGAAGGTGCCTTGGCTTTCGCCGTCCTTGAGGGTATAGAGGAAGCGGATGTCGCCATCGTAGCTGACGAGGGCCTCGCAGGGCTGTCCGATGGATGTGCCCGAACGGAAGTCAAGGGTGGCCTCGGTGACGGTGTATCCGTAGTTGTTGAAGAAGAACCAGCGCGTGTCGGTGCCATCCTTCGGGCGCATCTCTACGAGCGACTGATAGGCTGTGGCATCGCGGTTGGCGCAAGTGTAGTCAAAGTCGCCCTTGGCCACAAGATAGACGCGGGTATTGGCAATCTGGTCGTTGTCGTAGTCGTGAATATCCACCACGGCCACATCGCCAGCGAAGAAGGTGCCGTTGGCGCCATAGGTGGGCTGGTCGCGCAGTTCGAGGTCCTCATCGTCGTCGGGGTTCTCGTCCTCGTAGTAATAGTTGAAGGTGCCCGTCTTTTCGTTGTAGCGATACCAGTGGAGCAGGTTGTAAGCCTGGGCATCGGTGGAGGAAGCGCTGAGCGCACCGCTGGCGCGCAGTTGCATCTGGAAGGTGGGCTGCGAAGCATCGAAGAGGGCCTCACCAGCGGCCAGGCCAACGCCGTAGCCCTTGTAGTCGCCCAGGAAGTCGCGACCTTCATACGTGGTGCGCTCCACGGGAGCAGCGGCGATAGACACGGGTTCGTTGGGCATGAAGAAGCAGAGGGCGTCCTGCAGCAGTATATTGTCCTCCTTGCGCTCCCAGAAAACGAAACTGGGGTCGGCGGTGTAGAGGCGGCCTGTGTAGAGACCTTCAATCTCGAGCTGGTAGTCGTAGCCAGGGATGGGGCGCACCACGAAGTGCACCTTCTTGCCCGCGCGCTGTGCCGTCCAGTCCACGGGATGTTCGTGGGAGAGGGTGTGGTCGTTGTTGATACAGTCGAGCATGACGAGGGGAGCCTCGTCCTCGTAGGAGCGTTGGATTTCGTAGTATTCTTTGCCAATGCCCACGTAGCGCACGGTGGTGTATTCGGCCAGGCTAAACTGCTCCTGCACACCATAGTTGGTCCAAATGGTCATGTGGGTGAAGGCGGTGCCATCGCCTTCGCGCTCGTAGGTGATGCTGTCAATATCCTGCGTCATAAACGATACGAACGAGCCATCGGCGCGCAGGAGGTCGAGGCGGTCGCTGGTGGCAGCCCACAGGCCCACGAAGGCCAGGCAGGCAGCGAGTAGAAGGGTATAATACTTTTTCATTTTTTCTTTGCTAGGGAAATCAAGAGGTAATATAGAACCTACTTAATGTGAATCTTGAAAGCCTGCTGGCCGATACCTATAATATATGTACCAGCGGGCTGACCCTGAAGGCTAATCTCGTAGTTGCCCGCAACGGTCTCGCTGACAATCGTGCGTCCATCGGCAGTCACAACGCGCACAGTCGTGCCAGCGGGCACTGCGCTGAGGCGAACAGTGCGGCCAGTGAGTGTGGGGGCAACGGCTGAGCCCTGTACGCTCTGAATGCCCACGGATTTATCGAAGCGCCAAGAAGCAATGGTGGTCTTGTCGAAGGTCACCCTTGTGGCACCATCCACAAAGCGCACCTGTGTGGTGGTAAACTTCGTTTGCATCCCATCGGTGAGATTGATTTGGCTGGTCGTGCCGTCCTGAAACGTCACAATCAGGCTTCTGTAGCCGTCGGCCCAAGCCGCAGCAGTGCCCAAGCAGAGGGCCAGAAGAAAGGTAAATGTGTGTCGCATACGCTTAAAGTTTTTAGATATATTGTTTTTGTGTGTTGCAAATATGGGATTTTTTTGGGAAACAAGGAGGGCCGAGGGATAAAAACCTGCCAATCCCACAGGTTTTAACCATGAAACGGCAGCGGGCAGGGTTTGGCGGCCGTTTTTTCGAGTTCTGCGGAAGGACAACGCTGAAGAAACCCTACAATTTTCGGGCGCATACTGATAGAATTTCCTGAAAATATCCTCTCTATCCATGTATTTCCCCTTCTCCCCTACGACAACGGACACCCCACGCAGCCCCGCTGCAAGTCCGAAAGCAGAAGGACCTCACTATTCACACTCATCTCCCAACCACAAATCTCTATTTTATCATGAAGTTTACGAAGTTTACTCTTCCTGCACCTCCCGTCACAAAGACCTTGATGATTGTCATTAGCACCATCTTCTTCCTCAGATTGCTCATCGAACCATTCCAGGACTTCCTTGTTCGTTATTGCGCGCTCCACGTGCCCTACTATCTCTCTGATGGTCCCTTATACCAAGGGGAATTTCTTCACAATGATTACTTTAAGCCCTGGCAGATCATCACCAGCTTGTTCATTGAAGTCGATGCTCTGTCGCTCATCGTGGGAATGTTACTATTGTGGGTATTTGGCTCCCTTTTAGAGCGCACGCTGGGCAGCAAATTCTTCGCCCTATTCTTTTTAGCATGTGGCATAGTATATTCGCTGACTCAGATATTTGTGCATGCCTTCTTTATTCCCCTTGATGATTACTTTTGTTTCGCTGGCTGCAGCCGTGTATGTATGGCAACCTTCATAGCCTTCGCAATCCTCTTTCCTAAGAGCCATGTTTACTTATTAATCCCGCCTATTCGCCTTACGGCAAAGTGGGCAGCCATTATCCTCTTTTTCTTCACACTGTTTTTTGCCATGTTCACAAAGCTCAACATTACCGAGTGGGGCACCATCGGAAGCATGATCGCTAGCCCTCTCTGTATTTACATTTGGAGCCTGTGGTACAGACGTAGCCATCGCGACGAGTTCGAAGAGTACGAAAGCGATGGATATGAGTATTACGAGATGAGATAGGGCCTGTTTCCCCTTGCAGGCCAAGCACGACCAGACGCGCCTCGTAAAGAACTGACCTGGGTAGTTACTTGACATGGTAACTACCCAGGTCAGTCTTTACCAGAAGAGTTCAGAATTTATAGGCAATAATTACAGGTGGAGTATGCAGTCTGCGCGCCCCGAAGGGGCAACGAGCGCCTAGCCCAGGGCAGAGCGAAGCGGCGCCCTGGGTGATGATTACACAACAGCGCTTTCGCCCTGCAAGGGCAAAAGCATATATAATAGGTGTGATGAATGGATGAATAGTAAAAATGGGTTCTTACGCTTTTGCCCTTGCAGGGCGAAAGCCTAACACCAGGGCGAAGCCCCCATACTCTTCAAGGGGTTTAAATTTGTTTTTGTTATTTATCACCGATACAGGATTTCCCTAGTATTCTAAACTTTTCGGGTAAAGACGGACCTGAGTCGTTACTGCGAATGGCATTTCCCTTAATACGGACTGATAGATTCTCCCCGAAATAGCCTCTCTATCCATGTATTTCCCCTTCAGCTATATGGCAACGGACATCCCAACACAGCCTTGTTGCCCGTTCAGAATCGGAAGCCCCCCACCTCTCACTCAAAAGTCCCACCCTCCAAATCCTACTTTATCATGAGAACGTATTTCGATTTACCTCCCGTCACGAAAACTTTGATTTTTGTTATTGGTACTGTCTATCTCCTTGGACTATTTGCGCCATTGCATGACTGGATGTTTGACAATCTCGTCCTGTTTTCACCAAACGATATGTTTGTAGGAGACCACTTCCAGCTCTGGCAGCCGTTTACCTTTATGTTCGTTGATTCAAGTATTGTCTCAGTTGGTGTGGACGTGTTCCTGTTGTGGACGTTTGGAACCAAAGTAGAGAAAACGCTGGGCAGCACGTTCTTCGCCATTTTCGTTTTCGTTTGCGGTTTAGGCACTGCTTTCTCTCTGTTTATCATAAACAACTTCTTCGCTCTCTATCATACCAGATTTATCTATGGTTGCGGCGGATTCTGCATGGCCACATTCATTGCCTTCGCTTGGCTCAATCCAGATCACAGAATCTTGTTGGTTTTCCCGCCTATGAACCACTCGGCAAAATGGGCAGCAGTGGTCGTTTTCATTATCACGATATTGTTGGGCTTATTGCCAAACAGCGAAATTGCTGCATGGCCCACATTAGGAACTATGGTTACCGGCCTTATCTGTATGTACGTATGGCGTTGGTGGTATAGAAAGCACTCCAGCTTTGACGACTTCAATTACGAAGAAGAAGATTATGAGCGTTATATGATAAAGTAGGCCTTGCACCCCCGCAGGTTAAGCACGCCCCACCGCGCCCTCGTAATATAACACATCGCGAACCCTCAGGTGTGCAAAACTCGTTTTTTAACATTTCACGGACTGTTGCGAAATGTTAAAGCGATTTGCATTTCGCGGAAAAATGTATTATCTTTGTACTAGCGAAGAGGAAAGAGCCCGAAACACGGGGTTCTTTCCTCTT
>SFID01000074.1 GCA_004555425.1 Bacteroidales bacterium
ATATCTTTTATATTTTCGGCCGCGAAAAATTCTCTACATCGTCATTTCGCGCACCGCAAAAGCATTTAGAAAATCCGCAAAAGCATTTAGAAAATCCGCTAAAGCATATAGAATTTTCTACTTCCGATGTATTTCTTCCTTTATAATGGCCAAAAAAAGAGGGGAAAACCCCGTGTTTGGGGCTCTCTCCTCTTCGCTAGTACAAAGATACAACATTTTCGCGCGAAATGCAAATCGATTTAACATTTCGCAACAATCCGTGAAATGTTAAAAGACGAGTTTTGCACACCTGAGGGTTTGCGATGTGTTATATTACGAGGCGATGCTTTTGCGTATCCAGTTCCAGTGGATTCTGGCGAAACTGGAGGTGTCGTGGCCCGCGCGTTCTTCAAGATTCGGGTAAACAGGTGTTGGCGCAGACCCTTTACGTCATCAGAGCGCGCCAAAAAATGAGCGGGAAAAGCCAGTGCCTACCAAAAAATTGCTACCTTTGCACACACTCAAACCGAAACAAAACATGAAGACACTCGAAAAAATCTTTGCCCAGAAACTTCTGGATGTGAAAGCCATCAAGTTGCAACCCGAACAGCCCTTCACCTGGGCCAGCGGTTGGAAGTCTCCTTTCTATTGCGACAACCGCAAGACATTGGCCTTCCCCGGCTTGCGCTCCTTTGTGAAGTTGGAACTGGCGCGCCTCGTTGCCGAACTCTATCCCGAGGCTGAGGCCATTGCAGGTGTGGCAACAGGTGCTATCGCACAGGGTGCGCTCGTGGCCGATGCCCTTGCCCTGCCCTTTGCCTACGTACGCTCGAAGGCCAAGGACCACGGCATGACCAATCTCATAGAAGGCGACCTCCAGCCGGGCATGAAGGTGGTTGTCATTGAGGACCTCATCTCGACAGGTGGCAGTAGCCTCAAAGCCGTTGAAGCCCTCCGCGCCCATGGTTGCGAAGTTATCGGCATGGTGGCCAGCTACACCTACGGATTCCCCGTGGCCGAAGAAGCCTTCAAGGCCGCCAACGTCACCCTAACCACCCTCACCAACTACGAGGCCGTAGTAGAGGTGGCCCTCCAGACTGGCTATATCAAACCTGAGCACGTGGAGTTATTACATCAGTGGCGATCGAATCCGAGTGAATGGGGGAAATAGTCGCTTTGCTCCCGTAGAAACTAGGGGCGAAAGCGTGACGCCAGCGACATCCTATGTCTGCTGAGAATCACAAAAACCAGTATAAACCCCTTGAAGAGGATGAGGGACAAAGTCCTAGTGTTATGCTTCCGCTTTGGTCTTGTAAGAGCAAGCTCTTAACGCCCAAAGTGAAAGCCTAACACTACCTTCTTTCAGAAGGCTATCATCCTCTTCAAGGCGATAAACAGGAAATAAACCTTTTCCTAGAAGAGACGTACGTAGTGTCGTTTCCATTATTGTGCAAGTTTCACTTCGGTTACAGACGAAAGGTTTATTTCCTGTTTATCGCCTTGCGCTTGATGCAAAACCCGATAGGGTGATGCTGTAGCTGGCTGAAAATATCCGAGCTTGCTCGGGGGATTTTCAGATGGCTACAGCATCAATGGCTCGTCAGAGACATTTTGCATCAAGCGCAAGGGGTTATTTTGGTTTTTGTCTTTTCAGCCGACACGGGGTCTGGTGCCCCACGGAAGCCCCGCAATTACGAAATATATGGAAGAAATTATTCGCTGGGTGTTGGAGAATCTAGACTACTGGGTCGTATTCCTTTTTATGGCCATTGAGAGTTCGTTTATTCCCTTCCCCTCAGAAGTAATCGTGCCGCCTGCCGCTTGGTTAGCCATGACGGGCGACAAGATGAACATTTATCTTGTGGTCATCGTGGCCACCTTAGGTGCCGACCTTGGTGCACTCATCAATTATTGGCTGGCCCGCTGGCTCGGTCGCCCCGTGATGTACAAATTTGCCAATAGCCGTTTTGGCCACCTCTGTCTGCTTGACGAGAAGAAGATGGCGATGGCCGAGGAATATTTCCGCAAGCACGGTAGCGTCTCCACCCTTGTGGGCCGCCTCGTTCCCGCCGTGCGCCAACTCATCTCCATTCCTGCGGGTATCGCCAAGATGAAGATGGGCCCCTTCCTGCTCTATACCACTCTCGGCGCGGGCCTCTGGAATAGCGTGCTCGCTGTTATCGGTTGCAGTATCTCTTGGGCCCTTCCCGACATCAAGACTCCCGCTGACGTGGCCGAAGTAGCCGGACATTATAGCACCGAAATCGGTTGGACCATCTTCTTCATCGTGGCCGCTGCTGTCGTGTGGATGATTTACAAGAAATATGGAAACAAGATTGACATTGAGGAATAGGCTCTTGCCGTTTCTCATCGCCCTTGCCGCCCCAGCCTCAGCACAGACTTCTACTGCGGCTGGGGCGGATTCGTTGCATACCGTTCGCCACGAGCAGTACTTCGGCATCGGTCGCACCAATACGCTCGATACCTACCTCTCGCCCGTGGAATATGTGGGAACATCGCTTAGCATTTTGCATCGCACCGAGCGAATGGCACGTTGGGGCAAGGGGCGCATCGGTGTGCAGGCCACCTATGCCGGTTATGCCGCTATGCCGCGCAGCCAGGCCGACGACGACCCCGCGATGGAGGCAGGGCTGAGTGCCGCAGTGGCTTGGCTGTACGGGTTTCGCCCCGTGGGTCGCTGGACCTTCGCCTTGGGTGGAATGGCCGAGGCCGAGAGCGGATTTACCTACCTCGTGCGCGGCGGCAATAATCCCGCGCAGGGTCGTCTGGCCGTTCATCTGGGCATGACAGGCCGCGTTGTGCGCCCCTTCCGCGTAGGGCGGCAGCAGTGGGAAGCCCGCGCGCAGGTGGACGTGCCTCTCATCGGCGCCATGTTCACGCCCAACTACGGGCAGAGTTACTACGAAATTTTCAGTCTCGGACACTACGACAAAAACATCCGCGCCACCCATCCCTGGAACGCCCCCAGCGCGCGCCTCACCGCCACCCTCACACTGCCGCTTTGGGGAGCCCACCTCAGCCTGGGCTACAACGGCGAAGCGCGACAGAGTCATGTCAATCATCTCAAGCACCACACATGGAATCATCACTTCATCATCGGATACGTACGCACGCTTCGACTGTTGCGCTGAGCCTGCTGATGGCAGCAGTGGGCATCCTGAGCAGTTGCATCACCGAAGACCTGCCCGATGCCACACGCCAGGGCACCTTTCAAGCCTGTTGGAAAGCCCTCGACGAGCACTACTGCTTCTTCGAAGAGAAGGCCGCAGCCTATGGGCTGGACTGGGAGGCCGTTTATGCCCAGAACGCGCCCGCCGTGCACGAGACGATGACCGACAGGCAGTTGTTTGAAGTCCTGGCAGGTATGTGCTGCGAACTGCGCGACGGACACGTCAATCTCTATGCCGCTCACGACGTGGCGCGCTACGGACGCTGGTTCGACGACTACCCCGCCAACTACGCCGATACCCTTGAGCGCATCTACCTGGGTCGCACCGAAGACTATCAGACGGCAGCAGGTTTGCGCTATCGCATCCTTGACGACAATGTAGGCTATGTGCGTTGCGCTACGTTTGAAAACAATTTTGGCAGTGGCAATCTCCACGAACTTATGCGCGCCCTGGCACTCTGCGATGGTCTCATCATCGACGTGAGAAACAATGGCGGAGGTATGCTCACCGCCGCGCAGAAACTGGCCTCCGTATTCCTCGATACCAAAACCCTCGTGGGCTACGTGCGCCACAAGACTGGCCGCGCCCACAACGCCTTCTCCGCGCCCGAACCCATTTACATCGAACCCTTCGAGGGACTGCGGTGGACCAAACCCGTGGTCATCCTCACCAATCGCCGCACCTACAGTGCCGCCAACGCCTTCGTGGCCTACCTGAAGGGTAGGGCGGGCGTTACGGTGGTGGGCGACGTGACGGGCGGAGGCTCGGGTATGCCCCTCGCAACCGAATTGCCCAACGGATGGACCCTCCGCTTCTCTGCCTGCCCGATGTACGATGCCCAAATGCGGCTCACCGAAGCAGGCATCAGTCCCGACATCCGCCAAGACCTTGCCCCCGATGCCCTCCAAACAGGCCGCGACGACATCATAGAGCGCGCCCGCACCCTGCTCCGCCAATAGACACACCGATTCCTCGCGCACGTATATAATATAGGAGTGGCGGTCTCCCAAATCCTAAATAAACCCTCCCGAAGGACTAGAAAGTGTGAAAAAATGCTGTGTCCCGCCATTTATTCGCCGATGTGCGGCAGGTAAACTCCGAAAAGATTCCTATATTTGCACGTAGAAAACCAATGATTATTCACTCTTAATACAAGCCAAAGCCATGAAGAAGTATGTACTAACACTCCTCATTACGCTTGCAGCCATGCCGTTGCTCGCACAACGCACCCCCCACGCGCTGGGTGTGCATCTCGGTGGTTCCACCTTGGATATAGAATACCAATATCACTTTAACAAGAAAAATTTCGTTGATGTCACGGTTGGTAGTTTCGATGTCCCGCATGGTTTTATGATTCAGGGAACCTACAACTGGAATCTCAAGGAATTTGAAGACTGGACGCCAAACTTCGCCACTTGGAAGGTTTGGGCAGGTGCAGGCGTAGGTATTGGTGGCTACGACACCCACGACTACTCAGGTTTGATGCTCGGTCCCGTGGGCGACTTAGGTTTTGGTTTCACCATCAATGATGTGCCCATCACGCTCGGCATAGATTACCGCCCCATGGTAGCCATCGCACTGGGTACGCACAGCGGACTCGTTGACAACGGATTTTTCAATCTGGGCATCACTGCCACCTACCGATTCTGAAGGCAAAACATTCAGAGTCCTATATCCAACATCGCGTTGGGTATGGGACTTCATTTTATACGGCCCTTCCACGCTCTTGCGAAGGACAAAAGACTTCTTAGCGCAACAGAACCCGCCGCTATCCCCCAACAACGCACATTTACTCTACTAGCATATACAATATGGTCAAGATTACAAAAGAAGCAGCCCTGCTGTACCACTCACAGGGCAAGCCTGGTAAAATCGAAGTAGTGCCCACCAAGCCCTATCGCACGCAGACCGACCTCTCGTTGGCCTATTCGCCTGGTGTGGCCGAGCCCTGTCTCGAAATCCAGAAGAATCCGCAGGATGCCTATCGCTATACCAATAAGGGCAACCTCGTAGCCGTCATCTCCAACGGCACAGCGGTGCTCGGACTGGGCGACATCGGTGCCGTCAGCGGCAAACCCGTTATGGAGGGCAAGAGCCTCCTGTTCAAGATCTACGCAGGCGTGGACGCCTTCGATATAGAGGTCAACGAGAAAGATCCCGAGCGGTTCATCCAAGCCGTCAAGGCCATCGCGCCTACCTTTGGCGGTATCAATCTCGAGGACATCAAGGCGCCCGAATGCTTTGAAATCGAACAGCGTCTCAAGGCCGAACTCGACATCCCCGTGATGCACGACGACCAACACGGCACAGCCATCATCTCGGCGGCTGGTCTGATTAACGCGCTCAAGGTGGCGGGCAAAAACATTGAGGACGTGCGCCTCGTTGTGAACGGAGCAGGTGCCGCAGCCATCTCGTGCACCAAACTGTATTGCGCCTTCGGCGTGAAGCACGAGAATGTGCTTATGCTTGACTCCAAGGGCGTCATCACAGCCGACCGTCCCAACCTCACGGAGCAGAAGCGCGAGTTTGCCACCAGCCGAACCGATGTGCATACCCTTGAAGAGGCTGTGCGCAGTGCCGATGTCTTTGTCGGATTGTCCAAGGGCAACGTCCTGACACAGGATATGGTACGCTCCATGGCCGAAAGGCCCATCATCTTCGCCCTGGCCAACCCCGTTCCCGAGATTTCCTACGAAGACGCAAAGGCTGCCCGCCCCGATGTCTTGATGAGCACGGGCCGCACGGACTATCCCAACCAGATCAACAACGTCATCGGCTTCCCCTACATCTTCCGCGGCGCCCTCGATGTGGCCGCTGCTGCCATCAACGAAGAGATGAAGATGGCCGCTGTCCGCGCCATTGCCGACCTGGCACGCCGCCCTGTGCCCGACATCGTGAACCGCGCCTACCACGTGCGCAACTTCACCTTCGGCCCCGACTATTTCATCCCCAAACCCGTTGACCCCCGCCTCATCACGGAGGTTTCGATGGCCGTGGCCAAGGCTGCCATGGAAAGCGGGGTGGCGCGCAATCCCATTACAGACTGGAAAGCCTATCGCCAACGCCTCCGCGAAATGATGGGACAGGAGAGCAAGTTCACGCAAAACCTCTACGACACGGCGCGCCTGCATCCCAAGCGCGTGGTCTTTGCCGAAGGCACGCACCCCACTATGCTCGAGGCCGCCATCCGCGCCAAGGAGGAAGGCATCTGCCATCCCATCCTGCTCGGCAACGACGTGCAAATCCGCCGCATGGCCACAGAGATGCACCTCAACCTTGAAGGCGTGCAGATACTCAACCTTCGCGAAGAATCGCAAAACGAAACGCGCCGCCGCTATGCCGAAATCCTCGCCCGCAAGAAGCAGCGCGAAGGCTACACCCTCCAGGAAGCTATCGACAAGATGTACGAGCGCAACTACTTCGGCATGATGATGGTCGAAACGGGCGATGCCGATGCGTTTATCACGGGTCTTTACACCAAATATTCCAATACCATCAAGGTGGCCAAGGAGGTCGTTGGCATCCGTCCGCCCTACAAACACTTCGGTACGCTCCATCTCATCAACTCCAAGAAAGGTATCTACTTCATCGCCGATACCCTCATCAACCGCCACCCCGGCCGCGAAGCCCTCTTGGATATTGCCAAACTCTCAGCCTCGACCGTGCGCTTCTTCAACCGCACCCCCGTCATCGCCATGCTGTCCTACTCCAATTTTGGTACGGACCCCACGGGCACACCTGCCACAGTGCACGACGTGGTGGCGCAGATGCAGCAGGAATTTCCCGACTTGGCCATCGATGGTGAGATGCAACTCAACTTTGCGATGGACCGCGAGCTCCGCGATGACAAGTATCCCTTCACGCGCCTGAAAGGTTTGGACGTAAACACCTTGATTTTCCCCAACCTGACCTCGGCCAACTCTTCCTATAAGATAGTGAAGTCCATGGTGGACGAGGGCGAAGTCATTGGTCCGATTCAGATGGGTCTGAACAAGCCCATCCATTTCACCGACTTCGAGAGTTCGGTGCGCGACATCGTCAATATCACTGCCGTTGCCGTCATCGATGCCATCGTTGAGGAGAAGATGAACGGCCGCACAACCTTGTAAGTTAACTCCCGAAACAGAAAAGCGCACGGCAAACCCATGTCGTGCGCTTTTCTGTGCTCGCCGTAGCCCCGCAAAGCCTAATTCCCGCCTGGAAACGCCCGAAACGAACGCCTGGAAACGCCCGAAACCCATTGCGGCAGCAATTTTTTTCTGAAAACATTTGGCAGTTACAAATATACTCCGTATCTTTGCATCGCTTTCCAAAGGAACAGCTATGATGGTGACTATAGTTCAGTTGGTTAGAGCGTCAGATTGTGGTTCTGAATGTCGTGGGTTCGAGTCCCACTAGTCACACCGAGAGACTCTGTAGGCAATTTGCTTACGGAGTCTTTTCGTTTACGCGAGATTATCGTTACTTCCGCAGCTCGCACTCCTTATATATATAGGTTCTATAAATTAGCTTGCGAATACATCCAAGCAGAATAGAAACCCTACCTTCCATTGAAACTAATTTATAGAACCTACCTATAGATACAATCCCTATGACACCTCAAGAATTTGAAGAAAGAATCCACGCGGACCTCCACCGCTTCCTCCTTTCGCGCGATGCAGTGGATGAGCGTCTGCCCGAGTGTCCCGACGTGGCCCTGAAATGGGCCGAAATCGGCGAAGCGTATTTGCCAGACGGCATGCGCGAGTTTCAGGATTACCCTGCCGTTTCGCTGGGTTGGGTAATGTTTATCGGCATGGCCGTGGCGCGACTCTGGGACAAGGATTGGCAGACGTATGGCGCGCAAGCCGACCTCTACGAGCGGCTTCGAGATGCGCGCGGCTACGATGCTATGGACGAATACCTGCTCGAAGAAATTATCAATGTCGGGCCAAAGGCTGCCGCAGAACTATCCGCGCTCGTCGGCGACTGTGCGGCGCGCACCAATAACGCCCTGCTGCGTGCGGGCTTCGAACCTGGCACCGCCGAAGCCTTTCGCGCCTACATCGCTTGCCTACATCAGATGTATCTCATGGGCATGGCAGTGCAACTCAAGCGAATGGGTTATCGCATGACTCTGCAAGAATTATAGACGGGTATCGTGCATTTTTGCTAACTCTACTTGCAAAACCGCGTAAATTCCGACCGCAAAGTCCTTGCGGGCCAAAAATATTGCGTAAATTCGTGCCGTAAACCAATTCTAAATAACCTATTCTTTATCACTATGAAAGCAAAACATCTACTTCTTTCAGCAAGTATGCTGGTGGCTGCGAATGCTTTCGGACAGGCTGTGCCCACACACGAAATGTATGTGAAGTACGCCATTCCGAGCGACATCGTGGCTGCACTGGATGCCTGGGAGCCCGGCAAAACCTTTGGTGAGGGCGAAGGCTATCAGGATGAAAACTTCTTCATCTCTCGCGTGCCCGTCAAGGACCGCTTCCTGCCTGGCGTTTGGGCCAACAGTAACCTCAACGATACCAACGACAAGTACATCTGTTGGTGCGCGCCCATCGGCGAGATGACCAAGAAGTGGGGCCCCCTGCCTCGCTACAATTTCGATGGCGACAACTTCAACATGTGGCAGTACATCAATACGCACTCCAACTGGGGTAACGGCTGGTGGCGCGTGCCTGGTGCCTTCAATGACGTAGCCCACAAGAACGGTGTGCGCACGGGTTGCACCTACTTCATTGACTGGGGTACGGGTGTGAATACAATGAACGAGCCAGGCTTGACCCTCCATAGATTGGCCCAGAAGAGTACTTCCGGTGAATTTAAGTACGCCAAGAAACTCGTGCAGTTCATGAAATACTATGGCATCACGGGCCTCACCTTCAATCCCGAAGGCTCTTGGGGCGTAGAGTTGAACAACCGCTTCCAACTCTTCCTCGCCACCTGTCACAAGGAGGCTGAGGCCATCAACTGGCCCTTCCACGTGGACTGGTACGCTTATGTCAGCAATACGGGTGCGCTCAGCGACAACGGCTGTCAGCTGACGAGCAACAACAATAAGTGGTTCCACAATACCGATCTCAACCAGCCCGTCACCGACGTGTTCTTCCTCAACTACAACTGGAGCGAGAATGGTCTGAAGAACAGTGTTGCCACCGCCCAGAGCCATGGTCGCAACACCTTCGACGTGTATGCAGGTTTCGATATGCAGGGCCGCGGCTTCGGTAAGTATGGCAACGCAGGCTGGGAAGTCCTCATGAAATACCCCGTCAGTGTGGCCGTTTGGGGTGCCCACGACCGCGCACAGCTCTATGCCAGCTCCACCGAGGGCGGCCAGAGCGACTATGCCGTGATGAACGAGTACCAGAAGAAGCAGGAACTCCTCTTCTCGGGTGCCAACCGCAATGTTCTCCAGTTGCCCGCCGTCAATACGGGCAATACTACCGCCAAATTCTCCGATCTGGCCACCTGGCACGGTTATGCCAAGTGCACCCGTGAGCGCTCCACGCTCAGCGAACTGCCTTTCGTGACCCGCTTCAGCCTTGGTAACGGCCGCTTCGTCAACCAGGCTGGTCAGACCACCTGGAGCCACAAGTGGTACAACCTCGGTACGCAGGACTTCCTGCCCACTTGGCGCTGGTGGATGGACAATGGCGATGGTCGGACTGTGCCCACGCAGGCACTCCAGGCCGACTTCACCTACGACGATGCTTGGTACAACGGCTCCTGCTTGAAACTCCACGGCCAGACGCCCCGCACCGACATGCGCCTCTTCGCCACGAAGTGGAATGTGGAGAGCGGCAACGACTACTTCCGCGTAGTATATAAGGTGAACTCCGGTACCGAGAGCCACCTCCGCCTGATGGTAGCCAAGAAGGGCGGCGAGAGTAACTTCGCCTATGTGGCCCTGCCCGATGCTGAGACTCCCGGCGTATGGAACACCGCTACGATTAAGGCAAGCGAACTGGGCCTGATTGCCGGCGGCGAAATCGCCTGCGTAGGTCTTTCGGCCACCGAAACGCCCGCCAACTTCGAGGTGCTCCTCGGCGAACTTGCCTTCGTGCCTGCCTCCTTCAACGAGCAGCCCCAGACTCCGACCATCACCTATTCCGATGTGATGCGCCGCTATTACAACCGCGCCGACCTCAAGGTGGTATTCTCTATGCCCACACCTGCGAATCGCAAGGCTGAATATGCCGGCTGCCCTGTCTATAACGAAGAAGTGGGCGCCTGGTACTACGAAATCTACATCAAGAACGGTGGCAAGGAAACCCTCCTGACGACCACTACCTCCTGGGCTGCCTACGTGGTGGACGCTCCCCTCGATCCCGCCGATCCGAAGATCCAGATTGGTGTACGTGCCATTGGTAAGGATGGCGTTGCCGCCAGTCCTATCGTCTGGACCCAGGATATCGAAACACCGCTCACCATGATTGAAACCCTCACCGTGGACAAGAGCATCATCAAGCCCAACGAAACCTTCACCATCGGTTTCGAAGACCCCAACCACCCCGCTTGCAACTTCAACATCTACGATGCGCTGTCGGGCCAGAAGGTTGCTTCTGCCGCCAATACGCTCACGATGACCACCTCCCTGCCTGCCACGGGCAGCTACGACGTGGAGGTTATCTCCAACGGCAAGTCTTTGATGAACCGCTCGCTTATCCTCGTGACTCCCGAAGAGACGGGTCGTCTGCCGCAGATTGATGGTTTCACGGCCAACGAAACCGAAGCCAATGCCGGTGAGCCCATTCAGTTCTCCGCCGATGTGAAGAAGGGTACGGAATATAACGGCAAGCCCTGTAACGTTTCGCAGGCCCTCTATATGCAGGAGCCCTATCAGCTCACCGTGGACGCAGAAGTGCTCGGTGCCGATCAGTACACCAACAATTCCTACGCCCTCTGGTTCAAGGTGGATAAGTTCGAGCACGCTTCCCTCGGTACGCTCCTCATGACGAAGGTCAACCGCAACTACGGCAAATCCTGGACCGAAAGCGTATGGGGCGAAATGTGGACCGCCATCCGTCCGGCTGGCTATGCCAAGAACAACAACATCGGACGCGACAACGCTCCCAACGAAATTTCCGTTAGTTTCGATGGTCCCGCTGCTGGTACCCGCAACTACGAGCACAACAACGACGTCGATGGACTCTCCGAAGGCTACACTCTCCAGCCCGGCACTTGGTATCATGTCTGCGTAGTCAAGAACGGCAAGTCTGACGTCAAGGTTTATCTCAACGGCAAGCAGATTATCAGCTGCGCCAGCCGCGGTGCTGGTCCCAAGTACTGGAACGGTGCGAAGTTCTACGTAGGTGGTTCGATGACCAACCTCGCCAGCTTCACGGGTTGGGTGGACGAAGTGCAGATTTGGAGCAAGTCGCTCTCTGCCTCCGAGGTACTGGAAGCCATGAAGGGCTACAAGACCGCTCCCGCAGGCTTGGAGGGTTACTTCACCTTCGAAGAAACCAAGACCGATGCCGATGGCAACATCTACTTCCCCAACAAGGGTCAGGCCGCCAACAAGGTTGCAGGTGCCTATATGACCACGGGCAAGGAAGTCAACGGTAAGAACGAAGACATCAAGCAGAACCAACTCACCACTGCCCTCGGCGTGCCCTCTATTACGGGTGTTTATAACATCGCCTACGAATCAACCAAGTGGATGATTGACAACTCGCAGGTAGAAGCAACAAGCGAGACCACGGCCACCGTGAAGGTGATGAAGGAAGGCACTTATCCTGTCACCGTCGTAGCCAGCAACTCTTGGGGCTCCACCTCCAAGACCGTCACCGACTACCTCGTTATCAAGGGTATTGCCGATGGTATCGATGGTACGACTGCCGACCGCGAAGCAGGCTATATGATTTATCCGCGCGCCTTCCAAGACAAGGCCGACCTCCTCTTCGCAGAAGACGGCCTGTTCACCATCAAGGTGTTCACCACCGATGGTCGTCAGGTTTCCAGTCAGGAATTTGAGGCCCGCTCTGGCGAGCTCAAGGAAGTAAGCCTCGGCCAGGCCGCCAGCGGCACCTACATCGTAGCAGTAATCAAGGACGGCAAGGCTGTTCGCTCCTTCAAGATTCAGACGAAATAATTCCAACCTGCCACGGGCTGCCTAGTCAGCCTGGGCGAGCAATAAACTGCGGGCTGTGCCAGACGTTTGGCACAGCCCGCTTTGCGTGTAGTAGCTAAGCGGAGAGTCATACACCGCACGGAGTTTGCGCTACATTTCTCCCCATCACTTCCGTTTCAATCTCCCCGACTTTTGTTTTTCTAAAGGAAATCTTCGTTGCCCCACAGTTGTGGGGCAACGGGAATATCCTTTGAAAAAACAAGAATTAGTGTTCGCTGAATAATTCATAACACTCTGATATTTGGTTTTTTATAACTTTATTTCTTCGTTTGTTTAACGAAAAATTCGTACCTTTGTATAGT
>SFID01000075.1 GCA_004555425.1 Bacteroidales bacterium
TCCCCCCTATATCACAAACAACCCGAAAAAATTTGCAAAAATATTTGGTAGGGTTGTGAATAGCTGACAAAGTCATATCCCCCCTATATCACAAACAACTTCTTATGTCGGTGTGTGCCTGGAGCTGTGTTGTGAATAGCTGACAAAGTCATATCCCCCCTATATCACAAACAACTTTGTAATTTCCATTATGCGAAACTGTCGGTTGTGAATAGCTGACAAAGTCATATCCCCCCTATATCACAAACAACCTTCGCTGCCATCGTACTGCGGCACTATTTGTTGTGAATAGCTGACAAAGTCATATCCCCCCTATATCACAAACAACAGCGCCGCCATAGCGGCATCCAGAAACGACGTTGTGAATAGCTGACAAAGTCATATCCCCCCTATATCACAAACAACAGAATACTCATATTCTGTTGGCATATAGGAAATTACAAGCACTATTCATAAAACAAAAAATTGTTTGTGATAAAAGAAATCCCGCTCGTGAGAACGGGATTTCTTGTTTCTATATGACCTTAGCAACTGCGGCTGATATGGAAGGCAATGAGGGTTAGAAGAGTTCCAACTGAATATAGACAGGGCGGTCCTTCTGGGCTTTCTTGCCATAGAACACCTCCATATCTCCAAACTGCTTGTCCGTGATAGTGAGAATACCCACCTTGCCGTACTCGGGCACAATGCTGCGAACGCGCCGAATGTGCACCTCCATATTCTCGCGACTGGCACAATGGCGAATGTAGATGCTAAACTGAAACATCGTGAAGCCATCTCGAATCAGGTTCTCGCGAAAATCGTGATAGATTTTTCTATCCCGCTTGGTCTGGGTGGGCAGGTCGAAGAAAACGAGAATCCACATAACTCGGTATTCACTGAAGCGACTGGGCAGGTTGTTCATAAAAATTGCGGATATGCCAGTTGGCGCGCCTCACCTGCGTAGCAACGAGCCAGCGAAGCCGTGGTCAATCCCGCCGCCACCATCAAGGGGCTGCGTTTCCCATCAACCACCACATCCAGCACAGGAATCCGCAGGAGTTCGGCCTTCAGCTCTCGAGTAAGTTCGCTAATGTCGTCAAACGCCTGCATCACCTGTATGACCAGTTGGTCCACGTAGGGACGATAAGGCTCCATCACATCGTCGGCCAGACAATAGGCGTTGTAGCGATTGTGGTGGTGGATGCCCAGAGTGGGCAGAAGGCCACTGGCCACAAGGTTGCGCGCAATGATGGCGCGGAGGATGGCATAGCCGTAGTTGAGCAGGTGGTTGGGCGGTTCGCCATCGCGACGGCGAGTAAACGAAGGGATGTCGGGGAAGAGGTGAGCCCAATAGTAGGCTGCCGCCCGTGCCTCCATATTGTCGGGGTCGCCACTGCGCACGGCGGCAGCCCAGGTGCGCATACAGGCCGTTTCGACTCCCACAACCTGTGTGCGCAGCACAAACTCCTGATTGAGAATCTTCTGTCGGACAGTCTGTGCCCAGAGTTGCTTGCGGAGCGGCAGGGAGGCTTCTATCTGAAACTGGAAACGCTCGTGCTGGAGGGTGTTTCCCTCAAGGGGCATCAGCAGTCCGCGGGGTATACTGTGGTCGTCGCAGGTGATGACGGCCACATTGTTTTCGAGCAGGGCGGCAATAGCTCCCGATGTGATGGTAATCCGCCTGTTGTCGAGCACCACCACCCCTATGTCTTCAATAGGGATGGTGCGCTCGCCAGCTCGCTTAAGGGATTCGGAGATGGTATCGTTCTTCTCCACCTCGGGCAGTTGGACAACCAGCTGCTGCTGGCGCAGGCTGAGGTAGGCTGGATTGCCAAAGAAGAGGGTTTTCTTAATCATACGTGCTATCGGATAATGCGGACGATATTGCCCAAGCGGTCAACCTCCAATTTCCAGCAGTTTCTAGCTATATTAACCTTATCCTCTGTTGTTTGAATCTTATTCAATGTTTGGAATTCCGCACCATCCTTAATAATGGTAGCTACATGATGAGGCAGGAAATAGGCTACTCGTCCTGTGCAGCTCACAAACTTATAGATTCGACTAATCTCCAGCTTTTCAATATTGGGGATCAACTTCTCATCCTCCGTAGGCAGATACACGAGGTCGTTGGGCGAGAGCCAGAACCGGAGCTTCGCACCCTGTTGGTCCGTTTCGGGAACAGGCGCGAGCCCTTGCTTCAGGCGTTCGATGACCATACGCAGGGGCATTGTGGCAACACTGCGCTGGCCTTCATCATTCTCATAGACACCCAGATAGAGATTGGTTCCCTTTTGTGCTTCAGCATATTTGCGAACCTTGTTACCCGACTCGCCTACAGCAAATTTCTCACCCAACGGCTCGCAGAGGCGTACGCGAAGAATAGGTTTGTGGTCCTTGCCCCCATTGTACTGAGCAATATGGCTGTTCAACTGCTCAATGCCTTCGGGCGAGAAGGCCAGTTCGGCGTTGCCGCCACAGGCTTCGAGATAGTTGCGCAGGATACGCTGAATACCCGTATCGGTAATCTTGGCGATGGTTGCCGCCGTGAAGGAAGCATCAAGGGGCTTACGTACGGCCACCATGGGTTTGTCTTCATCGGTGAAGTAATATACTTTCACCCTCTTCACCGACTGCTCGTTGAAGACGAAGTCGCGCTCGGCGAACCATGCTTTAAGTTTTTTCTTGTCCAATCCCTCGGCCTGCAATTTTTGAATCTGCCGGCGCAACGGGCGATCAACAATCTGCGACACCTGGTCGAGAGCCACATTGAGCGCAACCTCGCGAATCTGACGGAGATTGACATGACCATAAATCGTATCCTTGTGCAAGGACTTGCGGATGGCCCACTGCTTGGCACCCGTCTGGGGGAAAAGGCGTTTGTGTCCGCCTCCATCATAGCGCTCTACGTAATTGCTGGCACGATTGATGACGCGCACCTGGTGCTTGAAACTGACCACTACACGATGCAAGGCATCGCAGACATCCTGCGTGAGTGTGGGCCAGGGTTTCAAGATGGTTTGGTTGGGACCACAGAGCTTGCGTCGCAAGTCTTGGCGTGTGCAAGCATCGTGGGCCGATACATTGTTCAGATAAGACACAATAGAACGCGAAGCCAAGGCGATGGCCAAGGCATCTAGGGCATGGTGACGATGGTCAATGCGTTTCTTGTTAAATCCGCGCTGCTCGTCCATGGGCATCGTGGTTTGGAATACACGCTTGCCATCCTTGTTATCCCAATAGCCATAGTTCTCTGAATTTGTCAGGCGATTCATCCGTTCGAAGCGCGGCGTGACGATGCTGTTCCACACATCGTTCAACCCCCAGTCCTTCTTCAACTTGTCGGTGATAGCACCCGTACAGGGGATGACATGGCGGGAGGTGGCTTCTACCTCGTCCTCGTCGCGAACAATGTGAGAGAGGAGGCCCAGCATGAGGCGGCTGATATAACGGCTATCGTTCATCTGTCGCTGCACGAAAGTTTCGGGGATGTCGTCCATCATCAGTTTCTGAGCCTTGGTCTTTTGGCCAGCATAATGATCGCGCACGAATGCCTCGTACTCCTGCGGCGTGAAGATACGCACATCGCCAAGGGCGGGACAATGCACGGTCTGCCCCTTGTGGTTCTTGATAAACTCGTAGCCAAGCTGGTTGGACTTTAGCTTGTTGACCTCTGCCTCACAGATAACCTTGTTGGTAAACGAATCATCGTAGAATCGGGATTTGGGAATGACGTGCTCTATCTCGTAGGCTGAGGTGAAGAGTTGGCTGAACGAAATGGGACGCCCAGTGTAGGGTGAGCAATATTTCTGCTCCAACCACAAACGATAACGATGAATCTCGGCAGGCGTAGGTTGGGCTTTTCTGCTAATACTGGAAATCTCTTGGTAGTCGGCGCTTTCTTTGTTGAGTTGCTGCAAGGCACCCTCCTCATATATGCGCATGAGTAACTGGTGCATGGGGGAATAGGGACGTACAGCCTCAATATGGGCCACCTTCATTTCCTCCAACAGTTGCTTGATACGTAGATTCGTGTCTTCGTTTTGGCGGATGGTACGGCTCATACGCTCACGCTGCGCTGCCGTACTCTTCATGCTACGACCCATTTCCACATGAATCTCGTCAATCTGGCCCACCTCCTTCCACACATCGCGCACGGTGCGGAGGGTTTCCAAAACGCACTGCTCTACAATGGGATTGTGCAATGAATGCTGTTTGAAGCCATGAAGGAAAGCATCAATGTCCTCGGGACGCGTCCAGCGGGTCGTGTCCTTGGCCTCGGAGTGGCGACCATAAACGGCATAGCAAGCCTGCCAAAGGGAGAGGCCCTGGAAATCAGTGGGCTGTTTGAGCACGGTTCCCCCCATTCGCTCAAGCAGTTGGGATTCAGTTTCGTCGCCAATCGCAGACTGGTAGTTTTCCATCAGATTTGTAGGCAAGGCTTGTTCGTCCCAATGGCTACCCATACGCATGACGGAAAGCAATTTCTTGATGGCCTTCTCGCTATACGCACCATATTCCTTCTGGAAGGGAGGTATCTTGCAGAACGACTCCACCCATTCTTCGGGCAATTGTTCTCGCTGGGCCCAATGCGTGAGAGCCTTGGTGAGTTCCACGCGGTCATCAACGGAATACAGCAGTTGCCAGATACGCAACTCGCGCTCTGGGGTCAGCCAATCGGTTTTGATTTTGGCACGCTTCAAGGCAGTCAAGAAGACATAGCGCGTTTCGTTGCAAGGATAGACCTTGTCCTCCACGTAATTCCAGCGCAATGGATATTGGCTGTCCTTCCCGCTTGCTTTCTTGAGGTGGAAGAATCCCTTGAACAATTTTTCCTGCGTGATATCCTTCTGATTATTGAGATAATCGAAAAGCCTTACACGCGCCTCAACGTCTGGCAGATAAAGGGCTGTCACCTCTTCCTCGTTGATATCCTTGCTATTGAAAAGACGGAGGTTTTGCACAAACTGCCAGAGACGAAACTCCTGAAAGAGTGGGTGCGATTTGGCTATACACTTGATGTGCTGGACTTTCATCTCTCCCGTCTCGCGGTCCGCCAGGTACTCATATTGTTCAAAGGGACAGTTGGCGATGAGATGCTTCTTACTTTTTAGCGGACGTTGATAGAAGAGCAGGTCATCCATAATAAGGTTGATAAGGTCCTTGCGACGCAAACTCTGCTGATGGGCTTCATTGTGGGGATACAGTTCCTGAATGCACGCCTCCAGAGATTGTGCACTGGCCAACTCGGGTATAAACTGAGCCTGCTTGGTCAGGATGGCGCGCAATTCTTCCTTGTAATAACGGCGGTCAATGGTACGCACCAGTTTGCCGATGACCTTCCCCTCGGGATGCTTCAGCAAATACTGGTAGATGTAGGAACCGACGGTGAGGCCAGACTCCTCAATGGCTGCTTCGGTTCGCTGCTTCCGAGAGGCGTAGTTGTCCTCTTCAAGAATGCTATACGTACAGATAGGCTTGCCGTCCTCATTCAACTGGGGGGTTCCATCTGCATTCAAGGACGTGGTGACGATGAACTCTTTCGTCAATCCGACCCAGTCCTTCAGCGAAGCCCTACTCGTAAACGGCACACAGCATCCGTTCTCAAGATTTATATTATAGGTTGTGTTGCGAGCATTGCGACTTGTTTCCTCAACGCTCAACACCTGAGAGGTCATGAACTCTACACGCTTGGAGGTATCTACCTCTTCTTCCTCTCCGCGCAACTGATAATAACCACGCTTCTGATTAAAGCTAAGGAGAATCCATGCCAGTTCTTGACGTGAAAGGGGAGCCTGCAAGGCTTTATGGCGTAAATAATAAAGCGTCCAATCCAGCGGAATCTGCTTACCATCAGCAACGAGTTGCGGCTGGTGCTTCTCAAAATCGCTCAACATCTCACCGAAAGAATCCATGAACAAGAAGCGGTTTTTGCCACTGGGGTCGCGGCGCCAAGCTATCTTTGGCTCAGCGTGACCAAGAAATTTGCCATAAGTCTTGCCGTCCGTGCGGTCCCAGCCCAAGGCTGCATCAAAATGCGGCGGGAGGAAACCTAGCACATGGAGCACACGAAACAGACGCTCGCGGCGCAACAGATAACGTTCGCGAATGCGGCGCAACTGGCGGAACGATGTGCGTTCCTGGGTTTGCGAAGTGGTCACACCACTCTCAAATTTGCTCAACACATCCTGACTCATCGGAAGGATGCGACTGCCCATGCGAATATTTGGGCGGACATTCTCTTCCTCGGGCAGCTGTACCAGTGCCCATCCAATGGAGTTTGTTCCTAAATCAAGTCCGAGTACATTTTTCATAATATTTTTTTGGATTTCTTGTTTGGTCAATGGGTTTTTCATATCTTTGCCAGCGATATGATTTATCAGCTATTCACAATAAGGATTATTCCGTTGTGAAAACATCCAGGGCGGGGCAACTCGCCCTTTTCTTTTGCCCTTTTTTCTCTTTTCCTCTTCCGAGGCTGCGAATACCCGAAGGGAATAGCCGTGAGGCTTGAGGGCATCGCGCTCAGGGAGGGCACTGGGCATAATGCCGCACAGGAGACTGGTCAAAAACCATCCAATTGCAAAAATACAAAAAATCCGTTCGCAGCCTCTTGAGAAGGCAGATTATTCTCACCTTTGCTTTTGTCCTGTTGGCTGACCCTGCATAAATGCACATGATAGGGTCGAAGGCCATTGCTGTTCGATTGTTTTCTTACACCACGATTCTTTCCAATGTCACAAATATCCCGAACTGAGTTTCAAGTGTTCGCATGACACGCTACCTTTCGGCTGCCACGGATGGACGAAATCAAAGAACAGGGTGTTCTGGTGCGGCGAGGGAGACACACCCCGCTTCCCCTCCCATTGCGTGAGAACCTACCTATAGTAACTACCAGCTATGATTTTTGTTTGGCCACACATTGCAAACAACGTCTGGTACATTGCATCCCACTCCCTTCTCACACCTAGCACGATGCGGTACGATTCTCACCCATGACTGGGTAATTTCCAATTTACGCAAAATAAAAAGCACGAGAGAACCTCTTTGCGGAGATTCTCTCGTGCTTTTTTGTTGGGGACCACAACAGGCGCGGAGGCTTGTTGCGTGTTTGATTTCTTAGATTATTTGCCAGGCGCAGCGGGTGCGGGAGCAGCGGGTGCAGCAGGTGTGGTCTTGGCTGCAGGTGCGGGTGCTGTGGTCTTCATATCCTTGACAATGCTTTCGGAGCCCTGCTTGGGACCGCCAAGGCAGAATGCGGATGCCACGCTGAAGATAACGAGGAGGGCGGCGAGCGTCCATGTGGTCTTCTCAATTACGTCGGTTGTCTTGCGCACGCCCATAATCTGGTTGGAGGAGGCGAAGTCGGAGGCGAGACCACCACCCTTGGACTCCTGAATCAGGACGATGCAGGCGAGGAGTACAGCAGTGATGACGGCCAGAATTACAAATACGTCGTACATGGTGTTTATTGTTTTTGATATTTATTATTGATAATCAGTTTCTGTAGGAAGCGAATTTGGTCTGCAAAGTAACTATTTTTTTTTGGATGGTGCAAGTTTAACTTGCGTATAATTTCTATCGCTTTCTCATATCGGCCTTGTTTGATATAGATTTTGGCCAAAGTTTCTGTGAAATAGTCCTCTTCTGGCTCGCTTTCGGCAGCGGCTGTGGCGGCAGTTATGGAGCCCGGCGTGTCTTGTTCGGGGAGGACAATGCGCTCGTCGCCGTGGTCCAAATAGTCGTCTAAGAGGCTGGCCGAGCGTTCTGAGCGTCCGCTCTCGGCGGGCGCGGATGCCGGGGTGGCATCTTCCAGTTGCATGAGATAGGCCACGTAGTCCTTGGCAGGGTCGGCAGCAGGCGCATTTCCTTTGGTAGGTTTGGATTCGGCGGCCAGGGCACTGTCGAGGAAGCTATCGATGAGGCTGACTGTGCGGTCGCCATCGGGGATGGGCGCAGGCTCGGATTCGCGCTCAAGCGGTTCGGGCTGGATGCGGTAGTTGACGGCTTCAATCATCTCGAAGAGGGCGCGGCGGTCGGACACGAGCGGTGCTGCGCGGCGCAATTCTTCGCCAAACGAGGCATCGTGGAGGAGGAAAAGGTTGCGGAGAAACAGCAGGCGCGCCGCCTGGAAATAGGGATAGCGGGCTACGAGTTCTCGCAGTCCGTAGAGCGTATCTTTGTCCAGGCGCTCAGGGTGTTGAATGAGTTCGTGAATGCGCTGTTGCATATTCTCGGTACTGTGTAAAAGGGATGCTGTGCGGGAATGCACACGATGAATATTCGGAAATAAGTTTACCAGTCGGCCACGGTGGCGTTGAATATCTGGTCGGTCAGGTCCTTGACCATTTCGTTGACGAGGGTTTCCTGCACGGCGGCCAGTTGTTGCGAAGCGTCGTATTGGGTGGTGGCGGAGAATTGTTTCTCCCATGTTTCGCCCGTCTTTGCGTTGCGGAATCGGATATTGACGGTCATGCGGAGCTGCACCTGCGAGGAGAATCCGTCGGCCGAGACGGCTTTATTGAATTGATCGTAGCCTGTAATCTCGCCTGCGATATGTAGGTCGCCACCTCTTTTAACCATCTTGAGGCGCGTCTGGTTGGCGTAGAGGTCTTGGAGTTTGTTGTTGAAGATAGCCTCCATCGGGGCCCAACCATAGGGTGCGCGGTTGGCGATTTTGTCTATCTGAATCGTCTTTATCAGGTCGTAGTTGATACTGGTTCCCGTAAACTTATAGCTGATGGTGCAGGCGGTGAGGCTCAGACATACGATGGCCGCCAGCATACCTATATATATATATAGTCGGCGCGGGGGCAGATGTCGGCGTGACGTGCGCTGCTGTGCGGTTGTGGTGTTAGTCGAGGCCATATTCCTTGATTTTTCGATAGAGTGTGCGCTCGCTGATGCGCAGGCGAGCGGCGGTGATGCGGCGGTTGCCACCATTCTTCTCAAGGGTGGTGCGTATCATTTCGCGTTCCACGTCTTCGAGTGTCCCCGTCATCTTGCTGGGCTCTGCAGCTGGCTCTGCATCGCGCACCTCCTCCACATCCATGTACTGGGCGCGTTCGTCCTCCTTGACGGCGTGGGGAGCGGCGGGGCTATGTGGGTGGGCGGACGGAGTTTCTACGTAGCCCAGGTCGGTATGGCGGGGCAAGGGCATCGGCGCGCCCGTTGCGGCTCCCGTATCTCCAACTCCGAGGATGCGCTTCAGTTCGTTGACTTCGCGGCGCAGGTCAACGAGCATTTGGAAGATGAGTTCGCGCTCCTGCTCATAGGCATGCACTTCGGCAGTGCGCGCCACGGGGCGAAGGGGTACCACCTGTCCTGTCGTCGTGCTGCGCTGCGGCAGATAGGTGCGCAAGATGTCGGCGGTGATTTCGCGCTCCTCGCAGGTGACGGACATATTTTCCGCGATATTCTTGAGCTGTCGCACATTGCCGGGCCAGTCGTAGGCGAGGAGCACAGCGGTGGCCTCGGCATCCAATCGGATGGGCGGCATCTTGTATTGTTCGCTCATCTCGAGGGCGAACTTTTTGAAGAGCAAGACGGCATCCTGTCCGCGTTCGCGCAGGGCGGGAATTTGGATGGACACGGAGTTGAGTCGATAGTAGAGGTCCTGTCGGAAACGTCCTTCGGCGATGGCTTGGTCCATGTTGACGTTGGTCGCCGCTACGATGCGCACGTTCGTACGTTTGACCTCGCTGGAACCTACGGGGATAAACTCGCCCGTTTCGAGCACGCGCAAGAGGCGGGCCTGGGTGGGCAAGGGGAGTTCGCCCACTTCGTCGAGGAAGAGGGTGCCGCCGTTGGCAGCGGAAAAATATCCTTCGCGGCTGTCCACCGCACCAGTAAATGCGCCCTTCACATGGCCGAAGAGTTCCGAATCTATCGTACCTTCGGGAATGGCACCGCAGTTGACGGCAAGGTATTTCTTGTTTCTGCGCTGGCTAGCGTCGTGAATGATGCGCGGGAAAACCTCTTTGCCCACGCCGTTCTCGCCCATGACGAGTACGGAGAAGTCTATCGGCGCCACCTTCATCGCCATCTCAATCGCACGATTCAACCCATCGCAGTTGCCCACGATGCTATAGCGTTGCTTGATGGCTTGTATCTGTGCGGTTGTCATGGTGCTGCAAATATACGAAAAATTTCGTTTGGTGGCATGATTCGTGCGCCAGAAAGGTGCACCTCTCCCCTCCCCTTTTGTGCGAAGGCGGAAACTGGCGATGCTGCTTTTCTTTCCTTTGACGCTTTTGTAATGGGCCTGGTTGCCTGATTCGTCAATGCGTTAATCCTCTTCGTCAAAGTCGAAATCGTCAAGGCCGTCCAGAAATTCGGGAGTCTGGAAGTCGTCGATGGCGCGGCGGTCTTTTTTCGTGGGACGTCCTGTGCCGCGTGCACGGTCCACAAATCCGCTGATACGGCTCATTTCCAGCAGTTCGTACTGCTCGGGCGTGGTGACATTCTCCAAGATGTCGGGCAGGAGTTTTGCACCCACGCGCTTCTCGATGGGCTGTTTGACGAGGAAGGTGTAGGTAATGGGCGGTTTCTTCACGCCCACCTTGTCGCCTGCCTTGACGGTGCGCGAGGGTTTGGTCTGCGCGCCGTTGATGGTGATGCGTCCGTTTTTGCAGGCATCGGCTGCCAGGGTACGTGTCTTGTAGATGCGGGCGGCCCAGAGCCACTTGTCAATGCGTGCTTCTTGGTTGGCCATCCTATCGTTTGTTGAAATGGTTCATGGTAAACTGAATGCCGCTGAGCGCGAAACTCTTTATCATTTCGGCAGCCACATCCAGCCGTTCGGGCAGGGCTGCCTCGTCCTCGGGCGACAGGTTGCCGAGCACGTAGTCGACTTGTCCGCCGCGGGGGAAGTCGTTGCCGATACCGAAGCGCAGACGTGCGTATTGCTGCGTGCCGAGCACCTGTGTGATGTGGCGCAAACCATTGTGGCCTGCCTCGCTGCCGCCGGGCTTCATGCGCAGACTGCCGAAGGGGAGGGCGAGGTCGTCAACCACCACGAGGAGTCGTTCGAGTTCTATCTTCTTCTCGTTCATCCAGTAGCGCACGGCGTTTCCACTGAGGTTCATATAGGTGGAGGGCTTGAGCAGGAAGAGGGTCTGGTTCTTCACGCGCAGTTCGCTGATGAAGCCATAGCGTTTGTCCTGAAAGGTCACATCGGCCGCGGCGGCCATTGCGTCCAGCACGCGAAAGCCGATATTGTGACGCGTTCTGGCATACTCGGGCCCGATATTGCCCAAGCCTACGATGAGATGGTTCATGGTATTCTTATTTGAGTCGGACGAGGAATTTCCGATATTCCTCAGCCAATTAAAGAGTGAGTGCATAAGTATATGCTAAGGATAAAGCAAACGAGTTAACGAGGCCGATGCTTCATCACGCCTGTTAACTCGTTTGCTCTTTTGAATATGTATGCGGGGGTGGCTCATAGCTACCGCGTCCGCTCATGCAGTCAGTTTATTATCCCTTGTTGGCAGCAGCAAGAGCACCCATAGCGGCACGGGTCATCTTGACAGTGCATACGATAACCTCCTTGGGAGTAACGAGCTCAAGACCTTCGAAGCTGAGGTCGCCCACCTTGATGCTCTTGCCAAGGCCGAGGTTGGTCACGTCGATGTCCAGCTTTTCGGGGATGAGGTCGTAGGTAGCCTTCACGTTGATCTTGCGAATCATAGCCATGAGCTTACCACCGGCGCGTACACCTTCTGCAAGGCCCTTGGGTGCGATGGGCACACCGACAACGATGGGACGGTTGGCAACTACTTCATAGAAGTCAACGTGGAGCACGTTGTCCTTCACGGGGTGGCACTGTACTTCCTTCACGATAGCCTTGTGCTCTACGCCATCGATGTTGATGTTCACGAGATATACGTGAGGGGTGAAGTAAATCTTGTTGATTTCCTTCTCGTTTACTACGAAATGAGTTGCAACGGGCAGACCGTTTTCGTCACGCTTTTCTCCGTACATCACGCAGGGTACGAGGCCGTTCTTGCGAACTTCCTTGGTGGCCTTCTTGCCGAGGTTAGCGCGAACGCTACCATTGATTGAAAATTCTCTCATTGTTTTTTTGAATTTTGTGTTACTATAAATTAAGTGGTTTGCTTAATTCGCCATCACACGCAGGGACGGCCGCAAGGGGCTTTACCCATTGTCTCAGACAAATCGGCTGCAAAATTACATTTTTTTCTGATTCCCGCAAAGGGGAAGGGCCGAATAATCGTCCCATCCTTGTTATTTACCCCAATAATCTTCGGAGTTGGAGAGGATTCTAGAGGATTGGAGAGGATTTTTAGAGGATTGGAGATGGGAATTGGATAGGATTTTGGAGTTCATCCTCATTGGATGGCAATTCCTAATTCCTAGTTCCTAATTCCTTAATTGTTTAAAGGCTATCGAGCCAGCAGCCGCAGGCTGCGTTGAAACAGGAAGCCCGAAGGGATTCCCTGAAACTAGTGTAATGTAATATTGATAATTAGAAATATTATTCTTATATTTACGGTATAAATAAAACGTTGGATCCAAATTATTTATACCATGCCAAGAGAAA
>SFID01000076.1 GCA_004555425.1 Bacteroidales bacterium
GAAATGCGCCAACAAATCTCCGCGTGGATTGCCGACCGTTGCGACAAGCGTGGACGTTATGCCCGTTGTCTCTTCGTTGACAAGAACGCGTTGCCCGACAGCGCACCCGACAACATGTACCTCTCCCTCTGCGTCAACACGGTAGATGGGGATGCGTCACTCACGGCATTCGCTCTTGCATGTGTCGAAGCGGGCGCGAGCTGGAATGAATCCACCACGATGAGCACGTTTGGGCTCGACGGTGCGTTGGATGAGGCGTTGTCCGACGAGGATCTTGAGACGGCGATTGAGAGCGGCATTATGGCCATTATGAAGCGGATAGACGGCGCGTTGTGCATCTGCAAAGATATCAACACCCGTGCGAAAAATAGCTCCATACCCGCCCAACTTGGTAAGAACAGAGCCGTTCGCCTTGTCGAAACGTTGCGCAACACGCTACGTTCCTTGTGGGAAACCCAATACGCGGGCAAAGTCCACAACGACGAGACGGGGCGATTGCTTTGGAAATCGAAGGTGTGCGAGGTCTTGAACGAATTTGTGGCGGGTCACGGCATCGAGCAATACGAATCGGACGACATCATCGTGGCGGCTGGCGAGAAGTCGGATGAAGTCATTATGACCATTCCGCTTCAATTCATCGACAGTGCCGAACTCGTATACGTCAATCTCATTCTCTAATCCATTAGGAGGTAAGATATGCCATTAGTTAAAACTGTCACGTCGAACAACGTCATCCGTGGACGCGACGTATTGAATAGTAATTTGGGTACGGCATACATCGAGATAAACGGTCGTATGCGTCGAATCTTTGAGTTGCGTAACATCAGCGCGACCGTCGAGATGGTCAAAGAGGATGTTATGCTCATCAACGACGTTATGTGCAAGCACAAATGCGTCGCGGCTCGCGGGTCGGGTTCGTTTGAGATTTACACAGGCGTTCGCGATTATTCGACGATGATTCGCTCGTATATCAACACGCACCACGGCTTGTATTTCACCATTACGTTCGAGATGTACGACCCAGAAAGTACGCGTGGGCGACGCAACGTCACGTTGTACGACTGCCTCATCGACCAACACATCTTGGGGATGTTGAACACCGAAAACGGCATCTTGTCCGAAGAGATGGGATTCACGTTCGACGAGTACAACATTAACGAAGATTTCGTTGCATATCCTTAACGAGTAGGGTATAAGGGGTGGCGTAAGGCTGGCGGGACTCCGTAGTTACAAACCTTCGTTCGCGCGTAACCGCCGCCAGCACTTACACACCCACCAACCCCATAAGAGAAGAGAGAGTGACATGTTATCAGAATTAGAGAGTCTTATTTCGACCGAAGTATCCAAAGCCAAAGCCATTTCGGAGCGAACGCACACCATCAAGTTGCCGCCCACGCCTCCGACGCGAGAAGCCTATTGGTACGACGATAAAGAGCTCACCATCCGCCCCATCACCACGCGACGCTTTTACGACCTTGTTGACCAATGCGCCTCGGCTGACGGCACGACAGACCAAACCCAATTCATGTTTGAAGTCATCGGCGAATGTTTGGTCGATCCCAATCTCCAGAACCCAGAGTTGCAACGCGCTTTAGGCGTAGGCAACGCGCGTGAAGTTATAGAACGCATCTTCCCAGAGCCGTTCATCTTGCGTGACATCCGCGCGAGAATTGAGGATATCAGCGGATTCGGCACGACTGGGGTAGAGTTTCGAGAAAGTCCATAATTTAATAGAGCACCGCCTTAAACGTCGCTATCTCGATGCGACTGTGCTATATGTTTGCTTGACGCAGTTCCACTGGAAGCCATCCGAAGTGTTGAAGATGGAGAATTGGGAGCTAGCAACAGTGATGGCAATAGCCGAGAAGTATGGCAAAGATATAGCGGCGGCATCCACGCCGCATTGATACGGAAGGTAGCGATATGGTCGGTGATTCAACACGCGGATTTACAACGCAAAAACGCCTAGAGCTATATATCCTCGAAGCTGAGAGCAGAGCCTCCAAAAAAGAGGCGGATAAAGCAAAAGGCAAAGGAACGGGCGGCAGTGGTAGTCTCAAAGCCGCCGTTCAGCCCGCCCCCAACGGCACAAACGTCGATGCGGGTAAAGTAGCACGCGCCACAGGATTGCCGCCAGAACAAGCGGTCGCTGTATCAAATGCGGCGGCGGCCAATGCCGCAGAGAAATTGCGCCGCAAGCGCGAGGCGTTCATCTCGAAACGCAACAAAGACGCCCAACGCGCATATAGGGCATTAGATCGGTTTGCGGCTCGATCCCGCCAAGCGGGGACGTTGAGCAAGCCCGTGCGAGGGCGCACCTTTAGGGGCAACATCTCATACCGTAGCGGTGTCGCCAAACGCGCACTACAGAAGCGTGCTGAGGTTAGTGAGTTTATACGTCCATCCATACCGCAGTGGGCGTCGAAGTACTCGTTCGACGTACCTCTAGATGTCGCCCTACCCTTCAATCGCGGGAAGATATCCGACGTATACCAACAATTATCTTACAGGAAGCACGACGGTAGCCGAACTGAGCGAGTCGCCCACATGGATCGCCTGCGTCGATATGGCGAACACTTAGGCGTGCCGCACGGGTTGGGAACTGGACTTGAGGCACGCCGATCGCGTTTCCAACCCGAGGGTTACGACTTCCAACGTTACTTGCAGTATAACAACGTCACGCCCGAGAATTTCGACGATGCGGCACGTGCCTACATCTACAATTTACGCCAACGTCGCTGGGATGAGGCGATGCGCGTGGAGATGGATGGTTTTCTCAGAAAGAAAGCCCCCACACCTCCCGCAGGGTTCAAACCGTCGCCTATACCAGAGTTTGAGATACCCGCGTGGATCAAAGAGATGCGCGAGGCTGGTCGACTCGCCCAAGCCGCTCAAGCGGCACGCGCAGCGCAAGCCGCGGCAGAGGTTGCTGGTAGCCCAATCGCTACGACAGCGGCCACAGTCGTCGCGAGTGCAGGCGCGGATGGTGGGCGGCGAGTGCCGTATGTTGGACCGACGGAGCCGTTCCATACGCCAACACGCACACCACAACCGCCACAGGGCCCTCTGGGATTGATGTTCAATCGTCGCACGCACTCGTATCAAGGTTATATGTCGAGCGAGTTGGCCGCCAATGCCGTGACGGAGATTAAGGATACCGACCATCTGACCAAGCTGATCGCCGACCGCGCCGCGGAGTTACGGTCGAAAAACGCGGTGTCGCGTTTGAGCACGGGCGAGCCGATTAACACAAACATCAATCTCTCGAAAGACCAGATGGATGCGTTCGGTCGCGCGATGAACTCAGCTCTCCTACAGGACACACCAGCCGCCCGCAACGCGGCGTTGTGGAAGTTGGACAAGCAGATGGGTGTGGCGGAACGCACACTCGACAAAGCGAGACGGATGGAGGCGGCCAGGCTCGACCCATACGGCATGGGTACCTACGACGGGCTGTCTGTCATCGATCCGAAAATGCGCCGCGATATGTACACGATGGCGAAGTCGATCGGGTCGAAACAGGATATGGCCTTTATCGAGAATTTCGACCCACAGGCGGTCGATGCCGCCGCTCTCCAGCGCCGCTACTCCCGCATTATGTCTCGGTACAAATCCCTCGATGCGCAAAATCCGCGTTCGGGATACGGCACATATCTCGACGGCTCACTCCTCACGTCGGGTAAAGGTGACGTGGCGGATTGGATACAACGTGCGAGACGGGCCGGTGTGGACGCTAGCCTCATCAGCCGTTACACGGATATGGCTACCGAGAAAGGCGTCACCACGGATACGGGGCGAACCTTTTACGACTACACGAAAGAGCGTCCGCAGCTCAAACACCTCATTCGCGCGACAGAACAAGCGAGCCGTCGCGTCGATAGCCTCACCAAAGCGACTGACAAGAGCCGACAAGTATTTGATGACGTGATGAGCGGCAAAGGCCTACTCAAACGCGGGATTCAGGGTAAGTTCGACTCCTCGGGGCTTGTGCGCGAGTACGCCAAAGCGATGAAAGCCCAGCGCATTTTGGGGATGGTATCTGGCACGGAGGAGAGTGCGCGTGTAGGCGAATTTACACGAGCGGCGCGCGACATTAGAACGGCGACGAAGTACAATCAGCTTGCAGGCGAGTTGGAGCGGGCGGCCAGACGCGCACGCGCGAACATAAAGCTGGAAGAGAATGTAGATGCGTTACAGCGAGAGGGATTGCTATCGGAGCAATCCGCCGCCGCACACCGCACCCGACTGCGCAAAAAGGCGCAAGCGCAAGAGTTGCGCGCGCATAGATGGGAGGTCAACAGGGATGCGTTCATGTACAGCCTTACAGGCCGACCGATCGACACGTCGCAGGGCTTCTTCAAAGGTGTGAAATCAGCCGCTGGACAAGCGGGTTCCGACTTCGGTAAGATGTTCAAGTTTAACAAGGTGAACTTGGCTATGGCTATCTTCGAAGGCGTGATGAAGGCGTTTCGGGCGTGGATGACGCTCGCCAGATTCGGCTCGATGTTCACCGCCGTCGGCATCGGCGCCACCGCTATGGGCGCCCGCGCATTGATGAAAACGTCGGATGAGTACACCAACCGACAAAACCTCTACAACTTCGCTCTTCCAGAAAACCTCCGTGGTGAACGCTCGTTCCAACAATTTGAGGATATGGCGTATGTTAGGGGTAGAGGGTTGCGCCAAAGCACATCTACGTGGTCGTCTGGTGTGATGGAGCTCGCCAACGCAGTCGCATCCGCCACGGACGCAAGCGGACGCCAACTCATCTCCAACATGGATCAAGTCATCACCATGTACGAGAACTTGTCCCGTATGCAAAAGTTGGCGGGTACGAGCGAGGCGGATTTCAAGGGTGTTATGATTCAGGTCTTGCAGGGTATCGGTAAAGGCAAGCTCGATATGCAAGACATCAAGCCAATTCTCAACCGCTCGGGTGCTTTTGCAGACTTGTTGGCACGTGGCGTCTTTGGATTGAAAGGTCGCGGCGACTTGTACACGAAGTTGGATGAGGGGCGTGGGGATAGAAGCAAAGGCTTGACGGCGGAACGCCTCATCTCGGGTCTACTCTCCACTGAGTTGACGAAAAACTTAGACAACCTGTTCCGCAAAACAGCACGCACTTGGGCGGATGTTGGCGAGATTATGAAGTCGGATATCGGACGCGCTCTTCTCCCGCTTATCGGCGGCGCGTCTGCCGCTGGGAATGGCGGGATTGGCGACCTCCTGACTAGCATAACAGGTGCCATCGCCGACAGCACGTTGGGTGATGACATTAAGAATTGGATTGAAACCCGCCTGATGCACGTGATTGACGGACAAGGCGGGTTGCGTGGCGCGATCGAGACGTGCGTCAACGCCGTCGGCGCGTTGGGGCTAGGACTTGCGGCGGGGGCGAAGGTTTGCATTTCCGCCCTCAATGGGTTCGTCACAGCGCTGACCTATGTTATGCAGGCTATTGACGCGATTACACCTGGCGAGCTGGTACCTGTAACGATGAAGGATATCCAACGCCAGCACGGATGGACGGATGAGCAAGCCCTTAAATTAGCTGATCCACGTTATTACAGAGTGATTCCAGATACGAAACGGGCTAGGAAACCTGGCGATGTTGTTACAGACAGATACTCCGATCGTAGTATGGGCATGGCAGTTGTGTTCAATCCAAACAACAAGGCGTACACCAGTGAATCCGAGATGCAGGAGTTGTTTGACAATTACGGCTTCTTTTCGGGTGATAGAAACGACTTTCTACGAGCGCAGATTAAAACGTTGCAGTCCGACGCGAGGTCGTATGTGTACAAAGAACTGCGCGGTAGAATATCCAATGCTCAAGATATCGTCAATCAGATGTCTACTGGCGCAGTCGATCTCTTAGACGCTTTGGCTAAATGGAAGTCTGGAGATAAGAACCCCGAAGCCGCACCGTTGGCGTCCGACAATGTGGCGTTGAGTGCGGCGGTGCAAACAGCCGCCAACACCGCCGCCATCAAACATAACACGGCGAAGGCGACAGAGGTGCAGATTGCCCTTCTCAAGCAGGTGGCGGGTCGCGCCGTCGTCAACCGCATCACGAACGTGCGCCCCAACATCGTCGCCAATGTTGGTAGTATAAAGAGCGGTGCGGATTTGGATGAAGTAATGAAGCGACTTGAGGTTGCGACTGCAAGCGCGGTTGCGGGATATGCGTACTAGAGGAGAGGATAAAGAGATATGGGAGCGAACACACACAGCTGGCTCGTGTTAGAGCCGTATGACAACAACATACCAACTAACTTGCGCAAACAGTACGAGGCGTTTGGATGGAAGATTCACATCCCAGTCTCACCGAAATCCTTAACGCACGAGCGGGATGCCGAACACGCGGAGGTCTACGGTATCGCTAAGGGCGGCATGTTGCAGCGCAACTTGCCAAAACTGTGGCACACGCGCATCGAATCGTATTTGCCCGCACACCTATTCGAGCGGGTGTTCCACCAGAGATGGGACGGCGATGACGGCTACTCGCAACAAGATTGGATCGACTACATCAATCTACTCATGCAGAACAAACAACCGTTGAAGATGTGGCATGAGGACACACCGCACCTGCGCCTCAAACACATGTGCACGGATTGGTGCATTCGCCATTGGGAATACAAGCTACTACCCCACGACGACATCGACTTTGTACTAGACTTGATTGAATGGAAAGAGCCGAAAGTCATATTGGGCGAGGTCGTTGTCAACGCCACGGAGGAGAACGAGCCGCCGAAGAAAAAGGTGGAGGGTGGCGGCGTCCATCTTCTCGCCTTTGGTAGTTACGACGACAGATGTGTGGAGTTGGGTCGGGTGTATGCCGACGACATAGGTGGATACGCCACTACACCGACGGGGCTGGAGTTCGGGTACAAGAATCTCGCCGACCTGAAAAAGATATTGAAGACAGCCGCTACGAATTGGAAAGAGCTAGCGTCTAAGGATATGGTAATGTCCGGATTCAAACCACACACCAGCGAGCCTATGAACGTGACGTTCCTGGGCGCGAGTGCGAGTGGCTACACCATGACCGTCAACCTCACGGCCATTGTCTCTGGCCAAGGACAACTCGACCCGTACGGCGCGAAGATTATCGCCTCGCAACTGAAACCGCAAATCGGCGCGTATGCGGAAAAGGCGTTGGATAAAGTTATCGGCAACGGTAAGAAACGCCCTAACGCCTTTGTGCGCAAAGTCAACGTCACGTTGGGTGCGGATATGTCCATGCCGAAAGAAGGCGGCGCCTCACTCGGCAGTCAATCCGTCGCCCAAAAGAGTAAGCGGGCGGGATGGGTGAGAGAGAGCCACTTGTGGTGGGACGCGTGGTGCGACAAGTTGTCATCTCGTAGCGACTTCACCCACGCACCCGCGTCCCGCACAAAGACAACCGTGACGCGGATCGACGCGGGCGGTCACACGATCGATTACACCGTCGAGTTTGTGTTTACCCCCAAAGTGATTTACAAGACGATGTACAAGTTGCGTCCGACGGGCGGTCGGGATAGAGATATGGTGTACACCAAGAGCCAAAGTTGGCTCACCCCGAAAGAGAACACCATCAAAGCCTCTTACAAGTACTACCTCAAGACGGTGGCCATCGAGGAGGATAAGAAGGTGGCAGGACTCAACGTGGAGAGAAAAGATGCCGCGGCGCTGGAGGCACAATCTGCCGCCGCCGCATCGTCAGCCGCGAGGGGCGACGCGACTCCCAACGCAACGACGACGGGCGAGAAGCGGATTCGCGCAATCGTCCTAGAAGGAGGGAAGTAAGCGTATGAGAGGTGTTGATTTCGCTTCGGCACAAAAACAGGCTTTACTTGCCGCCGCCAACGCCCAATCCATTGCGGATGGGGAAAAGGTCGGGCGGCGGGATAAACCCTCCACACTAGGCGTCAACCCCGTGTGCAAGGTAGTCGCCTACATACGCAATGTGCGACAAGGCACAGATGCCGCCGCAAACTACCTCGCCTCGGGCGACGTGGATGAGGATACCGAACTTTACCGCGCTGTCGCCAAGTTGGCGTCGGGGCAAACGTTGTCACAGGGTGAGTACGCGTTGGTAGCCGCCGCCTCGAAAGAAAGCCCGCGCTTGACAACGGCGTTGCAGATGTACGGTTCAAGTGTGAGTCAGCGTTCATCTCAGCGGTGCGACCTATCCGAATGCGTCCAAAACTTCTCACTCTCCAAGAGCCTTAAGGTGCAAGGCGGAAGTTGCCAGTTGCGTATCCAAGTGGACAGCGAGGATGTGGCACGAGGTATCGGCTTGGGAGACCAGTTTTACATCTACCTCGATGAGCAGTGTATCTTTTGGGGTATGTGTATGGAAGTGACCTATCCAGACGAGTGGAATATCGACTTCACCATCAACGACAGCATGTGGTATCTCAAAAATCAGCTCGTTTGGATTCAAAACAAGCCGACCACGTTGGACGCCATGTTCACCTCCATTTGCGACCAACTCGCGCTACCTTACGTGCGACCCGCCACCATCCCCGTAGCACTGAAACCGCGGGTGGAGACGAACGCCACGGCGATGAGCTTGTTGCAGAACGCGATCGACGAGACGATGTACTACGGCGGGCGACTTTTCGCCATACGGATGAACCCCGCCGCATTGGAGTTGATTGAGGTGCAGGGTGAGGATAAACAGGGCGTCACACTCGACGTAATCGAGGCGATGACCAGTTTCTCCGCCACCCAGTCCATCCAAAACGAGACGTACAACGAGGTACGCGTATTTGCCAACAACTCTGGCGGCACACTCAAAGCCTACACATTGCAGGATTTGCCGTTCATGGAGCGGTTTGGTATATTGAGGTATCAGGAGGTGTGCAACAACGCCATCATTCGAGAGGGCGATTTGGATAAGATGCTCGCCGTCACGAAATACCCCACAGGCGACTTGCGCTTCGACATAGTTGGCGTTGTCAACCTTTTTCCCGCCGATGTGATCAGGCTGATGGAAAGTGTTTACGTAACGCACGATATATCGTATAACTACGACGATGCGGGTTACAAGATGACCGTGACTTGTGCGCGTTGGCAGAAGCCCTCGTCCGAGCAGTTGTTCGACAAGTGGGATTTCTCGCAGGAATACGCACAAGCTAAACATCTCAAGTGGTAGGAGGGGAGAAGTGGATTTCGCACAAAAAATGCTGGATGCGTCGAGGTCGATTGCCATGAGGGCTGTGGAGAACTGCGCGTCCGACATCAGCATTGGCGTGATGGTCGGCAATGACAGTGTGCGTTTATCTGACGGGTACATCCTGTCTGCCCCGCTCATCCACTTCACACCGTGGTGCAGGGATTACGTCATATCCATCCCAGAGGAAGGGTGGCAACGCGCATCCCACGCCCACGGCGGGCAAACGGGCGATGTGGATGGTGGATACAAGTGGGAGGCGATGACAGAGGCGGGTGTGCCCGTGGTGTTCGTCCCGCTCGGTGTTGCGCCGCCGCCAAAGCGTGCAGACTTTGGATCGGATGACGAGTACATGGCGGCTTTTGAAGCGTGGCGGGAGTCGGTGGGAGCACAAGCCGATATTACCACTTTGGATATACAACACCGACACCCTATCAGCGACGACTTACCCCGCATACGATTGTGGCGTGGCGTCAAAGATGGGGATAGCGTGCTCGTCCTCAAAGTCAACACGCGCCACTTCGTGGTGCTTTGCCCGCTCTCACCGACAAACGCACCAGAAAAGGAGGCACAAGGCTATGTTGCTATTGACGAGTGAATTGAACATAGCGGAGACAGCCGCACCATCGTATCCATCCGAAACATATCCCTATCAGGATTGGGGTAACTGCTTCGCTCCTCTACAGCAATACGACGATGCGTTGGCGGTTGCCTGCCAAAAGCGACTGGAGACACAAAAGGAATCCGAACGCGCATACTCAGAGGATTATGGCGTAGATTGGGAGTACGTGTATGAACAGACGGAGATGTGGCGCATTTCCAACCTACCCCACGTGCTCGAAGAGGCGTTGTTGGTGGATGATAGGGTGGCGTCGGCACGAGCGACCATCACTGCCGTGGAAGAGGATAGGATGGTCATAAACGTAGTGATTAACGCCTCCACGTCGTTCTCGTTTGTGAAACAGTTCGTGTAGGTGAGGAGGACAGAAATGGCAAGTGCATTAGACAAACTAAAAGATGTGACGCAGTGGACTCTACTGCAAGATATGCTTAACGTCTCAAGCGACGTGTTGGATAAACGCGAGGGTTCTGTCCTATATGACGCGATTGCGAGCGTGGCGGTTGCCAATGGCGACCTACTCACGGGTCTCATTCCGACCCTCTACCAAGCATTCCAACTACTCTACGCTAAGGGTGAGGATTTGGATGCGTGGGCGGCGAACTTCGGTCTCACCAGACGCGGGTCTCTACCCACTTACTACCACTACGTAGATACGTGGCGCGAGGAGTCCCCCAACGACACACTCCTCGTCGGAGATGTGTTGCGCTCCCACAACTCAAACGTTCGATGGATAATCACCTCGGTGGAAGAAAAGGTCGTCAAAAGCGAGACGGATGGTAACTTTCAAGAGACGACGGGCGGCGTGCTGGAGCCAGAAAGATATTTGTCCGCGCTTGAGAGTGTTGTGTTTGGTACGCTCTACGAGGCGGGGCGCGATGTCGAGTCGGATGAGAGTTTGCGCGAGAGAATCCTCCGTGCGCAAAAGGTTGCGGTTGGCGGCAGTCTTCTGGAGTACGTCGATCTCGTCCTCAACGTCTACGCCGAGGAAGGCAATCAATCTTTCTATGGCGTGCAAGTCTATCCGCTGTCGCGTTGCTGTGGGCGTGTCTTCGTCGTACCCTATCATCAACACTTTAGGCGAGAGGATGCGGGGAGGTTGCGTTGTGCTACGCAAGAGGAACGCACCGCCCTTGCCCAGTGGCTCGACCCACAGGATGAAAGGGGGTTCGGCATGGGGCACATCCCCATCGGACACCACGTGCATGTGGTCGGCGCCGACGCCCGCCCGATCGATTTCCACTTTAGATTGGAGTTGGAGGAAGGAAAGGAGTACACACCCGCGCTTGGCGAGGCGATATGCGCCGCGACGGACGCCTATCTTGAGAAAGTGGGGGACGAGGGATTGTTCACGCGCACGACCAGAGGCAAGATTGAGGGTGGGCGATATTGGTACACGTACAGCCCATTCGACCATCTTGTCGCACTCAACGGCGTGAAGAAAGACCACCCCGAGCTGGTGAACGTCGGCATCGGCTATTACAACTACCTCCTCAAGCGGATGATATTTGACATCGCCTACACGATGACGGAGGCGAGCTCCGTATTCCGCGCGAACGAGAACCCGTGGATGTACTCACGCGGCACCTCCACCATGTTCGTACATAAGGGACAGGGCTTTGTCGAAGTGGGAGTGATAGAGTAATGGCACTTGTAACGAAATACGCTGAGAACATACCCGTCTATTGGGCGGATACGGAAGACTTCATCTCTCTGGCGCGTGCGTATTCTACCGTGCTAGATCGCCTTTTCGAGGATGTGGCGAGTTGCTTTGAGGCGGCGATCAACCCCGCAACGATGGCGCGTGTGGAGTTGATAGAGCTGTTAGACCGCCTCGGATACGACGATGTGCGTTATTACACAACAGACGAGCTCCGTGCCCTCTACGTGGATATTATCACAACCCGACGCGTTATGACGGAAGCCGCTTTTGCCAAACACTTACAGGAGGCGTGCCCGAGCGGAATCGTGGTGAAGCTGGAGGTAACGGATGGTACACTTAACATCCTCCCAGAGTCACCCGAGCAGATTGTCGTCTACATCTCAGTTGACAGAGGCGGGCGCACATGCGCTTCGACGGAGTGTAGCACCGACTGCCCGTGCGGCGGGGCGGGCGGTTGTGGCGGCGACACCTCGTGCGGACTCGTTTACGTCGTTGCGTATGCAACTCATCTCGACTATCCCAGACGCGATGACGATGGGAATGTCTTGGATTGGGCATTCTCTTACGACTCCCTAGCGCGACGCATTGTGGATTCTTTTCCAGCATCCGTGCGCCTCATGTTGGATGCAATCCTCCAACCCATCCAGTTGGGGGTAGTGTACGCCGCCGTTCCCTCCCTTGTCGTCGATTGTTACGCGGATGGGAAGCGTGGGGTTAAAACGAGGTATATCTGGGGTGGAATGACAGACGGCGAGACGGATATGGATATTATTAGCTCTCTGGCGATGTCCTATACGGATCTGTCTGCAACTCGTGCGAGCGATTACCGCCCCGCCATCCATGTGGAGAGTACGGCAGGGAGCGAGACGGTGGAAGGTTTCGCCGAGGTAGGTACGGCGAGGGCGAGTTGGAGCGAGTTGCGAGGGGAGGCTATCCTTCGCACGGGACAAAGAGGCTTAATCTACGAGAAAGATATCAAGGGGACGGCTTTACCATCTCCACCGAACGAGTATGTCGAGGCGGCGGGCTGGGATGTGGTAGGT
>SFID01000152.1 GCA_004555425.1 Bacteroidales bacterium
TTCGGGTCGCTCCGGTGCGACTGCGGAGAGCAGCTGCATCAGTCGCTCCGTATGATTGAAAAGGAGGGTCGAGGCGCCCTTATTTACCTCCTGCAGGAGGGCCGAGGCATCGGTCTGATGGACAAAATCCGGGCCTACAAGCTTCAGGAGCAGGGTATGGACACCGTAGACGCCAACCTGCATCTGGGCCATAAGGCCGACGAACGCGACTATGGCGTAGGAGCACAAATCCTTCACCATCTGGGCATACACAAAATGCGTCTGATTACCAACAATCCCATCAAGCGCATAGGACTGGAGGGCTACGGCCTGGAAGTTGTAGAGAATGTGCCGATAGAGATAGCCCCCAACGTCTACGACCGCTTCTACCTCTCCACCAAGCGCCACCGCATGGGCCACACCCTCCACAACGTCGACTAATCTCTGCAAAAAACACAGCATCAATATATTTTAACATATCTAACGGCGTTAACTGTCGATAAAATAAAAAAATCCCGCGAAGTTAGTCGCGGGATGTATTTGGTTTATGGCAGGCGTTCCATTACGTAGTCGCCGATGTCCTGCGAACCGGTGAGGTGGAATGGTGCGGCGGTGACATCGAGGAAGCGCACTGTGCTGCATATTTTTTTCAGCGCTACGGCTTCGGGAATGAGTGTGACACATCGCCCGTTGAGAATATGGAAGCGCGAGAAAGGGTCGCTTCGGTCGCCTGGCTGCGGCTTGAGTGCGCAACAACCACCTGAGGCAAGATAGATATTTCTTTCGGAGCGGTCGGCGCACGTCATAATAAGTGCGGTTTTTTCCGATTCTACAATATAGATTGGCTTGGTGGGGTTCTTCGCTGCAAGATGCTCACCGAAGAAGCAAGCGCGATAGCTGAAAGGTTTGATGTGCAGGATTGAGTGCTGATAGTTTACTGTAAAAATATGCTCGTCGCCCTTAAGACGGTGGCCGTCTGTGCCGTAACGCATCACTTTAGCCGAGCGAGCGCGGTTCTCGGCATCGACAAGGTAGAAAGCCGTGGCTCCGCCCATCCAAGAGGAGTGCATAACGTGGTAGTCGGTGAACACATCATATACTCTGCGCTCGCCGAAGCGAAGCGAGAGGTAGCAGAATAGATTGTCTGTGCGCAGGCGCTCGATGCTCTCGGCAGGAGGGAGCACCACGAAATCGGGAAGTCGTGGACGCGGCGGAGCGTAGTTGAGGCGAAGCTTCAGATTCCCCTCTATGCGGTTACCTGCTGCAAACCATCGTGACGGTGGGAAGTGGTAAGCGCAGTTTACTTCGCGGTTGCATCGTCCACAGATATTCTCGTCGAGAGGCTGGCCGGTGGCGTTGTCGATATAAGGCTTGAAGGTGCGGTGCCCGCACTGCGGGCACACGGTCACCAGTTTTCCAAGAGAAAAGCGTATCATCTTATCAAAGAGTCATAAAAGTCGTTGAAGCGGTTGATTCTCGGCATGTCGGGCACACAGTGAAGTCGCACCACATCCTTGCAAATCTTTTCGAGGTCGAAATCTAAATCTATTTGGCACGGGCGGCCTATCTCCACCCCCTGCAGCTCCACTTTGATCAGGCGAGAGCGGAAGCTGTAAACCTCTACTGGGCGGAAACTTCTGATATGGGCTGGCGATGCGCGCAAAGCCTTTGCCACTCCCGTCCAAATGGCTTCGTGCAGGGTAGTCAACGAGCGACCGCAGGAGGGCGAATTGTCCTCAATGCGGATGCCAGTATTGTCCAGTCCTAACTGTTGGCATATAAGGTAGACGTAAAAGAGCGGCACCTCGGCCTGCTCAACATTTTTTGCACGAAAAGCCATTTCGCAGATGCGCTGATAGTCTTTTTTTAAAATCTCGTTCATAGTGCTATGTAGTTGGAAAGAAATTATTTTTCAAGGTGTAGGTATTCACTTTGCTCCACCACCGGACGAAACTGCAGCAGGCCGTCGATTTTGTCGAATACTCCTACAAGCACATTGCGCTCTGTGTAGGTGAACTCACCAACACGGTTCTTTATCTGCTTAAGGTAGCGGTATTCGGGGCGCAGATAGCTTCGGCCTATGGTGAAAGCTGAATCGCAGAAGTTGAGCAGATAACTGGAACCTGCGGCATCGGCGCGTGTGATTATCTCGCGCTGCGAGCGCTTTGGTGTGTGGGTGATAAGAAGCATTGAGGCACCATACTGCCGTATTTTTGCTTTTAGGCGCTTAAGCAAGTCGAGCACAGTAGCAGCATCGTTGATTGAGGAAGTCAGGTAGGTGATATTGTCTACAATAATGGCTTCAGCGCCATCACAGAGAGCGTTGACTATATCGTTGTAGGCCGATTCAATGGCAAGAAACTCTATAGAATCATCATATGGGGCGGCGCGGTAGAAGCGGTTATTGAACCGAGCGCCCTCATATCGGTCGCGAAACTGGGCGTTGCTCAGTTCATAGTCGAAGTATACCACCTTTCTACGGCGCACCGATGCCCCGGTAATTGAGTTAATGCCACGTGCAATGTCATTGGCAATCTGTGTGGCAAGAATCGACTTGCCCACATTCGTTTCGGAGAAGAAAACGGAGATTTCGCCCTCGTTCCAAAAAGGCGACCATAGCGGCTTTACTGATTTGTCGCCACGGCGGAGAAAATTGTTGGCCGTCATCATCTCCACGGTCTGATTGTTGAGGAAAACGCTTTTGTAGTTGTCGCAGTCGCAGCACACATCGGCTATTGTGGCGGCGGAAATTGTATCGTTCATATCGGTTAAGAAAATTAGTGATTAAAAAAATTTTTCAAAGTTTGGCGCGATTAAAATTGGCAGGTGCTCCGGTGCTCTTTTTGCGAGAGCAGTGCGGAGCGCTCTCAAGCGCTCTCAAGCGCTCTCTTGCTCGGAGCGCGAGAGCACTTTTATGTCGCAGAAAAAAAATTGGGAATTTTAATATTATATATAATAATATTATTATATATAATATTAAGCTATAAGAGCAGAGCGCTTTTTTAGGGTGCTCCGGTGCTCTTTTTGCGAGAGCAGTGCGGAGCGCTCTCAAGCGCTCTCAAGCGCTCTCTTGCTCGGAGCACCGGAGCACCTGCCAAAGTCTAAAGATTATTGCGTAAGCAGTTTTTTGACTCTATTGACCTTATTTGCCGACACTCCCAGTTCTCTCTGAATAGTTCGATAGCTTTCGCCCTCTTTGAGTCGACGTGCTATCTCCTCGTCGGCTTCATCGCGGGCGATGTCTTGCTCATCCGGCTCGTCGAGGTTATCGCGCTCCGTGCCGTTACCACATTCTACCATATGGAGGAAAGGACCGTCTTT